>NZ_CP179214.1:2990578-3327437 GCF_051201695.1 Tenacibaculum sp. nBUS_03 | reverse complement strand
CTTACTTGGAAAAACATTATCAGTTTCACCACAAACGGAAATCCTATTCCAACTAAAAGAATAGAAAAAACAAATGAAGAATGGAAAGAATTATTATCTCCTGAAGAATATACTATAACGCGTTTAAAAGGAACCGAACGCCCTTTTAGCGGAGAATTTTGCTCGTCTTTTACTGAAGGTAAATACAATTGTACTTGCTGTAATTCTCCTTTGTTTGACTCTAGTATAAAATTTGACTCAAGCTCAGGGTGGCCAAGCTTCACTCAACCTGTACAAGAAAATGCAGTTAAATATCATAAAGACACTACGCTTGGCATGATACGGGTAGAAATTTTATGCAACACATGTGATGCCCACTTAGGACATGTTTTTCCTGACGGGCCAGAACCTAGTGGATTACGTTATTGTGTAAACTCATTAAGTATTAAATTAGAAAATAATGACTAAACAGTTAGCAACATTAGGAGGTGGATGTTTCTGGTGTACCGAAGCTATTTTTCAAAAAATAAAAGGCGTAGAGAAAGTAGTTTCTGGATATGCTGGAGGTACTGCTCCAGGAAAACCAACCTATAGAGAAATTTGCTCTGGCTTAACAGGGCATGCCGAAGTTATTCAGTTTATGTTTGATCCGGCAATAATATCATATGCAGAGATCATCACTATTTTTATGACTACTCATGACCCTACATCTTTAAATAGACAAGGAGCCGATGTGGGAACTCAGTATCGATCTGTTATTTTTTATCATAACTCAGAACAAAAAGAAATAGCCACTGAAGTGATACAGCAATTGCAAACTTATTTTGAAGAAACTATAGTTACAGAAATTAGTGAAATTCCTACTTTTTATGAAGCTACTGAAGATCATCAAGATTACTACAATCAAAATAGACAACAAGGGTATTGTAATTTTGTAATCACTCCTAAGTTAAGTAGACTTAGAAAACTATATGCTGATAAATTAAAATAAGCAATGATTGTTAAATTATACGGAGCTCAAAGGTGCCATAAAACAAAATATTACCAAGAATTTTTTCTTAGTAAGGATATTGAGTTTATTTTTTTAGATGTTGAAAAAAATAGTAAACATGCTGAAGAGCTCCGTAAATTATATGAAAACCAAAAATTGAATTTCCCCACTATTACAATTGGAGAAAAAAAACTCAGAAACCCATCAGATGAAGAACTAAATAAATGGATTGATAAACTTACATAAACGCTCAAAAAACAAATAAGGGTTCTCTTTTTTTATTTCACTAATTTAGTTGACCTTCATAAAAATCAAAAACATCAACCTCAAATTAGAATTTAAGTTATGAAAAAACTATTTCTTGACGATATCAGAACCATTGAAATGGTGTATAATAAATCTGTGGAATGTGAATTTGATATTGTTAGAACCTATGAAGATTTTGTAACCTATATTACTGTTAATGGACTACCTAACTTTATTAGTTTTGATAATGACCTTGGCCTTGACTCTAATGGAAAAATCGCTCCAGATGGCTTAGCAGCAGCTAAATGGCTTGTCTATGACTCTGGATTAAATTTAACAAACCTACAATTTAAAGTTCACTCAGCAAACCCTGTAGCTGCGGAACAAATAAGAGGTCTTTTAACAAATTATATTAATTTTTTAAACAAATTAACCCCGTAAAATATCTATTTGTTATTTAGTAACTTTGTCAATAAACCTAAAAAGTATTTAGTATATAACGCTATGCAATTAAACCTAGATAACACTTTTACTAACGAACTTCCTTCTGATAAAAATCTAGAAAACAGCCGAAGACAAGTAGTAGACGCTTGCTTTTCCTATGTAACTCCTAAAAAAACTACGAACCCATCGTTAGTTCATGTTTCTGATGAAATGTTAACTGAGCTAGGAATTACAAAAGAGGACTCAAAAACAGACAATTTTTTACAAATTTTTACAGGAAATAAGGTCTTAAAAAATACACATCCGTATGCGATGTGCTATGGGGGACATCAGTTTGGAAACTGGGCAGGACAACTAGGTGATGGTAGAGCTATTAATTTATTTGAAATACTTCATAAAAATAAACGATGGGCGCTTCAGTTAAAAGGTGCCGGTGAAACTCCGTATTCAAGAACCGCAGATGGATTAGCTGTTTTACGTTCTTCCATACGAGAATATCTATGTAGTGAAGCAATGTATCATTTGGGGGTACCTACAACCAGAGCTTTAACTTTAAGTTTATCTGGTGATGAAGTTTTACGAGATGTATTATACAACGGAAATCGTGCTTTTGAAAAAGGAGCTATTGTTAGTCGGGCTGCTCCTAACTTTATTCGTTTTGGAAGCTTTGAAATCCTTTCAGCTAGGCAAAATCATACAGCTTTACAACAACTAACAGATTATACCATCAAACATTTTTACCCTGAAATAACCGCGACAGGAAAACAAAAATATCTTGAATTTTTAGCTAAAGTTCGAAATAATACAATCGAGATGATAATACATTGGCAACGCGTTGGCTTTGTTCACGGTGTTATGAATACTGATAACATGTCTATTTTAGGATTAACAATTGATTATGGACCTTATGGATGGCTAGAAGGTTTTGATTTTGGATGGACCCCAAATACAACAGACGCTCAACATAAACGGTACAGGTTTGGAAATCAATCCTACATTGGATTATGGAATTTATTTAAACTAGCGAATGCTTTATATCCGCTTATTGAAGAAGCTGAACCCTTACAACAAATTTTAGATGGTTACAATTTTCTTTTTAAAGAGCAATATGAAACTATGATGAAAAGTAAGTTAGGTTTAATTCAAAATAACGATACAGATTCCGAACTTATTGGTAAACTTGAAGAAACGTTACATTTGATAGAAACGGATATGACTATTTTTTTCAGAAATCTATCAAACATCTCAAAAGAAGATTCTTTTTCAAAAGCTATTGAAAAAATAACAGACGCTTTTTATTCCCCAATAGAATTAAAAGATGACATAAAACAACATTGGGAAACATGGTGCGCTCAATATATCGAAAGATTACAACAAGAAACTCAAACTAATGAGCAGCGAAAACAACAAATGGATACTGTAAATCCTAAATACGTATTACGTAATTATATGGCACAACTGGCAATTGATGATGCTAACAAAGGTGATTACAATTTAATTGAAGAATTTTATCAGTTATTAAAACAACCGTATAGCGAACAACCTCAACATCATAAATGGTTTTCTAAACGTCCTGAATGGGCTCGTAATAAGGTAGGTTGCTCAATGCTTTCTTGTAGTTCCTAAAAATTTGTACTTTTAAAGAAATGTTTTCTATTAATGACGCACGAGTTTAAAGAAATTATTCAACAAGCATTTCTCAATCAACAAAAAGGAATCCAAAATATATTGGCTACTGTTGTTGCTTTAGATGGTTCTTCTTACAGAAAACCTGGCGTACAAATGTTGCTTTCTTCTGACGGAAAAATAATAGGTGCTGTAAGTGGCGGTTGCGTAGAAAAAGAAGTCCAACGAAGAGCTCAAACTGTTTTTAAAACAAAAACTCCAAAAGTTATAGCTTATGACGGTAGATATCGATTAGGTTGTGAGGGTATTTTATATATTTTACTAGAACCCATTAATCTTACATCTAAATTTTTAAAAGCATTTTCCATTACTGTAGAAAAAAGAGTTCCCTTTAGCATCAATGCTCACTATAAAAAAGAAGACGACATTGAAGGTCATTTTGGATCAGTAATTCAATTTAGCAATAGTTTCTTCAACTTTTCCAATCATTTTAAACCTACGGTAAATAACCAATCTTTAGTATTTACTCAAATAATGCAACCACTTTTTCGTTTAATAATCGTTGGAGGAGAACATGATGCTGTAAAGTTATGTAAACAAGCTATAGTATTAGGTTGGGAAGTTGAAATTATAACTTCTGTAAAAGACCCAAAAAAATTATCAGATTTCCCAGGAGCAAAATCAGTTATTGCACAAACTCCAGAACTGGTTGAATTAAAACACGTAAATCAGCATACTGCTATCGTTATTATGAATCATAATTTCACCTACGATTTACGATACTTAATAAAATTACAGGAAAGTAATCCCAGTTATATTGGAATATTAGGCGCTGCTAAGAGAAGAGAAAAACTATTCAATGAATTATTTGAACTATCTCCTAATATTTCAGATATTTTTTTAGATAAAATTCACACACCTGCTGGATTAAATATTGGTGCAGTAACACCTGAGGAAATTGCATTATCTATTGTTGCTGAAATATTATCAGTTATAAGAAAAAAAGAAGTTTTTTCATTAAAAAAGATAACCGGTAAAATTCATTCTTAAAAATGAAAAATGCTATTCTTATTCTTGCCGCAGGAAGTTCTTCTCGAATGGGGAAACCCAAACAAGTACTCCCCTATAAACATACTACCTTATTAGGCTGGACAATAGAACAAGCTTTAAATTTAAAAACATCTACTGTTTATTGCATTTTAGGAGCTAACTTTGATCTTATTAGAAAAGAAATTGAAAAGTATCCTATCCAAATATTACACAATACAAACTATAAAAATGGATTAAGTTCAAGCATCGTAGCTGGGATTAAATACATACTCAATAAACAATACGATTTTGTAACGATACTTTTAGCTGATCAACCAAAAATTACTTCAACTTATATTCATGAAATGTATCATTTATCTCAAAAGGAACCTACAAAAATAATTGCTTCTAACTATGGAGATAAAACTGGAGTTCCTGCAATATTCCCTGCAAAATACTTTTATAAATTAACCCAGCTATTAGGAGACAAAGGAGCAAAAGAATTACTTAAAGATGAAGAACAAAATCTTATAAAAACACCTCCTTTTGATTTGTTGGATATTGATACTCTTGATGAGTATAAAAAGCTAACGAATTAGTAGTATTTTTGTAACTCAATAAAACTACTTATGAACGTTAGAGTTTTCCTATACCTTATTTCTTTTATCATTATAACTGGTTGTGCTACCTATAAAGCACAATACGCTAACACTAAATCTCCAAAAACCATTAAAGTGAATAAAAAGGTTTCTCACTCTTTTTATTTAATTGGAGACGCTGGTAATGCTGACTTAGGTAAGAATTTACTTTCTTTAGAGTATTTTCAGAAAGATATACAAACCGCAACAAAAAATAGTACAGCTCTTTTTTTAGGTGATAATATTTACCCAATAGGAATGCCTAAAAAAGAAGCTACTGAAAGAGCATTAGCTGAACATCGATTACAAATTCAAATAGATGCTGTAAAAAACTTTAAAGGAAAAACCATTTTTACTCCTGGTAATCATGATTGGTACAATGGCTTAAAAGGCTTAAAGCGTCAAGAAAAAATGATAGAAAAGGCTTTGGGTAAAAATTCTTTTTTACCTGAAAATGGATGTGGATTAAAAAAAGTTACTATTAATGATAATCTTACTCTTATAATTATTGATAGTAAATGGTTTATTACTGATTGGAACAACCATCCGGCTATTAATGAAAACTGTGATATTAAAACACGTGAACGATTTTTAGATGAACTATCTGGAATGTTTAAAAAAAATCGTTACAAAAATGTAGTCGTAGCAATGCATCACCCATTATATAGCAATGGTCCGCATGGTGGTAGTTTTTCTTTTAAAGACCATATGAAACCAATACCTGTTTTAGGTACTTTAAAAAATATGTTACGTTCACATGCTGGTATTGAAACTGATAACTTTAACAAAAGTTATACAGATTTTATAGAACAAATAAAAACTATTGCAGACGACTTTAAAAACAACATTGTTTTTGTTGGTGGTCATGAACACAATCTTCAATACATCGAAAATGATGGTTTTAAACAAGTCGTGAGTGGCTCAGGATCTAAACAATCACCTGCTTTAGCTGGTTATAATGCTCCTTTTACGTATGGTAATCACGGGTATGCCAAATTAAATTTTTATAGAGATGGTTCTGCTGTAATTGAATATTACGCTGCTAACTCTACTGACGATAATAAATTACTATTTAGCAAAGAAATTATAGCTCCTAAAAAAGTACAACAGACCTTTGATTATAGTGAATACAATGCTCATAAAAAAACTATAGAAACTTCTATTTATCCTTCTGAA
Source organism: Tenacibaculum sp. nBUS_03 (assembly GCF_051201695.1). Lineage (GTDB taxonomy): Bacteria > Bacteroidota > Bacteroidia > Flavobacteriales > Flavobacteriaceae > Polaribacter. The sequence continues at coordinate 3,321,308 of NZ_CP179214.1, read as the reverse complement.
GACACAAAAGTTAGTACTTTTCATAAATTTATGTGGGGAGACTTACATCGTGAAAAGTATGGTAAAAAAGTACGAGTTCCTATCTTAGAATTAGAAACTACTTTGGGTGGTTTAAAACCTATTAGACAAGGAGGAGGAAATCAAACAAATTCACTTCGACTTGAAAACCCTAATGGTAAACAATATGTCTTGCGTTCTATGTACAAAGACGGTAGTCGTATTATGGGAGGAATCTTAAAAGGAACTTTTTTAATAGACGTAGTTCAAGATGTTTTTACTATGTCGCATCCATATGCTGCTTTTGTTATTCCTGATATGGCAAAAGCTGTAAATATATACCACACTAACCCTAAATTATACTATATGCCTAAACAACCGGCATTAGGTAAATACAATACTATTTTTGGTGGCGGTCTGTATTTATTAGAAGAGCGCCCTGCTGGTAATAGAGACGATGTTGATAGTTTTGGTAATTCAACCAATATTATAAATACTTTTGATGTTTTAGAAAAGATTCGTAAAAATGGAAAACATTCAGTAGATCAAAAATGGGCAATTCGTTCACGTTTGTTTGATATGGTAATTGGCGATTGGGATAGACATGAAGATCAATGGCGTTGGGCTTCTTTTAAAACAGCTAATGGGAACACCTACTATCGTCCAATTCCTAGAGATAGAGACCAACCTTTTTCTAAATTTGATGGAGTTATGATTCCATTATTTCAACAGTTTGTACCTTTAGTTAGAAATATGCAAACATTTGAAAATGATATTAAAAACATGAAGTGGTATAATAATTACCCTCGTTTCTTTGATGCCGAATTTTTAAATGAATTGACCTTAAAAGACTGGTTGGCTCAGGCAGACTATATTCAAAAACACTTAACAAATGATATTATTGAAGCCTCTATAAAAAAATTACCCACCAAAATTTATGAGTTGGATGGAAAAGAAACTATCGCAAAAATAAAGTCACGAAGAGATAAGTTAAAAGAAATTGCTCGTAGATATTATAGAAAACAAGCTAAAATAGTATACATCGTAGGAACTGACAAAAAAGACAAGTTTAATATTGAACGTATAAATAATACAGATACTAAAGTAACTATTACTCGCAAAAAAAACAGTATTTACCAACGCACTTTTACTACTAAAGAAACTGACGAAATTCAAATTTATGGATTAAATGGTAATGATACTTTTACAATAACAGGAAAGGTTAACAATGGTATTTTAATTCGATTAATTGGCGGACAAGATCATGATACCTATACAGATTCTTCTTCTGTAGCTGGCTGGAGTAAAAAAACAAAAATATATGATTATAAATCTAAAAAGAACACCGTAAATGCTAGCAAGGAAACTGCGGACTTACGTTCAGACAATTATCATAGAAATACTTATAACCACCGAGATATAGAAAACAATACTACACTTGTATTTCCAAGTTTAGGTAGCAATCCAGATGATGGTTTTTTCATAGGAGCATCCTTAACACATACACGACAAGGGTTTAAAAAACGTCCATTTGCAAACCAACATTCTTTATCAGCAAACTATTTTTCAGCTATTAATGGCTTTGATATTGAGTATAATGGTGAGTTTACAGAATTTATAGGAGATTGGAGCTTAGAAATACGTGCAAAAGCAACTAGTGATAATTATTCTATTAACTTTTTTGGATGGGGTAACAACAGTACAAAAAATAAAAATTTTGATTTAGATTACTATCGTATTAAAAAAAGTGAATTAAGTTTTTCTCCAGCACTTTTAAAACGTTTTAGAGGTGGATTTGCTGTGCAATTAGCATCTTCGATAGAAGGTATTCGAGTACAAAACACACCAAATAGAAATATTAGAAATCATAATCAGAGTGCTATAAATATTTTTAATACTAATTATTTTATAGGAAGCGAACTTGGTTTTACACATAACAGAGTAGATAATGTAAGCTTCCCTACCAAAGGAATGAATTTTGAATTAGCAGTTGGAGCCAAATCAAAAATTAATGATTTTGAAAGACGTTTTGGATATATTAAATCTTCTTTAGCTATTTATCAAAACTTGGTACAAAACCGTTCGTTAGTTTTTGCTTCTGAAGTTGGTACACATATTAACATTGGTAATCGTTTTGAAATTTACCAAGCAGCTACCCTAGGTGGAGATAGAAACTTACGTGGTTTTAATCGCCAACGATTTACTGGAACTCAAAGCTTTTATCATACTAACGATTTACGTTTACGTTTTGGGGAAATTAAAACTGCATTCTTACCTTTAAAGATGGGTATTTCGGCTGGTTTTGATTACGGACGTGTTTGGAGCCCAAGAGAAATTAAAAATTCAATTTGGCACACTAGCTATGGAGGTTCTATTTGGTTAAGTGGAATTGATTTGTTTACTTTAAATATTTCTTATTTCCATGGAAACTCTAATGAAAATAGAGTTGCTTTTGGTATTGGTTTCTCTTTTTAAACATTTTTTAAATATATTATGACACAACAAACTATTTTAATTTTTGGAACTATTTTTGGAATGCTAGCAGTTATTTTTGGTGCTTTTGGAGCTCATGCCCTAAAGAAAATTTTAACTGATGACCAATTAAAGTCATTTGAAACTGGTGTGAAATATCAAATGTATCATGCTATCGTTTTACTTACAATCGGTTTTAATTTTGAACACCCAAACTATTTGTTGGGTTTGAGTTTTATAACTGGTATTTTTCTCTTCTCCTTTAGTATTTATGGACTGGTTTTGTCAGATGCAAAAGGAAAAAAAATGAGGTTTTTAGGTCCAATAACTCCTCTTGGTGGATTATTTTTAATTATTGGCTGGGCAATGCTTTTATTTGAAATAATTAACTTGTAAGTTTTATGTAAAATATCTTTTAATCTAAAAACACAATTAATGTATAGAAAAAAGCTACCTTTTATTTATTCCTGAGAAATAAGTTACGTTTTTTGATAGTTTTGTATACTCGCTATGACAGATTTTAAATCAACTTCTCATTATTTTTCAACAAGAGAAAACTCATATAACTTCCCTCCTGAGCCATGAGATTTTTCATCAGTGATATAAAGTGTATTGTTATCTTTAAAAGTAACTCCTTCTTTTTGTGAAGTATACCCTAAATCATATTCTGTAACTACTCCACTGAAAAAATTATCACCAGTAAAATCTGTAAAAACTAATACTTGATCATGAGTTAGCAAGGCTACTTTTGTTTTATCAGGAGATATACACGCTGCTGTTACCCAACAGTGTATGCTATTATTACAATTTTCAAACGTATCAATATATTCTGCAGTATATTTTCCTTTTGTGGTTGGTACTTTATATAAACTTGTTTTGCCATAAGCTCCTTTTACACGACTTTTAGTAAAAACATATAACCCACCTTTAAAATACAATAGTGATTCGGCATCAAAAAAACGTTTTTTCTTTTTAGGAGGAAATTTGGTTTGATTGGAGTATTTAAATTTAATTTTTTCTGGTGTTACTATTTTTTGAGATGTGAGTTCTTCTGCAGTTATTTTATAAATCACTAAATTTTTACGCTTGTTACCGTTATTCCCAAAATCAGCAATGTATAAATTACCTTCTTCATCTGAAGTAACATCTTCCCAGTCTTTATTTTTTATTGTCAATGCAATTGTTTGTTGTATTTCACCAAAAATATTTACACCATAAACATCAGCTTTATTTCCACTATCATTATGCATCCATAAAATATCTGATTTTTTTATTTTTTCAACACCAGATACTTCTTTTAGTTCATCAGGAAGAGAACTCACAACTTTTAAACGTCCATAATTTGTACAACTTAAAATTAAAAATATACTTACAAACGAATAGAATGGCTTTTTCATTTTGAGAAATAAATTATTAAAGTAAAAGTACTTAAAAAAACATATTCAACTTACCATTACCAACCTTAGTTTATATATAATTAGCAATAACAGTATTACTCAAATAATTCAATTGTATAATTCAATAATGCAATACCTCCTTCTTTACCATGACCAGGTATCACACATTTAACATCTTTATACTTCTCTTTTACAGCATCGACAGTGTTTGCCCATTCTTTTACATTCGCATCTGCTAAATTTCCTTTTTTCCCCTTTAGAGTTTTCACTAAACATCCTCCAAACAACACTTTATCTTTGGAATAATATCCAACTATATTGTCTTTCGTATGACCTTCACCTAAAAATTCGCAAACAATTTTATTCTTACCTACTTTTAATTCAAAATTATTATGAAAGCCATGTTGTGGTATTATAGCACCCTGTTTTTTAGCAAATTTTATAGTTTTTAAACTAGCGTATGAAGGTATTTCTTTATCATGAAATGCATTTAAACTGCCTAAACAATCTACATGAAAATGAGTAGGAACTACTGCTTTTATTGTTGCTTTTTTTGTGTTTTCTACCCAATTTATAAACTCTTTAGCTACTTTGCTTTTAGAGGGAGTATCAAAAACTACAGCCTCATTACTATCAATAACTAACATACCATTACACGCTACTTTCCCCCAACTTTCGGTATCTAAATATGTAATATGCATAAATACATTATCTGTTAGTTTCCTTATTTTTAAGGTTTCAGATGAATATACTTCATTCGATTTATCAGCCTCTTTTTTACAACTAATAGTTAATAAAAATAATAATAGAACACCTGTAACAAGCGGAAAAATTTTCATATAAATTTATTTCTTGCAAAGATACAATTGTGACGTGAAATTTACTTAAATCAACAAATGAAATACTTAAATTTCTACTTCAAGTTTACCGAAAGAAAATAAATTTACACTCTATAAAAACTGTAGTTTTTTTTAACTCCTTATAAATTTTCATCTTAAGTGAGAAAATCTTTAACACTAGGCAAAATCTCCAAAGAAAAACCAATTTAGTCCTTTTGCTATTTTATTTTTTGTTTTATTATTTGTATCAATTTTAGACTCTCTATTAAATAAATCAATTATGTACTCATTAAATTCTTTACCTATTTCTTCTTGCAAATATCCTTGCAAATAATTTTCAGATGCTTTCTCCCCCTTTATTTTTTCTATGTCTAATAAATCTTTATAAAGAATTTCAATTTCCTTTTTAACTGCTTTAGGAATTGCTTTTCTTCGGCCTGTATAACTTATCGTTTTTCCTTGGTTATCTTTATTAATAGTAAAATCAGTTATAACCCAATAATATCTTCCACTTCTTGTTACATTTTTAATTATAGCATGAAAGTTTTTTCCAATTTTCAAATTACTCCATAACAATTTAAAAATCACTTTAGGCATATCAGGGTGTCTAACTATATTATGAGGTTCTCCTATTAACTCTAACTTATTATATTCTGATATTCTTTCAAAAACATCATTCATATAAACTATGGTACCGTATGTATCTGTTTTGCTTACAATTGTTAAATTTTCAGCTACTTTTACCTCTTCATCTAGAAAAATTTTAGATCTTAAATCATTTTCCATTTATATTGTTTTCTTTTAAGGAATAATTTTGTTTGTTAAACAATCTGTTTACAGGTTATTTCTTTTTAACTACTATGCTTATTGCCTTTAAATAAATTTTATTTTTCCTAAAAACTTGTCGCATAGCCAAAATCCGTTTTCGCTCATTTGGGTGGGTTAATATATTGAACACAATTTTTAACATTCTAAAAAACCCCTCATCATCTATCATTCTTTTAGGCTCGAGCAAATGCATTGGACTTGTTTCAGTTTTTACAATTTCAAACCCCTCTTTTTCTAATAAATCAGTCCATTCATTAATCGTTAGAGGTCTTGCATTTACTTTTATTGCTTTTGCTAACTCTTTTTGTATTTCTGATTTCTTTTCATCAGAAATAGTATCAGGTTGCAAGGCTAATTCATGAATACCGTACAAACCTCCTTTTTTCAGAATCCGGTTGGCTTCCTTTATAATTTCCTTCTTTTTAAGGTCATTTTGCATTGTTAATATTGCTTCTCCATATACCTTGCTGTACGAATTATCATTTAAAGTAGAATTAGTTGCATTGCCTTTAATAATTTTTAGATCTTTCCCTATGAAAGTTTTACGAAGAATACTTGCTGCTTCTTCATTTAGTTCTATTCCTGTATAAGTTTTTGGACTATCTTTTAATGCTAGGGAAGCTGTAACTCCTAAACCAGGAGCGAACTCCACAACGTCGTCATTAGTGTTTATTTCTAAATTTTTAATAAGTTTAAGTGTAAGTTCCTTTCCCCCAGGGCGCAATACTTTTTTCCCCATTTTTGCAAGTATCCAATGTCCTTGACGTCTATTAATTGTTATGTCTCTCATATTCATCACCTCTAATTTTCAATAACTTTTTCAACTCGCTTTTCATTATCAAACTTACTCAATGTTAGCCGAATGATGCTATTTTCAATTGCTTTTAATCCGTGTGGAACATTGCCATTCAATGTAATCAAATCTCCTTTTGTTAAGTACTTGATTTCTTCCTTTAGCGTAAAAACAATATTTCCTTCCAAAATTTCTATTATTATTGGATAAGAAGTTTTGTGCTCTTTCATTTCTGTTTTCTTATGCATAACTATCCTAATTTCTTTGGTGAAATCGGATTCAAGTAAAACAGTTATTAAAGGTTTATTTTTACTGTATGCTACATCTTTGTATATATTTGTTCCTTTCATTTTTTTGTAATTTAGAATGAATCAAAATTATGTTTTTTACAAATAAAGCATTATGATTTAAATCATATTGACATGAATCTTTATAGTAGAGAATGCTATAGTTATAAAAAAGAATTAGTAATCATTGTTTTGTGCCACATATACTAAAACATACGTCTAATAAATGTGGTAAAACAGTCATTGATACAGGAAATATACAGTGTACAATTGTCAGAAGAAGAAGCAGTGCTTATAAACTTAATGCACTCTTAAATATTAGAACTATTAAACTAATAATTAAATTATTAGTTTAATAGTTCTAGCAATAATAGTTTTATTCTGTAAAATACTTTTTGATAGTTTCTTTTTCGCTAGAATTTAAATTTTCTATAGCTTTATCAATAGTTTCAAGTGCTTCTTTTTCTTTAATTGTTAAATCATATTTCAAAGCTACTAAATTAATAGTTTCACCCTCTGCAGATTTTAAGTTTGAAGGGTTTAAACCATTGTCTTTTAATTGTTCAATGTTTAAATCAATTTCTTTTATAGATTTAGAAAAACCATCGGTTAGTTCCTCTCTTTTTTGAACTAAACTTTCTCTTTGACAGCTATAATTATTAGAAATTGCTTCTGCAAATTCTTTTTTTTGCTCACCGACTAAATCTTGACTATAATTTTGTAGGTTTTCAGTCTTCTTTTCCATATTTCTAGTTTGAACACTTACATCTTTTACTATTACTGATGGTAAGTTCATCTTTATATCTTGCCTCAGCATTTTAAATTCAGGAACGCCAAGTACAAATTCTGTTCTATCCATTTTAAACTGTGGTAACTTTGTTTTAACTTCAACAGTTTTAGTATGTACCTCTGGAATTTTTGTTAAAATGTCTTTCCAAACTGTCTTACATTTTGGCACCCCCTTAGTTTTCCCTCCTAATATTTTTATCCAAGTATCCTTGCAATGAATTTGAGGGTATTGTCCTGTTTTTTTTAAAACCATTTTTGTGTACACCTTATCAAACTTTATAGATTTAAGTTTCATTGTTATTTGAGGTAAATCAAGAGATATTTTTTTGTCTCTCATTGTAACTGACACTAAATCTAATGCAAAATGTTGTTCTTTCATTTCAATATCAAAGTCAACTTTTGCAGAAGCTTCTATTGGGTTATCAGGATCTGGCGCCTCCTCTTCAATTTCTTTTGCATCTTTTTCAATGTTTTTATACTTCAATTCATACTTTTCTTTAATTGCATCTAATACTATTTGATTTCCTTCACACTGAGCCATTAAAACCTGTACGGTCATTAATAACATGATTAGCATTATTAAACTTCCTTTTTTTGTTTTCATAATTATTAAATTTTACTGATTTTTTTCAAATTGCAATTTATAACTAACAAATTATCAATAAAATACCTATCATTAGGTAATTTTAAAAGCTAAACTCTTATTTCCATAAAAAAACCACTGAAAAATCAGTGGTTTTTATTTTTGTAAATTTTTTAAAATTAAAAAGTATTTATTTGCTACCATCCTCCGGTAGCGCCGCCGCCGCCAAAACCACCACCGCCAAAACCACCACCGAAACCGCCGCCACTAAATCCTCCACCAGAAGAACCTCCAAAGCCTCCGCTTCCAAAACCTCCTCTTCCTGAATTACTTAGTATAATGGTATCGAAAATACCCCTAGTAGAATCTGATCTTTTATATTTTCTTCCACCGCCTCGGCCTCCTCGATTTCCTCGTGATATTATAATGAAAAAGATAACAAGTATAATTATAAAAATAATGAAACTAGGGTCAAAATCGCCCTTAGATTGTTTTCTTTCTCCCTTATATTCCCCTTGAAGAACTTTAAAAATCGAATTAATTCCACTATCTAATCCTGCATAGTAGTTTCCCTTTTTAAAATAAGGGATTATATTGTATTCAATTATTTGACGTGAAACATAATCTGTCAATAAATGTTCGGTACCGTAACCAGACCTAATGGTTATTTTTTTATCATCCTTAGCTAATAATATAAAAACTCCATTGTCTTTTGTTTTTTGACCTATCCCCCATTTATGAGCCCAATTAGTAGCTAAATAACCTATTTCTTCACCTTTAGTTGAATCAATAATAACCAGTACTATTTGAGTAGAAGTAGTATCTGAATACTTAATTAATTTTTCTTCTAACCTTGATTTTTCTGTATCGGAAAGCAACTTAGCATAATCATATACACTCGTTTGTTTTTCAGGAATTTTAGGAACCTCAAAACCTTGCGCAAACAAAGTTTGCAATGAAAAAAAAACTAAAAAAAGAATAACAAAATATACTGTTTTTTTCAATTTCATTTAGCCTTTTGATATTTCATTAGACAACTCATCTTCATCATCAATTTTCCAAGGAAAGTGTACTTTCAATTCTTCACCTGCCTTTAAAACTCCCTCAATAATACCTTGTTTAAAATCCCCTCTCTTAAATTGTTCTTGCATTATATTTTTAGTAGTATCCCAAAAATTAGCAGACACCACATCGTTAATACCTTTATCTCCATAAATTACAAATTTATGATCTTCAACAGCTACATAAATCAAAACTGCATTTGCTGCTTGGGTATTAAACATTTTCAAACTATTAAACACTTCTTGGGCTCTATTATAATGAGATAATAGAGTGCTTTTTTCTATGTGGACTCTAATTTCTCCAGAAGTATTTAATTCAGCCTGTCTAATAGCTAAAACAATTTCCTGTTCTTCTTCTACAGAAAGAAAATTTTCAACCTTAGACATCAATTAAAATTTAAAATCTACATTAGGAGCCTTTTCAGATCCTGCATCAGATTTATAACGATTCATTTCATCAAAATTAAAAATTCCAGCTAAAATTGAACCTGGAAACTTTTTAATATGTTTATTATAGATGTTAGTACTCTCATTAAAACGATCGCGAGCAACTTTGATACGATTTTCTGTACCTTCTAGTTGACTTTGTAATTCTAAAAAGTTTTTATTTGCCTTAATATCAGGATAACGCTCAACAGACACCAGCAATTTAGACAATGCTCCTGTTAAGCCTTGTTGTGCTTGTTGAAACTGAGCCATCTTTTCTGGAGTTAAGTCTCCAGCATTTATATTCACAGAAGTAGCCTTAGCACGCGCATTAATTACATCAGTAAGCGTAGATTTTTCAAAATCAGCTGCTCCTTGTACCGTTTTTACTAAGTTACCTATTAAATCATTTCTTCGTTGATATGAACTTTCTACGTTTGACCATTTAGTTTTTGCATTCTCCTGATACTCAACTGCTGTATTATTAAACCCTACAGCCCAACTATATAAAGCATACGTTATTACACCTACAATAATTAAAGGTACTAACCATTTTTTCATAATTTTTGATTTTATAATTGATTTTTGATTTTTATTAATTCTGCTTTTACAGTTTCTAATCTACTAATTATTTCGTGATTATTCACCACTCTTTCAGGGTTTCTCTTTAACTTTTGTTTAGCTCCTTCTAAAGTAAAGCCTCTCTCTTTAACTAAATTAAAAATAAGTTTAAAATTTTCAATATCAACTTTAGTAAATAATCTATTCCCTTTCGCATTTTTTTTTGGTTTGATTACATCAAACTCTTTTTCCCAAAAACGTATCAAGGAAGTATTCACTCCAAAAGCATCAGCAACTTCACCAATTTTATAATATCTTTTGTCGGGTAACTCTACGTACATTTTTGTAAATTAATCGTATGACTGTCCCTTTTGCTGAGAAGCCTTTTGCATTGCTATAAATTCTTCAGGTGTTAAATCGCCGTAGTAAAAATAAATAGGATTTACTGGTCGTCCATTTTTATGCACCTCATAATGTAAGTGTGGAGCTGCAGAACGCCCTGTATTACCAACATATCCTATTAAATCTCCTCTTTTTACACTTTGCCCTTTTTGAGCAACCATTTTACTCATGTGAGCATAAATTGTTTTATAACCATATCCATGATCTATGTATACTACTTTTCCAAAAGTTGAACTTCTGTGAGCTTTAACAACCTTTCCGTTTCCTGAAGCAAAAATTGGTGTTCCAGTAGGCGCAGTAAAGTCCATCCCATTATGCATACGCCATGATTTTAAAATAGGATGCAAACGCATACCATATCCAGATGCCATTCTTTTTAAATCTTCATTTTTTACAGGTTGTATTGCAGGGATTGAAGCTAACATCTTTTCTTTTTCCATGGCTAAACTTACTATTTCATCTAACGATTTTGACTGAACCACCATTTTTTTAGATAAGATATCTAACTCTTTGGTTACATTTTTGATCATACTACTATTTTCAAAACCTTCTAAATGTTTGTACCTGTTTACACCACCAAATCCTGCTCTTCTCTGTTCTTCTGCAATCGGACTTGCTTCAAAATATGTTCTATATATGTTATTATCTCTTTCTTGTAACTCAGTTAAAATCCCTGAAGTTTCATCCATTCTTTTTGATAGTAACTCATAATGTAGTTTAAGGTTTTCTAGCTCTCTCTTTTGAGCTCTCTCTTTTGGTGTCAATAAAAACTGACTAAACCCGATAAATCCTAAAAAGGCTATTAATAACCCTCCCGTTACTACTAAAAAAGCTTTCTTATATTTCTCCGTTGTTTTACTCTCTATTTTTCTGTAAGATAACGTCTCTGGATCATAATAATATTTTACTTTCGCCATAATGCTAAATATACTATTTTTGTGCTCTTTAAACGAGCTCCTTTATTTAAGGGTTTATTGTTTAAAAACACACAAATTTACAAAATGTTTTAAAACTACTTATTTAAAGCAGTTTTTTAGTTAAAAATTAACAATTTTAAGATACTGGAGTGGTATGAAATCTCAAGAAGTTAGAGCTAAATTTTTAGATTTTTTTAAATCGAAACAACATGATATTGTTCCTTCTGCGCCGATGGTGCTAAAAAACGATCCTACTTTAATGTTTACTAACTCTGGTATGGCACCGTTTAAGGAATACTTTTTGGGTAATGCCACACCAAAAAATAATAGGATTTCAGATTCACAAAAATGCTTACGCGTTTCAGGTAAACATAATGACTTAGAAGAGGTTGGATATGACACCTATCATCATACCATGTTTGAAATGCTAGGAAACTGGAGTTTTGGTGATTATTTTAAAAAAGAAGCTATTGCCTGGGCTTGGGAATTATTAACTGAGGTTTTTAAGATAGATAAAGATATTTTATATGTAACTGTTTTTGAAGGTGATGAGAAAGACGGTACTAAAATGGACCAAGAAGCATATGATTTATGGAAGCAATATATTTCAGAAGATCGTATTTTAATGGGGAATAAAAAAGATAATTTCTGGGAGATGGGTGAACAAGGTCCTTGTGGTCCATGTTCTGAAATTCATGTTGATATTCGTTCTGCCGAAGAAAAAGCTAAAATAGACGGAAAATCATTGGTTAATGAAGATCATCCTCAAGTTGTTGAAATTTGGAACTTAGTATTTATGCAATATAACCGTAAAGCTAATGGTTCATTAGAAGGGCTTCCTTCTAAACATATTGATACTGGTATGGGATTTGAACGTTTGTGTATGGTTTTACAGGGGGTTCAGTCTAATTACGATACTGATGTTTTTACCCCTTTAATTCGTGAAATTGAAACTATTACTGGTATAGAATATGATAAAGATGAAAAAATAGATATTGCCATTCGTGTAATTGCTGACCACGTGCGTGCTGTTGCATTTTCAATTGCTGATGGCCAGTTACCAAGTAATAATGGTGCTGGTTATGTAATTCGTAGAATTCTTCGTAGAGCAATTCGATACGGATTTACATTCTTAAACCAAAAAGAACCTTTTATTTACAAACTAACAGAAACACTATCTCATCAAATGGGAGCTGCTTTTCCTGAAATAAAAAAGCAAACTACATTAGTACATAATGTAATTAAAGAAGAAGAGCAATCTTTTTTACGTACACTAGATCAAGGATTATTATTATTAGATAAAGTTATTGAAGACACCAAAGAAAAAACAGTTTCTGGTAAAAAAGCTTTTGAATTATATGATACCTATGGTTTCCCTTTAGATTTAACTCAATTAATTGCTCGTGAAAAAGGGTATGAAATAAATGAAGAAGAATTTAAAGCGGGCATGAAAGCTCAAAAAGATCGTTCTCGTGCTGCATCTGCAAGTGAAACTGGAGACTGGGTTACTCTAGTAGACGATGATGTAGAAGAATTTATTGGGTATGACACACTAACTGCTAATGTAAAATTAACCCGTTACAGAAAAGTAACTACTAAAAAAGATGGTGATCAATATCAGCTTGTTTTTAACATGACTCCTTTTTATCCTGAAGGTGGTGGACAAGTTGGTGATAAAGGAGCCATTGAAGCCCCTAATGGAGATGTTATTTATATAACTGATACTAAAAAAGAAAATAATGTCATTATTCATTTTGCTAAAAATCTTCCTAAAAATTTAGGAGACACTTTCAAAGCTATAGTAAATGATGAATTTAGAAAATTGTCTGCTAGCAACCACTCTGCTACTCACTTATTACATCAAGCACTTCGCGCTATTTTAGGTTCTCATGTTGAACAAAAGGGTTCTTTAGTTAGCCCTAAACATTTACGCTTTGATTTTTCTCATTTTTCTAAAGTTGACAAAAGTCAGTTACAAGAAATTGAAGAATTTGTAAATGCTCGTATTCGTGAAAACCTTCCTTTAATAGAAAAAAGAAATATCCCAATGCAACAAGCTATTGATGAAGGAGCGATGGCTTTATTTGGAGAAAAATACGGCGACAGTGTTCGTGTTATCCGCTTTGGTCAATCAATAGAACTATGTGGTGGTACACACGTTCAAAAAACGGGTGATATTTGGTATTTTAAAATAAAATCAGAGGGAGCTGTTGCTGCAGGAATTCGCCGTATTGAAGCTATTACAAACATTGCTGTGGGTGACTACTTTGAAGATATTGAACGTAATTACACAGAAGTAAAACAGGTATTAAAAAACCCTAAGAACCTTACAAAATCAGTAGTTGCTTTACAAGATGAAAATACTAATTTAAAAAAGCAATTAGAGCAGTTATTAAAAGATAAGGCCAAAAACATGAAAGGTGAAATCAAAAACCAATTACAAGAAGTTAATGGTGTTCACTTTATAGCTACAAAAGTAGATTTAGACCCTAATAGTATTAAAACCCTATTATTTGAATTAGGTGGAGAGGTTGAAAATTTATTTATTTTATTTGCTTCTTCTGCATCACCAGAAAAAGCAATGCTAACTTGTTATATTTCTAAAAACTTAGCAAACGATCGTGGATACGACGCTGGTAAAGTAGTTAGAGAACTAGGAAAGTACATTCACGGAGGTGGTGGTGGGCAAAATTTCTTTGCTACTGCAGGAGGTAAAAACCCAGGTGGAATTCCAAAAGTACTAGAAAAAGCAATTGAATACATCGGATAAAACAGATTAAAAATATTTAAAAAAGGTTCAAAGTAAATTAAAACTTTGAACCTTTTTGTATTTGTGAGAAAGAAAAAAGAACTCAAGCCTTGATTTTAAAAAAACTCCCTTATATTAGAATATTTAAGAGTTAATCATGAATTTACAAACTCAAATACCGTTAAAACCTCAACAACATAATCAACTAGATTATCATTCAGAAGTTGTATTAATAGGCTCTTGTTTTTCTGAAAATATAGGCAATAAATTATCCTATTATAAATTTAAAACGCTACAAAATCCTTTTGGTATTTTATTTCATCCTAAAGCTATTGAAAAAATAGTCAATAATGCAATTAACCAAAAAGAATATAATGAACAAGATATCTTTTTTCAAAATGAACGTTGGCACAATTTTGATGCTCATTCCTCTTTAAGCTCTCCTAATAAAAATGAACTATTAAATAACTTAAATAAAGCTGTTAACACAACTTCAAAACAACTCAAAACTGCCTCACACATAATTATTACATTGGGAACTTCTTGGGTATACCGCTTTATAGAAAGCGATACTATTGTTGCTAATTGCCATAAAATACCTCAAAAAAAATTTTTAAAAGAAATTTTATCTGTTGAAAAAATTTCAGAAAGTATAGACGCTATTAATTCATTAATAAAATCAATAAACAAAAATGCTTCAATAATTTACACTGTATCTCCTGTTCGTCACATTAAAGATGGTTTTATTGAAAACCAACGAAGTAAAGCACACTTATTAACAGCTATTCATGCTATTATTGAGCCTCGAGATAAGACATACTATTTCCCTTCTTATGAAATAATGATGGATGAATTACGTGATTATCGCTTTTATACTGAAGATATGGTTCACCCTAATACAACAGCTATAAATTATATTTGGGAAAAATTTACTCAAAATTGGTTCACAAATGATTCTTTACAAACAATGAATCAAATTGATGTTATTCAAAAAGGATTAGCCCATAGGTCTTTTAACCCTAACTCAGAAGCGCATCAAAAGTTTTTAGTTAATCTTCAAGAAAAAATAAAAACTTTAAAAAACAAACACAATCATATTTCCTTTTGAAAGAAAATAATTCAACACAATACACTTAAAAAAGGCTGTCTGAAAAATTACATTTCAGACAGCCTTCTATATTTTAAATAATTCCTTTGCTAAAATAAGTTATAGGTGTTGATCTACATTCCCCCAAGGGCCTCCATTAATTACATCAACTCCATGATTAATTAAGAAATCAGTAGCTTGACCACTTCTTCCACCACTTCTACAAACAGCAATTACAGGCTTACCCCATGATTTGATTGTTTCTACATTTTCTGGTATTGTATTTAAAACAATATGTTTAGCACCTTCAGAATGCCCTTCGTTCCATTCACCTAGAGTTCTAACATCTAATACAACTGCACCTTTCTCTAAGTATTCTTTAATTTCGTTACTCATATTTTTTTTTCTAAATAAATTAAATAATCCCATTTTATGCTTGCTGGTAATTGTTAAGCAAAAATAATCCGTTTTCTATTAAAGTTTTGTAGCATTTGTTACTTTTAAGTAACTCTAAATATTCTTTAATTTTACTTTTTATTGAATACTCTTTATCAATAGCTAACTCTAATAATTCTAACGGCAATAACCAGTCATTTTTATATTGGGATTCTAGTTGTTCAAAAATATCTTTTATCTTAATTTCAGAAACCGTACCATTTTCTCTCATTTCTCTGACAGCATCATATAATGAATATAATTTCTCATCAGATTCTGAATATGTTATCTTCTGAGTTTTGGTTTCTGATACTTTTCCTAAATCTTCAAAAGAGCTTACATCAGCCGTCCTGCATAAGCAGAGATTACCTCAACACCAACAGCCATATCATATATACCCCAATCAGGATGAAACAAAACTTTGTCTCCATATGTTACTGTACAATCTTTAAAAGAAATTAATAAAATTCTTCCTCTTAACTCTCTTGTACCAGTAATAACTTCTCCTTCTACCTTAATACCTCCTTCAAATTCTAAAGATACTTGTTTACCTTCATAAATTCCGTAAGCCTCTAGATCTCTGGGACTCATATTTTCAATTGGAATATTTATACCTTTTAATTTTCCTATCGGACTTCCATACCCTTCAGCATGATAGTTTATTCCATGTCCTATTAATTCTTTATCTCTATTTGATAATGCAGTACCTCCAGTTGTTTGAATATAAATAGGACGATTTTTTTCATCAGATATCACATTTGTAAACACTCCTGATATCTGAACACCTGTACTTAATTCAATTGTACCTAAATTTTTAGAATCTATTAATTTCTCAACTCCTTTTAACCCTCCAGTTCTTATAGCCATTTTGTTAGCAAATTCCTCTAAAACCAAGCTTAAATGTGCAAAATTTGGAGTTACAAATAGTTGTGGTTGCGGTTTAGTGATATCAAAACTTACATCTGCTGCTTCAATTGAATAAGCTAATTTCTTAACCTCTTTTTGCAAACACCCCTTACTTTCACCTATCGAAGATAAAAGTCCGGCTCCATAAATTTTTGGATCAGTAACAGTACCTATTAATCCGTACTCAACAGTCCACCAATGTAAATTTCTTATCTGAGCCATCTCAGATAGCTCGCCCATATTATTTTGTATCCATTCAACGTTTTCTTGAGCCTTTTCAATTGATTCTTTCGTTGCATTAGGATCTTCTTTCAATATAGATAATAAACGAATGGCTTCGTACATTTCAAAATCTTTAGAAGAAGAAATAGCCTTTGCTCCAATTTCACCAAAACGACGTAAATACTCAGCATACTCAGGATTCGCTATAATTGGAGCATGACCAGCTGCCTCATGAATAATATCTGGGGCAGGTGTATACTCTATATGACCAATCGTTCTCATATCAGAAGCAATAACCAATACATTGTAAGCTTGAAATTCCATAAATGCATTAGGAGGTATAAAACCATCAACAGAAACAGCAGACCACCCAATTTCTTTTAATATTCTATTCATACCCTCCATTCTTGGAATATGCTCTACAGAAATACCTGTTTTTTCAAGACCTTTCATATATGAATTATGAGCTACTTTACCAAGATAATCTACATTCATCCTCATTACATAACGCCATACGGCTTGATTTTGAGCTGTATATTCATTATAAGGTTGTTTTACTATAAATTTATGTAAATGTTTTGGTAACTTTTTAGTTACTTCATTTAATTCAAAATGAGCCTCCATAGAATGGTATTTTAACACCGTAAATTTAAGTTTTTTATACTTCACAAAAAACTGATATTCGTTAAATTATATATTTTGTATATTTAAGGCTAGCACAAAATATCTAAGCTTAAAAATGAGAAACAGGGCCAGTTTTAAAATTCGTTTATTTATTGGGCTAATAATCGTTGCTTTTGCTTATTTAAAAAAATGTAGTCAGCAAGAAGAAAACCCTTACACTGGAAAAACGCAATCTATTAGTTTATCTCCTGAACAAGAAATTGCTATTGGTTTGCAACAAGCTCCCTCTATGGCTCAACAACATGGTGGATTATACCCTAACAATAGATACCAAGAAATTGTTGATCAAATTGGACAGCAACTTGTTAGCAACACAATTGCAAGAAAATCAGGTTATAAATATGATTTTCATTTATTAAAAGACCAAAGAACCATTAATGCTTTTGCTTTACCAGGTGGTCAAATTTTCATTACGTATGCTTTATTTTCAAAATTAACAAACAAGAATGGTAATTTGAATGAACATATGCTTGCTGGGGTATTAGGTCATGAAATTGGGCATGTTTTAGGCAAACATTCCAATGAACGAATAACTGAAGCTAACTTTTGGAAACTATTAACAATGGGAGCTTCAGTTGGTGCAGACTTAGGGGAACTTGCCAATAGTATAGGTCAAAATACGCTACTTAAAAACGGACGTGGTGACGAGCTAGAAAGTGATGAATTGGGAGTAAAACTAATGATCGATGCAGGTTACGACCCGCGTTATCTAATAAATGTAATGGAAATTTTAAAAGTTGCTGCTAGTCACAATCGTGTTCCTGAATTTCAGAGTACACATCCTGACCCTGAAAATAGAATTGAAAAAATTAAAACTACTATTAAAAAATATAGCAAATAAAAACTTCCTTAGCCGTAAAACTTATTAAATAGAAGTTGCAATCCCTTTAAACACCTCTCTTATCTCTGTAAAGCTTCTCCCCTGGTATACGAATTTATTTATCTTACTTCTCAACTTTGTGTTTATAACCAGTTCGCTATTATCAATTGCTAATAATATATTTTGCTTGTGCATTTCCTTAGTTATTTTACTCATCAAATCATTATTTGAATACGTATTTTTTAACTCTCTTAACTTTATAGCTTCTTTTAGTGTTTTTCCGATATAAAAAGATTTCAAATATCTTCTAATCTCTTTTTCTATACCGCTTTTACCTAATTCTTTTAATCTTAAAACTTTATGTAGACTATTATCTCCTAAAACATTATCAAAATTTTCTTCATTTATTGATACTTCTTCCAATTTATCAAATAAAGAAACCCCATGAAGATGTATGTTCTTTATTTCGCAAGAGCTTTCAAAAGATGTATTAGTATTAAAACCGCAAAAAATAAAATTATTAAAATTATTTATTTCACTATTTTTCAAATTCAACTCACTAAAATTCAATAATAATGTAAAGTTGTCTGGAACATCTATTAAATAAAAATTAGAGATAAAACTTCCTTCATTATCTCCAAAAACAACTTTAATTAAATGATTAAAATTTTCTACACAATACTTTTCTTCATTAGAATAATACTCACACAACAATAAAAATAAATTACTAATTGCCTTTTTATCTATAAACTTTAATTCTGATCTATGTTCTTTTATATTACTAATTAATTCTCTTATAAGAACGTAAAAATTATCTCTAGTAAAATATGTATCTAATTTAACTTTATCAATAATACCCTTAGCTATTATAGAATTATAATTAGCTTCAAACGCCAACACTCTTATCAATTCGTTACTAAGCTCTATAAATGGTTGCTTTTTCAATAATCCCAAAACACCAGTAATACAAAATTCAGAAGCTAAAAACCGATAAATAAAAACATAGTAATCCTCTTGTTTCCTTAAAAAAGGGTGATCCTTAAACCCTTTGCTACCTTTTCAGAATTACTTATAAAATCTATTTGATTAACTATGTCTAAGATTTCTTCCTCTCTTATTCTTCCCATTTTTTCTATCGCCATAATAGTAAAAAACGCAACCTGACTATCAATACTTAAATCATAACCGTATTCATGCTTTTTTATCCCTTCTCTATTAAATGTTTGTTGAATAATAAAATCCAATCTATAATTTGACAGCAAATATTCTGAATTAAACATATCGTTATCAACCTTAAAACTACCTTCAGAATTCATAAAATCTAAAACAACATCTAAAACAAAAGGAGGATACACATACTCACTATCCTTTTCTTTTTCCATTACAAATTCATGCAATAATGAAAGTCCTCTTTTTATTTTTAAAGAAGAAACTCCATTCAATGAAAAATATTTTTCTGCTAGTTTTTTATTGAAAGGCATTAAATTATAAACAACAATGCCATTTCCATTGCCATTAATTTTATTTAAAAAAGTTTGAATATCTTTTACATACAAATCTCTACTCGTTAATAGGATTTTTCCCTTTCCTATTTTCTCCCCTAATTCAGATAATTTAATTAAAAAAGAATGTAAGTTAAAACTGGTAATTGTTGACACTATTTCATCTACTCCATCAATTATCATTAGAATATTACCGTAGTTAAAATTATTATAGAATAACTGCTCATCTATACTATTTCCTTGACTATGACATTTCTTAAAAATAGAATACAAATCATATTCAGTTTCATCTGAAAAATCAGTATTTTTAAAACTTTCAATAAAAGCATTAGCTTCTATAAAAAGAACCAAATGTTTGTATTCATTTTCCTTATTAATTAATTCATCATGGATTTTTTCAACTAAAGTTGTTTTCCCTATTCCTCCAGGAGCTTCAATAATACCTATAGAAGGTGAACGCTCTTCAACAATCCAATGTAAAATATCTACTAAATGAATACTATTTGTTTCATGCTTAATTACAGGAGACACAAAATCATCGATTCCTAAAATCGGCAATTGATTAATATCATTTAATGTTTCTTCAAACAAAAATTCTCCAATATAATATACATTTTCTATCCTTAACCTATCTTTAAAATTATCTAATACTTTTCTAGTTTTATGATTAGGATTTTGAGGAACTAATAAATTAATATTTTTAAGCGGGTATTTTTTTGAAAGATCTTTTACGTGAGCTATCGTTGAAATAGTTGAGAATCCGTTTTTTAAAACAACGTAAATAATTTTTACATCCATTTTATTAATATAAAACAGAATAGTTTTTTGCTGATTATTTTCTAGTAGAATCTTATGCTCAAACCCTTTACGAATACTTATCAAACTTTCTTTTATATTGTCTGTATCCACTTTTAATTGAGTTGTATTAGACGACATAAAATTAACTACAAGATTTTCTGAAAACTCTTGAATATTTTTTTTATCGGTATCTAAATTATTATAAACCCTAAATCGTTTATTCTTAATTCTATTTAAATTATTAATATATGGATTGAATGCTAATGTTTTAGATTTATAATTATTATGTAATAACGTTTTAAACAAAACACAACTTTCTTCTTCTATTAAATTTTTTTGAATGTATTGATTAGATATTATAATTAAATAATGATTAATATGGCTAATACTTTTATCATCTTTAACAAGCACCAAATAATCAAAAAAGCGATGTTCTTTTAATTCATTGTATAATCTTTTAGAAGTGATATAAATGTTAATCCCTTGTTTTAAAAGACTTGAAACAAGTGTATGAACGTTTTCTATTTCATCATTTTCAAATGAAATTCCTAAAGAAGCAAAACTAGAAATTTTATTAATTGGCAAAACACCTAAAACATTGTCAATAATTTCGATAACTTTAAGTATTTTAGAAATGTCAGGAGCATCAAAATATAATTTTTGATAAATAGCTTCATAATCTATAAAATCTTCTTTCACATTTAAACGAAGCCCTTTTGTTTCTAATAATTTAGAAATTTCGTTTACAGTTCCTTTATTTAATGATTTCACATCCTTTAAAAAGAAAAACTTTAAGTGCTTGTGATTTTTATGTAAATCATTTTTTAAGTACTTATTTATTGTTGAAATTATTTTTGTTTTACTAAAAGTAGAGGTGATTTGAAGGGCTATTTCATTTTCATTATCTAATGCATCAACTGCTGTAAAATTCAATGATTCCTTATTAGTGTTTATAAATTTATACCCATAAACGGTATTTAAAATTTCTATCGCTGTGTTTTCTAACAATACTTGCAACCCAAAATCATTAACTGCGTTTTCTATTTTCATTTTAGATTTTAAAAGCCCAAAACGCGTACTTAAACTATTAAATAATGTAGGTAAATTCATTTATTCTTAAATCATTAATTTTATATATTTTTAAATCTATTGCCCTTTATAAAGAATAATTAAGAAACATTTTTTTTTACATAAGTAGCCTTCTTATATTTTTGTGTAGTAGTCAAAATTCTTTTCACAACGATTAATAGTTTATAAAAATAACTATTTTACGGTATCACTTTTATTATTTATGCAAAATTTTCCTGTTGATGCTGTAAAAATCTATTTTTAAATTGATTAATTCATCTCATTCATTTATTCAAATACTAATTTCTTTCTTACTTTTACCATTCAATTCTTAAGATAATGAACAAGAAAGTAATTTTAATGATACTTGATGGCTGGGGAATTACCCAAGACCCAAAAGTATCTGCGATTTATAATGCTAAAACACCTTTTATTAACTCATTATATGACAAATACCCAAATGCCGAATTACGGACAGATGGAGAACATGTAGGCTTACCTGAGGGACAAATGGGAAATTCAGAAGTTGGACACATGAATTTAGGTGCAGGTAGAATTGTATATCAAAATCTTGCTAAAATTAATAAAGCAATCGCTGAAGGAACATTAGCTAATGAACCCGAATTATTAAACGCTTTTGAATACGCTAAAACAAATAATAAGAATATTCATTTTTTAGGCTTGGTTTCAAATGGAGGCATACATTCTCACATTAATCATTTAAAAGGGCTATTAACAGCTGCAAATGATCATAACCTGAAAAATGTATACTTACATGCTTTTACTGATGGCCGTGATTGTGACCCAAAATCTGGTAAATTTTTTATCAGTGACATTCAAGAGCACATGAAACAAACTACCGGTGAATTAGCGTCTATTACCGGACGTTACTTCGCAATGGATCGAGATAATCGTTGGGAACGTATTAAATTGGCATATGATGCTTTAGTTCATGGAATTGGAATAAAATCGTCTGATGCGGAAAAGAATATTCTTAATAGTTATGAAAATGGAGTTACTGATGAATTCATAAAACCAATTATAATGGTTGATGAAAATAATAACCCTAAAACAACAATTAAAGAAGATGATGTAATTATTTTCTTCAATTTTAGAACCGATAGAGGCCGTCAGTTAACAAACGTTTTAAGTCAAAAAGACTTCCCAGATCTTAACATGAAAAAGTTACCGCTATACTTTGTTACAATGACAAACTACGATGAAAACTTTACGAATATAAATGTAATTTACAATTCTAAAAATATAGAAAATACTTTAGGTGAAGTATTAGAAAAAGCACATAAAAAACAAATTAGAATAGCAGAAACGGAAAAATACCCTCATGTTACTTTTTTCTTTTCTGGCGGGCAAGAAAAAGAATTTAAAGGAGAAAAACGATTATTATGTCCTTCTCCAAAGGTTGCTACTTATGATTTGAAGCCTGAAATGAGTGCTTATGAAATAAAGGATGCAATTGTTCCAGAATTAAAAAAAGGAGATGTAGACTTTGTTTGTTTAAATTTTGCAAATGGAGATATGGTAGGACATACTGGAGTTTTCGATGCTGCTGTTAAAGCTTGTGAATCAGTTGACAATTGTGTAAAGGAAGTAATAACAACCGCCTTAGAAAACGACTATACCACAATTTTAATAGCTGACCATGGCAATTGTGAAACTATGATCAACCCTGATGGAACTCCACATACAGCTCATACCACAAACCCTGTTCCTATGATTTTAATTGACAAAGAATTAAAATCAATAACGAATGGAATTTTAGGAGACATTGCTCCTACAATTTTACATTTAATGGGACTTGATAAACCTGAGGAAATGACACAACATTCTCTTATTTAAAACACATTCTTATGAAAAAATCACTTTTTATCCTATCTTTTATATTACTAAGCTCATGTGCTTCAGTTCCCAAAAAACCTGCTTCTAAAGACAAAGACGGTCATCTAATTGGAATAGCAACTAGAAAAGATTTCCAACAAGAACCATACGGAAGCGACTGGTTTAATGACTTCTATTCCTATTATGAGATTGAAAACAAAACAGCTAAAAAGCTAGCAAAACATTTATCAGGAATTAAAATAAAAGCATTTATGGGAACATGGTGCGGTGATAGTAAACGTGAAATCCCTAATTTTTATAAACTATTAGACGAAGCCAAGTTTAACTTCAAAAAACTTGAAATGATTACTGTAAATCGTCAAAAAAAAGCAGATGGATTAGAAGAAGGATTTAATATAATTCGTGTTCCGACTTTTATCTTTTATAAAAATGGAAAAGAAATTGGTCGATTCGTAGAACATGCTCATGATGGTTCTACAATTGAAGATGATATTTTAAAAATAATTTCAGGACAACCTTATAAACATCCTTATCAAAAATAAACGTAAATTTGCGCTTCAATATTTTTAACATGATCAAACCAAAAACTAGAGAAGAAATAGAAATAATGCGTGAAAGCGCTTTAGTTGTTTCAAAAACATTAGGAATGCTTGCTAAAGAAGTTAAACCTGGTGTAACTACATTACATCTTGATAAATTAGCTGAAGACTTTATTCGTGAGCAAGGTGCTATCCCTGGTTTTTTAGGTTTATATGATTTTCCAAATACATTATGCATGAGCCCTAATTCTCAAGTAGTACATGGAATTCCTAATAATACTCCTCTTCAGGAAGGTGATATTATTTCTATAGACTGTGGTGCTATAAAAAATGATTTTTATGGTGATCATGCTTATACTTTTCCTGTAGGAGAGATTGCTCCAGAAACTCAAAAATTACTAGAGGTAACCAAAGAAAGTTTATATGTTGGTATTCGTGAGCTAAAAGCTGGAAATAGAGTTGGAGACGTTGGCTTTGCTATACAAAACTTTACCGAAAAGCATGGTTACGGAATTGTTAGAGAACTTGTAGGACATGGTCTAGGACGTAAAATGCACGAAGACCCTGAAATGCCAAATTACGGACGTAGAGGAAGAGGAAAGAAGTTTATTGAAGGAATGGTTGTTGCTATTGAACCTATGACTAACTTAGGCACTCATAAAATACGTCAACACAATGATGGATGGACTATTACTACTTTAGATGACAAACCTAGTGCCCATTTTGAGCATGATGTAGCCATAGTAGATGGCAAACCAGAATTACTTTCTACTTTCAAATACATATATGATGCTTTAGGTATTGAAAGCAACGAAGAAGATGAGTTTAGACAAAAACCTTTAATATTATAATAAAAGTGTCTTTTTTTAAAGCTGTTTTAAACACCATACCTAGACCTATTTTAATAAAAGCTAGCTACTGGGCAAAACCCATTATAGCTTGGTGGTTAAAGGGCGATACCTTTACTGATCCTATTGACGGAAAATCATTTCGTAAATTTTTACCCTATGGCTATGGTGTACAACGAGAAAATGCTTTATCTCCTTCTACCTTATCATTAGAAAGACATCGTTTATTGTGGTTGTATTTACAAAATGAATCTACTTTTTTTTCTTCTAAAAAAAAGCTTAAAGTATTACATATCGCTCCAGAACAATGTTTTTTAGACATTTTTAGAAAACAAAAAAACCTAGAATATATTACTTCTGATTTAGAATCACCGATAGCAGATGTAAAAGCTGACATCTGTGATTTACCTTTTGAAAATAACACATTTGATATTATTTTTTGCAATCATGTTTTAGAGCATATTCCTGATGACACTAAAGCGATGAATGAACTTTTCAGGGTTATGAAAAATGGTGGTTTTGGTATTTTTCAAATCCCTCAAAACCTTAATAGGGAAACTACTTTTGAAGACGATACAATTACCGACCCCAAAGAACGAGCTAAAATATTTGGACAATACGATCATGTTCGCGTATACGGCCGTGACTATTTTAACAAACTTCGTTCTATTGGTTTTAAAGTCAATGAAGTTGATTTTACTAAAAAAATCGCTCCAGAAAAACTAGAACGATTTGCTTTAATGAAAGGCGAAATTTTACCCGTTTGTTTTAAAAATTAATTTACAAACTCCTGCAACTTATTATCCTTATTATTATATAACAATACAACTTTCAACTCTGGGTGCTTTAACAAAAATTCTTTTGTTTTATCTAACCCCATTGCTAAAAATGCAGTAGCATAAGCATCTACATCTGCACAATCTCCTTTTAAACGAACCGAAACACTCAAAAGATTACTTTCAAAAGCTAAGCCCGTTTTAGGATTTACTGTATGTACAATTTTTTCTCCATTTTCATTCACTTTATACTTCCTGTAATTTCCTGAAGTAGCCATAGACTCATCGTTTAATTCAATTATTTTTTGAAGTGATCGTGTACCATCTACGTTTGGTTTCTCAATAGCAACTTTCCATAATTTACCATGCTTTTTACCTCTTGCCCTTATTTCACCTCCTATTTCTACTAAATAATTTTTAATTTTCTTACTCTCCAAAAACCATCCGATTACATCAACACCATATCCTTTAGCAAAAGCATTTACATTAAACTCTATATTAGAAGTTTCCCTATACACCTTTCTATTCAGAAGTTTTACTTTATCAAAACCAACACCTTTCATAAGCTCAGTAATTTCTTCTGAACTCAAATCCTTCTTCTCTCTTCCTGATCCAAAACCATAGGCATCAATTAAACGACCAATAGTAGGGTCAAAATAACCATTTGTTTCTGAATAAATTCGTTTAGCTATCTCAAACACATCAACGAACATATCATCAACTACCACCGTTGAATCTCCTTTATTAATTTTCGAAATATCTGAAGTTGGTATATACGTTGATAACGACTTATTAACTAAACCAAATAAACTATCTATCGATTTCTGATGATTTATTTTATCTAAGTAGGTGATATTATAGGTAGTTCCAAAAACTACTCCCTTAAGTTTAACTATGTTTTTCTCTTCTTTTTCATTACATCCAAAAAAAACAAATAAGACCAATATACCTGTATAAAAACTCTTT
Source organism: Tenacibaculum sp. nBUS_03 (assembly GCF_051201695.1). GTDB lineage: Bacteria > Bacteroidota > Bacteroidia > Flavobacteriales > Flavobacteriaceae > Polaribacter. The sequence goes on along the minus strand of NZ_CP179214.1, from coordinate 3,294,699 downwards.
TTTAGCATTCCTTTAAAAATTTAAGCACAAAAATAACAGTTTCAATCTTCATAAAAGATTGTTAATTATCTTTTTTGTGTTCCCATTTTTATAACTTTGCTTCATATTATTCAATCAAAGTAAATTTAATTTAAGATGAAAAAAGCATTTCTATTATTTGTATTAACCATATTAATAGCTTCTTGCGCTTCGACTAAAGAAATGGAAGCTTTAAAAGCTAAACATGAAAAAACAAAAGAAGAATTACTTGCAGTTAAAACAAACTTAACAAAGTGTTTGGTTGAAAAAGAACGTTTTCAAGAAAAATCAAGCATCTTGCAAACTACTGTAAATGATCTACGTAAAGATAAAAGTGAAACATTAAAACAGGTAGGAAATTTAACAGTATTAACTCAAGGCGCTAATGACAATATTAAAGAAACACTTGCTCAGTTAAGTAAAAAAGACAAGTATATTAATAAAATTAGAGCAGCTGCTTCAAAGAAAGATTCATTAAATTTAGTTGTTGCTTTTCATTTAAAGAAAGAACTACAACAAGGAATTGATGATGAAGATATAGAAGTTAATGTTGAAAAAACGGTGGTTTTTATTTCAATTTCTGATAAGCTTTTATTCAAAAGCGGAAGCTACACAATCACTGATAAGGCTTCAAAAGTATTAGAAAAAGTAGCGACAGTTGTTAATGCGCAACCTAAAATGGATGTAATGATAGAAGGTCATACTGATGATACCCCTATTAAAGGTTCTTCTGTATTAAAAGACAACTGGGATTTAAGCGTTAAACGTTCAACTGCAATTGTACGTCAGCTACAAAACAAATATAATGTTGCTCCTAGTAGATTAATTGCAGCTGGAAGAAGTAGCTACGCTCCAATAACTACTAATGACTCAGCAGCCAACAAATCAAAAAACAGAAGAACAAAAATTATTATTCTTCCCCGTTTAAACCAATTCTTCGAGTTACTAGAGCAAAAAGCTGAATAACATAAACTAAACAAAGAAAAAAACTGCTATTAAGCAGTTTTTTTTCTTTTAATAAAATTCTCGTTATTTGCATATTCTCATTTTAATAACTTCATGTTAACACAATTACTACCTAAACGATTTCAACTAGCCAAGACATTTGCATTAACCATACTTTTTTTTGCTTTTATAGTTAGATTTTCATTGTACTTTTTAACACTTAATACTATTGATTTCTCTTTTGTAAACCTATTTAAAATTCTTACAATTGGAGCCTTTTATGATTTAGGTGTATTATCTTATGTTTTTTTACTTTACACCATTTACTTATTACTAACTCCTAAAAAACTTCATGGTAGTAAATTTGACAGAATTGTAACAAAATTTACTTACGGATTGTTATTATTTGTTTTTATATTTTCATTTTTAGCCGAAATTCCTTTTTGGCAAGAATATCAAAGGAGATATAACTTCATCGCTGTTGACTACCTCTTATACACCTATGAAGTGGTTGAAAATATTCATCAATCATTTCCTATTCCATTATTAGTTGGTGTTATTATTTTAATCTTAGTAATTAGCATAAAATATGCTAAAAAAGTAAACGCTTACAAGTATACATTTGAAAGCAATGAACCTTTCAGCAAAAAGCTAATTCCAGCGTTTTTTTCTATTCTAGCTTTTTCTTTTTTCCATTTTAAAGTAAAAAACACAAATGCAGAAATCTTTAACAACATAAATGAAAATGAGTTAGCTAAATCAGGCATGTTTTCTTTTTTTGCTGCTTATAAAAGTAATGAACTTAACTATAAAGAATTTTATGACACTATTCCACAAAAAGAAGTATACACAATATTAAGAAAAAATGTAAAAGCCCAAAATGACAGTCTCATAAACAACGAAGGTATTAAAAGAATAACTGTTAATAATACTGGAAAAGAAAAAAAGCCAAACATAATATTTATTGGCTTAGAAAGCCTGAATGCTAGATTCATGACTACATTTGGGAACAAACATACATGGACACCTACATTGGATTCTTTAGTTGAAAAGTCAATATTTTTCAACAACCTATACGCTACGGGTACTAGAACAATTCGAGGTATAGAAGCCATTAGTTTATCCATACCTCCAACTCCTGGAAGAAGCATTGTAAAACGAGAAAACAACGAAAATCTTTTTACCATAGGCGAAGTATTTAAACAAAAAGGATATTCTAGGTCGTTTATTTATGGCGGGGATGGTCATTTTGACAACATGACTAATTATTTTAGTAATAACGGATTTGATATTGTTGACAGAAGGAAACTACACCGACTAAAAAAGAATTTACCCACAAAAAGAACTCGAATTGAAGATGAAGAAACAACTTTTGAAAACGCTTGGGCTATTTGTGATGGTGACCTTTTTAATAAAGTTTTAAAAGTAGCTGATGAACAACATAAAAAACAACAGCCTTTTTTCAATTTTATAATGACAAGCTCTAATCATAAACCTTATACTTATCCTGAAAACATAATAGATATTCCTTCTGGTAAAGACATAAAAGGTTCTATGAAATATTTAGATGAAAGTTTGAGACGATTTTTAGAAGAAGCAAAAACAAAACCTTGGTTTGAAAATACTGTTTTTGTTATAATGTCTGATCATTGTGCCTTTAGCGCTGGAAGAACAGAGATAAATGTAGAAAATCACCACATACCAGCTTTCATTTTTAATCTCAAAGAAAACAAACCAAGCATAATAAATAAACTTTCATCACAAATTGATATATTCCCTACCCTATTTGGCTATTTGAACTGGAGCTACACCTCTAATCTGTACGGAAGAGATATTAACAAAATGAAACCAGAAGACGAAAGAGCATTTATAGGAAACCATAGAAAGGTAGGACTTTTAAAACCTGGTAAATTATTACTACTTGAAACACAAAGGGGTCATGTTTTTTACGATTGGAATCAATCGAAAAATGAAATTATTCCTACTGAAACAGACCCTATAATTTTAAAAGAAACTATTTCATACTACCAAGCTGCTTATGAAATGTTTAAAAACGAAAAACTTAAATTAAACTAACCTACTATTTGTCAATCAAATAAATAATCGTACTTTTGCAGTCCTTTTTAAAGGAAAAATTATTATTATTAATCATTTGACAAAAACTAATCGTGTAATTATGAACACATTAAGTTACAAAACAGTATCAGCTAACAAAAACACTGTTAACAAAGAGTGGGTTTTGGTTGATGCGGACGGGCAAACGTTGGGTCGTCTAGCTTCTAAGGTAGCAAAACTAATTAGAGGTAAATACAAACCAAACTATACTCCTCACGTAGATTGTGGAGATAACGTGGTTATCATCAACGCAGAAAAAATTAACTTAACAGGTAAAAAGTGGACTGATAAATCTTACATCCGTCACACAGGTTATCCAGGTGGGCAAAGATCACTTACTGCTACAGAAATGTTCGAAAAAGATCCTACAAGACTTATCGAAAAAGCAGTAAAAGGAATGTTACCTAAAAACAAATTAGGTAGTGCATTATTCAGAAATTTATATGTTTATGCAGGTACTGAGCACGGACAAAATGCTCAAAACCCAAAAGCTACTAACCTTAACGATCTTAAATAATGGAAACTATACACAAAATAGGTAGAAGAAAAACAGCTGTTGCTCGTGTTTATGTTTCACAAGGAAGTGGAAACATTACTGTCAACAAAAAAGAATATAAAAACTATTTCACTACACCAACTTTACAATATAAAGTTCAACAACCTTTAATGTTAACTGAAAACTTAGAGGCTTATGACATTAAAGTAAATGTATATGGTGGTGGTGTTACTGGTCAAGCTGAAGCAATCCGTTTAGCAATTACTAGAGCGTTAGTTTCTATAAATGAAGATCATAGAGCTATTTTAAAACCAGAAGGTTTATTGACTCGTGATCCTAGAATGGTTGAACGTAAGAAATTCGGTCAGAAGAAAGCACGTAAGAAATTCCAGTTCTCTAAACGTTAATATTTTCATTGTTGCCTTACAAAAGGCTTTCAATGTTTATTTTCCAAAGAGACTGTTATTTATATATCAATTTTTAACAGTTTAGTATCTAAATATTTCAGACTTAATAACTACTGAAGTATTGCGAAAACAGAACGTAAACACATTTATTAAAATGGCAAACATTCAAGAATTATTAGAAAGTGGCGTACACTTTGGTCACTTAACAAGAAAATGGAACCCTAATATGGCTCCATACATTTATACAGAACGTAATGGTGTTCACATCATTGATTTGTATAAAACATCAGCTAAAATTGATGAAGCTTCTAAAGCTTTACAAAAGATAGCTAATTCAGGACGTAAAATCTTATTCGTAGCTACAAAGAAGCAAGCTAAAGATATCGTTGCTGAAAAAGCAAAAAACGTAAACATGCCATATATTACTGAGCGTTGGCCAGGTGGTATGTTAACTAACTTTGTTACTATTAGAAAAGCTGTGAAAAAAATGGCTTCTATTGATAGAATGAAGCAAGATGGTTCTTTTGACGCTTTATCTAAAAGAGAAAAATTACAAATTAACCGTCAAAGAGCTAAATTAGAAAAGAATTTAGGTTCTATTTCTGATATGACTCGTTTACCTGGAGCTTTATTTGTAATTGATGTAAAGAAAGAACACATTGCTATTGCTGAAGCGCAAAAGTTAAATATTCCTATTTTTGCTATGGTTGATACAAACTCTGATCCTAGACCAGTTGATTTTGTAATACCTGCAAATGATGATGCATCAAAATCTATTGATAAAGTATTATCTTATGTTACTGATTCAATTGCTGAAGGATTAGCTGACAGAAAAGCCGAAAAAGAAAAGGCTAAAACTGAAAAAGAGGTTAAAACTGAAGCACCAGCTGCTACAGAAAAACCAGCTACAACTGAAGAAACAAAATAATTTTAACTTAAAGGTTTCATTACATTGAAACCTTTAAGTTTTTATATCTTGTACAACAAAAATATTTACAACTAAAAATAACGATAGAAATGTCAGTAAAAATTAGCGCTGCAGACGTAAAGAAATTAAGAGAAACTACCGGAGCTGGAATGATGGATTGTAAAAATGCATTAGTAGAAGCTGAAGGTAATTTTGACAAAGCAATTGAAATTTTACGTAAAAAAGGACAAAAGATCGCTGCTAAAAGAGCAGATCGTGAATCTACTGAAGGTGTAGCTATTACAAAAATTAGCGATGACAACACATATGGAGTTGCTATTGTATTAGCATGTGAAACAGATTTCGTTTCTAAAAACGATTCATTTAAAGCTTTAGCTTCTCAATTCGTTGATATCGCTTTTAAACACAATACTAAAGAAGAATTTTTAGCTGCTGATTTCGGTGGAGTTACTGTTGCTGAAAAACTGATTGAACAAACTGGTGTTATTGGTGAAAAAATTGATATTACTTCTTTTGAAAGAATTGAAGCACCATATGTAGGAGCTTATACTCACGTTGGTAAAATCGCAGCTATGGTAGGATTAACTTCTAGTGTAGAAAATGCAGATGCTTTAACTAAAGACTTAGCAATGCAAGCTGCTTCAATGGGAGCTACCAGCTTATCTTACAAAGATTTTGACCCTGCTTTTGTTACTGCTGAAACTGAAGCAAGAATTGCAGCTATTGTAAAAGACAATGAAGAATTAGTTCGTTTAGGTAAAACTCTTAAAAACGTTCCTCAGTTTGTATCTAGATTACAGTTAACTGATGAAGCTTTAGCTAAAGCTGAAGAAGCTGCAAAAGAGCAATTAAAAGCTGAAGGTAAACCAGAAAAAATTTGGGATAAAATTTTACCAGGAAAAATGGAAAGATTTATTTCTGATAACACAACTTTAGATCAAGAACAATGTTTATTAGATCAAAAGTTCATTAAAGATGAAAAGAAAACAGTAGCTGATTATGTTAAATCATACGGTGATGTTGATGTTAAAAGTTTTGTTAGAGTTACTTTAGGGTAATTATAAAAAACATTCATATACAAAAGCCATTCTTTTTTAAGAATGGTTTTTTTATGCTTCAAAAAAAATCACTAATTTTGCGAAACTTTCGATAAAATTATGCAATACAAAAGAATACTTTTAAAATTAAGTGGTGAAGCCTTAATGGGTGAACGCCAATATGGAATAGATCCTAAAAGACTTAAAGAATACGCTCAAGAAATAAAACAAGTTGTTGAAAAAGGTATAGAACTTGCAATTGTTATTGGTGGTGGAAATATTTTTAGAGGTGTTGCTGGTGCTAGTAATGGAATGGACCGGGTTCAAGGTGATCACATGGGAATGCTTGCAACCTGTATTAATGGGTTAGCTTTACAAAGCGCTTTAGAAGATGAAGGTGTTCAAACTAGACTACAAACTGCAATCGAAATTAAAGAAATAGCTGAACCTTACATTAAAAGAAGAGCAAACAGGCACCTTGAAAAAGGACGTGTTGTTATATTTGGAGGTGGAACTGGAAATCCGTACTTCACAACTGATACAGCTGCTGTATTGAGAGCTATTGAGGTTAATGCAGATGCTATACTTAAGGGAACTAGAGTCGATGGTATATACAATTCTGATCCTGAAAAAAATAAAGATGCTATAAAATTTAATAATATTACGTTTAAAGATGTAATTGAAAAAGGCTTAAAAGTAATGGATATGACTGCATTTACATTAAGTGAAGAAAATAAGCTTCCTATTATAGTTTTTGATATGAATACCAATGGTAACTTATTAAAACTTATTTCTGGAGAGAACATTGGAACAATAGTTGATAATCAATAAAATATAATACTCACCTCTAGTTTACAAAAGGGGAATATAAATACATACAAAATGAACGAAGAAATTGATTTCATTATAGATTCAGCCAGAGAAGGCATGAACAAAGCAATTGATCATTTAGTAAAAGAACTAAGAACAATTAGAGCAGGTAAAGCTTCACCAGCGATGCTAGCAAATGTTCAAGTAGATTATTATGGTTCAGCTACTCCTTTAGGACAAGTAGCTAATGTTAATACACCTGACGCTCGTACAATTTCAATTCAACCTTGGGAGAAAAATATGCTACAAGAAATTGAAAAAGCTATTATGAATGCCAATCTTGGTTTTAACCCAATGAATAATGGTGAAAACATTATTATTAATGTTCCTGCATTAACAGAAGAGCGAAGAAAAGACTTAGCTAAACAAGCCAAAGCTGAAGCAGAGCATGCAAAAGTAGGAATTCGTAATGCACGGAAAGAAGCGAATAACGACATAAAAAAAACTGATATTTCTGATGATATGAAAAAAATAGCTGAAGGAAATATTCAAGACTTAACCGATCAATTTACCAAAGAAATTGATGATAAATTCACAGTAAAAGAAAAGGAAATTATGACAGTATAATTTCTTTTAAATAAGCTTTTTAAAGAGTGTTTTTTAAAACACTCTTTTTTATTTTTATTACACTCATTTAACTACCTTTGCTAAAATTTTTTTGAATGACTTTTTGGACCAAGATTGCAGGTTTTATATTACGTAATCGTTACTTTGTTTTACTTTTTATTGCTGTTATTACTGGGCTTCTAGTCACTCAAATGAAGTATATGCGCTTCTCATATACTGAAGCAAACCTTCTTCCTAGCGATCACGAAGCTAATCTTCAATACAATAATTTTCTTGAAATTTTTGGAGAAGAAGGTAATCTTATCATACTAGGTATTAAAGACAGTACTATTTTTTCTCCTGAAAAGTTTAATTCTTGGAATAAACTAACTAAGTCTTTTGAAAAAATATCACAAGTAGATTTTTCTGTTTCAATCTCTGATGTTAAACAGTTAAAAGCTGACAGAAAAAACAGAAAATTTGTGGTAGAGCCTTTATTTAGTAAACCTCCATCAACGAAAGAAGAGATAGACAAAATAAAAGTCCAACTTTTTGAAAAATTACCTTTTTACGAAAACCTATTATACAATGACAAAGGTGTTTTACAAACTGCAATATATTTAAATAAAGATATTATAAACACACCTGCAAGGGCTGACTTTATAACTGAAATATTAATTCCAAAAATTGAAGAATTTGAAAAAGCACAAGGGATAGATGTTCGCATTTCTGGAATGCCATATATAAGAACCTTAAACTCATTAAATATTACTAAAGAAATGGGGATTTTTGTATTAGGTGCATTACTTATTACTGCTCTCATATTCTTTTTCTTTTTTCGTTCATTTAGAGCAACTTTTATCACCTTGCTAGTAGTTGGTATAGGTGTTGTATGGGCTTTTGGTTTTATTGGCTGGTTTCGATATGAAATAACAGTTCTTTCAGCTCTTATTCCACCTTTGATTATTGTAATTGGAGTCCCAAATGCTGTTTTTCTTATTAACAAATACCAGCAAGAAGTAAAAAAGCATGGAAATCAAGCCAAATCATTACAACGAGTAATATCAAAAATTGGTAATGCTACTTTAATGACAAACATTACCACTGCATCTGGTTTTGCAACGTTTGTTTTTGTAAAAAGTCAGTTACTTCGTGAGTTTGGTATTTTAGCTTCTGTCAATATCATAAGTATCTTTATTCTTGCTCTTTTAATTATACCAGTAATTTATAGCTTCATGCCACTTCCTGAGAAAAAGCACTTAACTCACTTGGAAAGAAGATGGATAGAAGACGTTGTAAATTGGATGGAAAATACTGTAAAAACTCAACGTATTACAATATACATCACAACAGTGGTTGTTATAATACTAAGTATGATTGGCTTATATCAAATAAGAGTTTCTGGTAGTTTAATTGAAGATATGCCAAAAAGCAAACAGTTTTATAAAGACATTAAGTTTTTTGAAAATGAATTTGGCGGAATAATGCCTTTAGAAATATTAGTAGATACTAAAAAAGAAAAAGGGGTAATGAAGCTTTCTACCCTTAAAAAAATTGAGAAACTTAATGAAACCATAGAAACATTTCCTGAGTTATCAAAACCTATCTCAATCACCAATTTAGTAAAATACTCGAAACAAGCGTATTATAAAGGAAACCCTAAATTTTACCAGTTACCCACATCACAAGAAAAAAGCTATATTTTTTCTTACACAAAAAACTCAAGTAGCAATTCTGGAATGCTAAAAAACTTTGTTGATTCAACTGGAAGATATGCTAGAATTACAACATTTATGAAAGATATCGGTACGGATAAAATGGATATCATTCAAGATAGGCTTCAAGCCGTTATCAAGAAACAATTTCCAGAAGAGAAATTTAATGTTTCTATGACAGGAAAAGCCCTTGTATTTCTTAAAGGAACAAATTATTTAATTAAAAACTTAGTTATTTCTTTATCATTAGCCATTGTTTTGATTTCAATTTTTATGGCTTGGATGTTTAGATCTCCACAAATGATATTAATTTCACTTATCCCCAATATGCTTCCACTCCTAATTACTGCTGGCTTAATGGGATTTTTTAACATACCTATAAAACCTTCAACTATTTTAGTATTTAGCATCGCTTTTGGTATTTCTGTTGACGACACAATTCATTTTTTAGCTAAATATCGACAGGAACTCTTAGCTAATAATTGGAAAATTAAACCTGCTGTATATTCAGCGTTACGTGAAACAGGAGTAAGTATGTTTTATACTTCAATTGTATTATTTTTCGGGTTTTTAGTCTTTACTATTTCTAGTTTTGGAGGCACTATTGCTTTAGGAGGATTAGTTTCTGTTACTCTATTACTAGCTATGGTTTCTAATTTAGTATTATTACCTTCTTTGTTAATTTCATTTGAAAAAAAGATAGCGAACAAAAAAGTATTAAAAGAAACTAATTTTAAAATTTTACCACCAAAGGAAGAAGATAAATAACAATCTTATTAGTTAAGTATTAAAGTTTCTATACTCAAAAACTGAAAGTGTAAGATAACGTTCTCGCTGTATTAATTTAACATATTTTTATTTAATTCAGTACGAATATTTACAAGTTAATGTGTTGTTAATTCATTAAAACTGCCTTATTAACTCCTTTTTAAGAAAATAGCATATTTTTTTAAATATATTAGCAGTGAAAACTAAAAATTATATTATGAAAATTTTAAACCTAGGTAGAATTCTTAGTAAAAATGAGAAAAAATCAATTAACGGAGGATTTGCTTACACTTTCTTCATAGAAGGAGATAGATATTGTGTTGATTGTTCACAACCTATATCTTGGGAAGACAATCCAACTGACGTCGGATTAAGTGAATTAGAAGCAAGAGGATGCAGAAGAGTACACTGTTAATACTTTAAGAAATCAAAATAAATAAAGCGAGTAATACACTCGCTTTTTATTTTACAGTAATTTCTATACTCAAATAACACTCTACTCATTTGTCAATTAGGTTCAAAAAAGTATCTTTGCGTATTTTGATATTAAGAACATAGAAAATAATGAACAGAAGTAGCGTTAAAGAACTATTACAGTCGGATAAATTTTTACAAGAAGTACATGTAAAAGGATGGGTTAGAACCTTTAGAAGCAATCGTTTTATTGCTTTAAATGATGGTTCTACTATAAATAATATTCAATGTGTAGTAGATTTTGAAAATACTAATGAGGCTTTATTAAAAAGGATTACAACAAGTGCTGCTGTTAGCATTACTGGTACTCTTGTTGAAAGTCAGGGTAAAGGACAAAAGGTTGAAATTAATGTAACTAATTTGGAAATTCTTGGAGATTCTAATCCTGACGAATACCCTATTCAACCTAAAAAACATAGCTTAGAATTTTTACGTGAAAACGCTCATTTACGTGTTAGAACTAACACATTTAGTGCTGTAATGAGAGTTCGTTCTAAACTATCGTTTGCAGTTCATAAATATTTTCAAGAAAATGGATTTAACTATGTTAACACTCCAATCATTACCGGTTCAGATGCTGAAGGTGCTGGAGAAATGTTCAAAGTAACAAATTTTGAAGCTAATAAAGCTCCTTTAAATGAAGAAGGACAAATAGATTATAAGCAAGATTTTTTTGGTAAAGAAACTAACTTAACCGTTTCTGGCCAATTAGAAGCTGAAACCTATGCAATGGCTCTAGGTAAAGTATATACTTTTGGCCCTACATTTAGAGCTGAAAACTCAAACACCACACGTCATTTAGCAGAGTTTTGGATGATTGAACCTGAAGTTGCTTTTATGGATTTAGATGGCAACATGGATTTGTCAGAAGATTTCATTAAATCAGTTTTAGGATATGTTTTAGAGCACTGTAAAGATGATTTAGCATTTTTAGACCAACGTTTAACTCAAGAAGAAAAAAGTAAACCACAGGCTCAACGAAGCGATATGAGTTTACTAGAAAAATTAAAGTTTGTTGTTGACAATAATTTCAAAAGAGTAAGTTATACTGAAGCGATTGATATTTTACGTAATTCTAAGCCAAACAAGAAAAAGAAATTCCAATTCCCTATTAATGAATGGGGAGCTGATTTACAATCTGAACACGAACGCTTTTTAGTTGAAAAACACTTTAAATGTCCGGTAATATTATTTGATTACCCAGCTGACATTAAAGCTTTTTATATGCGTTTAAACGAAGATGGAAAAACTGTTAGAGCAATGGATGTTCTTTTCCCTGGTATCGGAGAGATAGTTGGTGGAGCTCAACGTGAAGAACGTTTAGATGTATTAAAAGAAAAGATGAATGCACTAAATATTGATGAAAAAGAATTATGGTGGTACTTAGATACCCGTAAATTTGGAACAGCAGTTCACTCAGGGTTCGGTTTAGGTTTTGAACGTTTAGTATTATTCACAACTGGAATGAGTAATATAAGAGATGTAATTCCTTTTCCAAGGACACCACAGAACGCAGAATTTTAAAAAAAATCATAAAACTTATATAAAACAATCGTCATTCCTCAAAGAATGGCGATTTTATTTTCCCTTAATTCATATATTTGTATTTATGCTAAAACAAAGTTTACATCATAAATTACTTCAAAAATTATCTCCTCAGCAAATTCAGCTGATGAAACTAATTCAACTACCTACACAAGCATTTGAAGAACGTTTAAAACAGGAAATTGAAGAAAACCCTGCATTAGATACGGGTAAAGAAGAAGTTGAAAATTTTGAAGACACACTAGCAAATGACACTGACTATGATGATACAGGTAGTGAAAAAATAGATGCTCAAGATATAAACATTGACGAGTACTTAAGTGATGATGAATACCCTAGTTATAAAACTCAAGCTAATAATTACTCGTCAGATGATGAAGAGAAACAAGTTCCTTACGCTGCTGGAACAACATTTCATCAGTCTTTAAAAAATCAACTAAATACATTTAGAATTGATGAAGAGGAAAAGGCTATCGCTGAATTTTTAGTTGGTAGCATAGATGATAGTGGTTATATAAGAAGAGAAATAATTGACTTAGTTGATGATTTAGCATTTACCCAAAATGTTTTTACTACAGAAGAAAAAGTAAGCCATGTACTGACTAGTGTTGTTCAAAAATTAGATCCTATTGGAGTTGGCGCTTTAAATTTAAAAGATTGTTTAATAATTCAATTAAAAGCAAAAGCAGAAAAAGAAAATCGAGATTTAGCTATTAAAATATTGGAAGATGCTTTTGATCACTTTGTCAAAAAACACTACAAAAAACTACTAGAAAAATTTGACATTACTGAAGAAAAATTAAAAGCTGTTATTACTGAAATAGGAAAATTAAATCCTAAACCTGGTAGTTCTTATGCTGGTAATAATAAAATTGCTGAGCAAATCGTTCCTGACTTTACAATTAGGATTGTTGAGGGTATATTAGAATTAACTTTAAATTCACGGAATGCTCCTGAATTACATGTATCGCGTGAGTATAACAACATGCTTAAAGGATATAGTGATTCTAAAGAAAAAAGTAAAGAGCAAAAAGACGCTGTTATGTTTATAAAACAAAAGCTTGATGCAGCTAAATGGTTTATTGATGCAATTAAACAACGTCAGCAAACTCTTTTAATCACCATGAATACGATTATGGGTTATCAAGAAGAGTATTTCTTAACTGGTGATGAAAGAAGGCTAAAGCCAATGATTTTAAAAGACATTGCTGATGAAATTAACATGGATGTTTCAACAGTATCTAGAGTAGCAAATAGTAAATATGTTACAACGCCTTATGGCACAAAGCTAATTAAAGAATTTTTCTCTGAATCAATGAAAAATGATCAAGGAGAAGATGTTTCAACACGTGAAATAAAAAAGATTCTGGAAACAGTTATAGCTGAAGAAGAAAAAAGAAAGCCTCTTACTGATGAAAAGCTATCTAAGCTTCTTAAAGAAAAAGGATATCCAATTGCTAGAAGAACAGTTGCTAAATACAGAGAGCAATTAGACATTCCTGTAGCTCGTTTACGTAAAGAGATTTAATGCGCTGGCACAAATTTATATCAACAATTTTACACCCAATAGTAATGCCTACTATTGGTATTTTGTTGTATTTTATTTTCACACCTATCAACTTAAATAAACAACAACAATTCACTATACTCGGTATTGTCTTTGTTTCTACTTATATAGTACCTTTATTACTATTGGTATTCCTAAAAGCAATAGGTTATATTAAATCATATCAAGTATTTAGCATTAAAGAAAGAAAAGTTCCACTATTTTTTATGATAGCACTTCTTTTCTTTTTAGCTGAACTATTTCAAAAACTAAATATTATTAAAGATTTAAGCTACCTGTTTTATGGTATTGTACTAGGACTAACCTTTACATATTTTTTATTTTTTACCAAATTAAAATCTAGCTTACACTTACTTTCAATGGGAGGAGCTGTGGGATATTTTTTGATTTTTCAAGAAATACATAACATTAATATACTACCAGTTATTATCGTTTTTATTATTCTTTCTGGCCTTTTAGCAACATCAAGGTTATATTTAAAAGCACACACTCCAAAAGAAGTATATACAGGCTTCTTTTTAGGATTCACATCGCAGTTTGTTGTTTACTTTTTATTATAAGAGGTAAAAGCTTAGCCCTAACTTAAACATTTTAGTAGTAAGTGCTACAGAATTTATGGTAGCTTTTTTAAAAATTGGAGATAAACCATAATAAGCATAAAAATTAAACGTACCATACCCTGCTGAAAGAGTAAGCCCAGTTTGCCATCTATTAAATGATTCAATATTATTAAATGCTATTGAATTTCCACTAGTTACATAGCTAAACTTATTATTCAAATTATACGTAATCTTAACACCTGCATAAATCCTCCAAAAGGAATATTTATTAACCTCAGATGAACGAATTCTAAATTGTAAGGGTAATTCGAGGTTATGCAGTCGTAATTTATTATCGGGAACTGATTCAAAAAAATCGTTAGAATCCACTTCAGAAACTTTAACACCATGATTAAAAGAATCAAAACCATATCCAAATCCAATACCAAAAGCAAACTTTCCATTAGCAGTAATAGGTATATCCTTTATATAACCAGCAGAAATTCCGTAAGAAAACTTACTCGAACTTATGCCGTTTGGTTGCTTATACAGCACATTATAAGTAAGATTAATATATAATTGATCTTCAAGATACTTATCGCCTATTTCTAAAGAATCCTTTTGACTAAAAATATTACTACAAAGTAATGAAAACACTATTAAAAAAATATTTTTCATTTATTCAGAAATTATGGAATATTAAAACACTAATTAATAAAAACGTATAAATATAAAACTATTGTATAAAAAAAGTGCAATCATTTCTGATTGCACTTTTTAATATAATTAATTATACTATTTAATTATTTCTTGATTACACTTCCTGTGTGTGTAGATAAACTTAATTTAAGAGCATTAACATCTCTCAATTTCTCACGAATATCTGCTAATGTACCAACACTAGATTCTTTATCTGCTTTAATAGAAGTTGTCATAAAAGGCACTTCTAATTCAGATACTTTAGCTCTTTCATTAATAATAAAAGCAGGAACATCTGCTGGAGTAGATATTCTATCATTTAACTGAATACGATCATAACCGGTACCGTATTTAGCTTCTTTAGCTTTACCTACATAAATAGTACTTACCAAACTTTTACGTTCTAATTTCTTAACCTCCGTTGCATTAGGTAAACGTGGAGCTTCAATTTTTAAATCAGTCTCTCTCATAGTAGTAGTTACCATGAAAAAGAATAATAACATAAAAACAATATCTGGTAAAGATGCAGTTGATAAGGCAGGTACGCCTTTTTTCTTCTTTCTAAATTTAGACATAATTCTTGTTTTTAATTATTTAACGCTTGTTGGATCAGTATCAGAAATAATTTGCGGATAACTTTCTTTGATATCCTTAACTTTTTTCCTTAATGATTCATCTTTTCTTGCACTATCTTTAAATGCTTTTTCAAGTTCGGTAAAACTCATACCGTATCTTTCTTGGCATAATCTATTACGTAAATCAGTGTAAGCTCTTAACAACTCATTTTGTACAGAAACATAAGTTCCATACTCAGTTGCTCTATCACTTTCAACTGAAATAATAGCTTTGTTAGGGTGATCTGATGAAGTTTCATCTCTTTCTCCCTTACAATAATCACAAGCTTTACCTTGTTCCTCACCTGGTGGTGGATTTCCTATACCACCGCCATTATCAATAAATTTCATGGCAGCAACTTTCAAATCCTTTAGCTCCATAATTTCACCTTCAACAAAAAGGTCATTATTACGGTTAATACTAACTTGAAAAATATTCTTTTCTTTTACTAAAGGTTTATCTATATTTTCAGGTTGTCTTTCAGCTAACTTCTTAGAGACTCCTGAATCTACATCCATAGTTGTAGTTACAAGGAAAAAGATAAGTAGCAAGAAGGCAATATCTGCCATCGAACCTGCATTAATTTCTGGGTTTTCTCTTCTTGCCATAATAACTTACGATTTAACTATTCCTTTTAATAAATCAAATACAAAGAAAAAACCTGCTATAGCTCCTAAGATTATAGTATAAGTTATTCCTGTACCTACCCATTTAGAAACACTTCCTTGTGCTGCTAATTCGTTACCATCTGTACCTAACACCTGAGCGTCAGAAGACATAAAATAAGATACTGCAAATACAACAGCCAAAGCTAAAACTCCAAATAAAGCCTTTTTCAAAGCCGCAGGATTTTTAAGCATTCCCCATAATGAAGCAACTACCGCTACTATTATTACAATAATCAGTAACCAATACGAATAACTAACTAAAGGAGAAACTGCATTAGATATTGCTTCAAGATTTTCTTTATCTATTCTCGCAACATTTACAAATAACCCAATACCAATAAGTGATATTACAGTTACAAGTAACGTTAATATTTTATTATTCATAATTTGTTTATTATTTTTTATACTTAGCTAATAAGTCGATTAAAGAAATTGAAGCGTCTTCCATATTATTTACAATACTATCAATTTTAGACACGATGTAGTTGTAAAAAATCTGTAAGATAATAGCTGCAATAAGACCAAATACTGTAGTTAAAAGTGCTATTTTAATACCAACAGCAACCACTGCAGGAGAAATATCATTTTGAACAGCAATAGTATCAAAGGCTTTAATCATTCCAATTACAGTTCCCATGAACCCTAACATTGGAGCCAAAGCAATAAATAAAGATAACCAAGAAATGTTTTTCTCTAATAATCCCATTTGAACACCACCATATCCAACAACAGCTTTTTCAGCAGCATCAATACCCTCATCAGCTCTTTCTAATCCTTGATAAAAGATAGAAGCAACAGGACCTTTAGTGTTTCTACATACCTCTTTAGCTGCTTCAACACCACCTGAACTTAAAGCTTCATCAACATTAGCAACTAATTTTTTAGTATTCGTTGTAGCCATGTTTAAATAAATAATTCTTTCAATTGCAATAGCTAAACCTAAAATTAAAGCTACCAATACAATTCCCATAAACCCTGGATCTCCCTCAATAAAACGTTGTTTTAATTCTTGACGAAAACCTTTACTTGTTTCAGTTGCTTCCTGTGCTTGAGTTGATTGAATAGCTCCTAAAAACATAAATCCTGCAATAGTTAGGATATTTACTACTTTCTTCATTTTGTTATAATTAATTTTAAATAGTTAACGAGTTAAAAATACAAATTTTACTGTAATTTTAATACAAAAAAACTAATAAGTGGCATATTTAGTTACACTTATCGTATTTTTTCATTTTTAGAGTGGCAAGTAACAAAAAAATGTTGGTTCTTAAAAAAAAATTAACGATTTTATATATTAACACTAACACTTTAGTCTTTTTACAAGGTATTCAGGCACTTATAACACAAAAAAACTTTTTTTTGGGGCTTATTTGTTAATTTCTCCTCTAAGAGATAGCTCAAAATATTCTTTAAATTGACCTTTTGTTAAGTTTTCACCTAATAAATACATCATTTTTGCAACTGCAGTTTCTGTAGTTATATCCTTTCCATCAATAATCCCTATTCGCTTTAAATCTGAACTTGTTTCATAATGGCCTAAAATAACACTCCCTCCTTCACATTGGGTTACATTTACAATGTAAACATTATTATTTACAAATTCTTCTAATAAATTTAAAAACCATTTTTGAGTTGGAGCATTTCCTGAGCCATATGTTTCTAATATGATACCCCTTAAACCTTTAATATGCTTATAACTTTCTACAACTTTTTCAGTTATACCAGGAAATAGTTTTAAAATAGCAATGTTATTATCTAACTTTTTTCTGAAAATCAACTTTTCTTCTTTATTTTTAGATCTTAATAAAATAGGGTAATTAAAATTTAAATGAACACCACTTTCAACTAAAGGAGGATAATTCATAGATGCAAACGCTTCAAATTGTTCTGCACTAATTTTTGTAGTTCTGTTAGCCCTGTATAGCTTATACTCAAAATACAATCCTACTTCTTGAATTACAGGCTCATTATTTTCTAAGGTAGATGCAATTTGTATAGAAGTAATTAAATTTTCTTTCGCATCTGTTCTTAAATCTCCAATTGGCAATTGAGAACCAGTAAAAATTACAGGTTTTTGCAAATTTTCTAACATAAAACTAATAGCAGAAGATGTATATGACATTGTATCTGAACCTGTTAAAACTACAAACCCATCAAATACCGAATAATTTTCAGCTATTATTTCAGCTATACTTACATAATAATTAACATTCATATTAGACGAATCTATCGGCTCATCAAATGATATTGTTTGTATTTCACAATGTAATTGTTGTAATTCAGGTATCTTATTAGAAATTTGACTAAAATCAAATGCTCTTAATGCTCCTGTTTTATAATCTTTAACCATACCAATGGTTCCTCCTGTATAAACAATAAGTATTTTCGGCTTTTTTGTCATTTTGACATTTTATTAGTAGTTATTATATTATGGAATAATTTATGCGGTAAATTTATTAACTTAAAAAGAATTAAATTAGAAAAAATTTAAAATTATGGGTTTAGAATATTATATAATTATTGGAGTTATGGCGCTAGTAAGTTCGCTAATTAGTAATACATTAAAACAAAAGTTTAAAAAATACTCAAAAGTTAGCCTACGCAATGGTATGAGTGGCGCCGAAATTGCTCAAAAAATGTTGAATGATCATGGTATTTTTAATGTTCAAGTTATATCTACCCCTGGAATGTTAACTGATCATTACAATCCTAAAAACAAAACAGTTAATTTAAGTGAAGGTGTGTATAATGAACGAAACGCAGCTGCAGCTGCAGTTGCTGCTCACGAAGTAGGACATGCTGTACAACATGCTAAAGCATACAGATGGCTAGAAATGCGTTCAAATTTAGTACCAATGGTTACAATATCTTCAAGATACTCCCAATATTTAATCTTTGGAGGATTATTTTTAGGTGCAGCTTCAAGTTTAGGGTATTGGGTTTTAGCTGGTGGAGTAGTATTAATGGGGATAGGTACTTTATTTAGCTTCATCACCTTACCTGTTGAATATGACGCAAGCAATAGGGCTTTAGCTTGGTTAAAAGCTAAAAATATAGTAACAAGGGAAGAATTTGCAGGATCAAAAGACGCTTTAAAATGGGCCGCAAGAACATATTTAGTTGCAGCTTTAGGTTCTTTAGCAATGCTTGCTTATTGGGCTATGAAATTAATGGCGGCTAGTAGAGATTAAAATTTAACTTCATTTTTTTTAAAAACTTCGGATATTCCGAAGTTTTTTGTGTTTTAAAGCAACTATTTGTAAAATTCATACGTCTTTATTTTCATAAAATGTGAATATCTGTTCAACGGAAAAATAACCTAATTCATCAGGTTTCTATTTCAATATTTTAATAAACAACGCACTTTTGAGGTGTCAAAATGAAAAAAGACTAACATGAAACTATTAACTACTACTTTTTTATTATTCTTTGTAATAACTACAACTTTTTCTCAACATAATATTAGCGGTAAGGTAATTGACCAGAACAACATAACAATACCCTTTGCTAATGTAATTTTAAAAGAAAAAATGCTAAAGTAGAAAGTAATGGTTCACGTCAAAACATCCAATTACGATTAACTTATAGTTTTGGATCTAAATTTGCAAAGAAAAAATCTAAACGTAACTCCTCTAGAAATGAAGAAAACAGAATTCAAGACAATAATTAATACTTTCGTGCAAGATGAACTTTAAACCTTTTATTACAAATGGTCCTAACTTTTTAAATATTGGTTTATTACTTTTAGCTTTAAATTATTTAAAACAAAACAAGTTAGGTATGAAACTTTTAGTAATTACCACTCTTATTGCATTTTTCGGTAGATTTACCCGTTCAAGGTTAATCTATGTTTATGCTATTACTACTACCAGATACACTATGATATTTTACAAAAACAAATCGATTGATGAATACCAAACTCAATAAATCAGATTTTATTCTTCTTAGTATATATTTCATTGTTTCATTTATTATGCAAGCAAGAGATTACTATCTAAGAGAAGCATTACTTCGAGAGTACCTTATTGATTTTCCTATAGAGATTTTCATGATTACCTCTATTGTATTCTTATATATTTTTTGGCTTATCCCTAAGCTAATGATTAATAAACAATACTTCTTATTCACACTATTTGGAGTTTTTATTCTTGTTTTTTTTCAGGAATAGATTATGTTGTAGGGTATTGGTCTGGGAATAATGACTGGTCAAAATTCCCCAAGCCAATCGATTTCTTTTTTAAAATAATAGATCGTGTAACATACTCTACGGCCTTCCCTTTTACCCTTTTATTAACCAAAAAATTCTACGAAGGGCAAAGTCAGATATTAAAAATTGAAAAGCAGCAAAAAGAAAATGAACTAAAGCTATTACGCTCACAAATAGATCCACATTTTCTGTTTAACAACTTAAACACATTAGATTCATTAATAGATTCTGACTCAGAAAAAGCAAAAGAATATATTAATCGCTTATCGTTAATTTACCGATACCTCATCCAAACAAAAGATGCAGAAGTTATGGAGCTACAAAGTGAGATTCAATTTGCTGAAAACTATATTTTTTTAATTGAAACTCGCTTTGGAAATGATTATAAGTTTACCGTTTAAAAAGAAGGTGATATTACAGATAAATTTATACCAACTGGAGCATTACAAGCTCTCTTAGAAAACGTAGTAAAACATAATAAAGCTAGTAACAAAGTCATAAAAACACAAATTAAAGTAACAAATGATTGGCTTACTGTGAATAATACAAAATCTAATGCCCCTAACAAAGAAAGCTTAGGTACTGGTTTACAAAATTTACAAACTCGTTATGAATTATTATCTGACAAAAAAGTAGATATTAAAAATGCCAATAGTCGTTTTGTTATCTCTATACCAATAATCAAATTGATTGAAGAAAACTAACAACATGTTTTAAAATGAAAATACTAATTTTAGAAGACGAAATACCTGCATCTCAAAAGTTAATAAATTACTTAAACGATATTTTTGGTAAAGAATTCGTTCATGATTTAGCACGTTCTAATTCAGAAGGAAAAAACTTACTAACTAAAAATAAGTATGATTTTATTTTATCCGACATTCAATTATTAGATGGAATATCTTTTGATTTATTTGATGAAGTTACTATAAATTGCCCTATTATATTTTGTTCTGCACATGACGAATACTTGTTTAAAGCTTTTAACACCAATGGAATTGCTTACATATTAAAACCTTTTTCAAAATCTGATTTTAAAAAAGCAATAGAAAAATATCAAGCTTTATTCAACAAAGGAAACTACAACAACCTTAACACTAGTACAATATCCAACCTTAAATCTGCATTAAAAGAAGAGAGCTCCTCCTATAAAAAACGTTTTGTTATTAAAAAAGCTAAAGGCATACAACTTTTAAACGTCACTAATATTAGCTTAATAGAAGCATCAGGTGATTTTTGCATTGCTACAGATAACATAGGAAAACGACATACAATATCTCAAAACTTAGGCACTGTATTTCAACAATTAAATCCGAATAAATTTTTTAAAATAAATAGAAGTCAAATTATCAGTATTGATTTTATAGAAAATATTGAAAATCATTTTAAAAATAGACTACTGATATCATACACTGGAGGAAAAGAAAAAGCTATGACAAGCTCATCTACAACTTCTGACTTCAGGAAGTGGCTTGAGTAATAAAAAAAACTTCTTTCGTTGCCAAAAGAAGTTTTTAAAACAATATTTGAATTGTATTTTTTATAAAGTTATAATACTGATTCTAATTGTAGAATTTAAGCTATATTTATTTAACTTTATCTACATTTTTTGCCACCTATAACTTTTACCTTAAAATTATTTTGTTAGTATATTTTTTAACACCATCTGTCATCTTAACAAAATAAACCCCTTTTGAGCACCTATTTAAATCAAGTGGAAGCTTATTATTAGTTAACTCTCTTGTTTTACTATATACTAGTCTTCCTTGTACATCAAAAACTTGTGTATAAATTTCTCTTGAGTTAAAATTTAACAACGACGCATCTATAGTAAAGTTTCCTTTAGAAGGGTTTGGATACAACCTCATTTGCTCATCTAAAATTGTATTTTCCCCTGTTCCTAAAACCTCTTTTCCTTTTACAATTGCTATAAAACCTTTTGAAATACCTTTTCCTGATAATTGAATATCTTCACTAAAAGAACCAATACTCTTAAAATAACCTCCAAGTGCAACTTCCCCATTATTTTTAACTGCAACACCAGAAGTATTAGACCTAGAAGAAGATGCTAATGTCTTTACCCATTGTATATCTCCAGCACTATTATATTTAATTACACAAGAATTATAAGCTCCTTCATAATCAGTATCAAGCTCAATAACATCATTAATAAACAACTTTCCCTTATAAGCAAAAGACAAATACAAACTACCTTCTTCATCAAGATCTAAGGAAGAATAATTGTAAATAATATTACTACTCCCTAAGGTTTGTACCCACTCAAACTTATTATCCTTATCTATTTTTGCGTAGTAATTATTCCATCTTGTTGGGCGTGAATCAAAACTGGGAGTAATATCACCAAATAAAAAGTCTTTACTACCATAAGAAAATCCACTTACATATTTATTATCATTGCTATCACTGATAATGGAAGTAGGCCAAGAATTATAGTTAGCCGGATATGCTGCATGAGCATAATTAAAAACATTTAAAAAATTAAAATTTTCATCTAACTCAAAAAATATATTGTTACCATTTTTAGTAGGGTCACTTCCTGGCTTGTTAAAAACCTCTCCCTCATAAGTTACCGTATCACCTACAAGTTCACCTACTATAAAAGTTTTACCATTTGTACCTCCAATTGCATCTAACACATAAGCATTAGATGAAGCTTCTATAGTAACTGTTTTGTTTATTGTTAAATCATCATTAAATAAAGTAACTTTTGCTGTTTTTACACCAGTTGATTGGCAAACCACAATTTTATTATTATCAAGAGAAGCGACGTCAAAAAACTGATATGCTTCGTTATTGGGTGGGCTAACCGTAGTATGATTAATTACAGAACCACTTTCTGAAAACTTAGCTACAAAAAGTGTTTCTACACTTTGATCATTCGAAATAAAAGTATCATCACCAATTGTTAAGTTCCCTTTCACATTACCCGCCAAGGCAACAACTCCATCTACAAAACTAATTGATTCTCCTATTCTTGAGGCAGGAGTAAATTCTCCTGTTATATTTTTACTCCAAATTATATTGTTTTGATAATCTCCTTTTATTAGTGTATACTTAGTTGTGTAAGTTGTGTTTGTTTTTCTCCCATCACTTATTAAAGCGTAATAATAATTCTCTTTATCAGAAACTAAATCTACTACATCTGAATCATCTCCATTCTCACTTACAAACTTTATTCCCCATTGCTCGTCATTATTAATAAGTTTAGTTATTTGTAATTGTAAATCTTCCTCATTAATAGTTGATTTTAATTCTTCATTATTCAATCCATAAATAGACTTATTAACATTATTTCTTACTTCCGTTATAATATTACCATTTAAATCAGCCGAAAGTGTCAAGTTATTTAAACTTGTTACCTTTTTTGATTCAAATAAAAAAGTCAGTTCTTCGTTTTCATTGTACCAAAAATCTATGTTTGAAACGGAAGTATGATACGTTTCATAAGCATCCTGTTCAAAAGCTCTAATAGCATTAATCTCTCCATTACTTGTATTAATATTTACTACAAAAGGAAATAATTCTCTTTCATTATTAGATACTTGTGGAATAGCCATGTTGTTTATTGTAGCCTTCCCACTAGTAACTCCAACTAAGTATATCTTGTTATCTTTTTCTAATAAACGCCCTAGTTTAGACGCTTTAATGGTAACATCTTGTTCGTATGAAGTAACATACGCCCACTCTGCTTCCTTATTTTGATCTAAAGACGCATAAAAAAGTCCAATTCCGCCTCCTACGAAATCCAATTGAATAGCGTCAATTAGTATTGTTTGGGTAATCTCTCCAGTTATAATAATAGAACTATTTGAGTAAAGAATATCGGTTAACTTTAAATTTTCATCAAATGACTTTACTAATGACATACCAACATCCCCCGATTTGTAAATATTATTACCTATAGCTACCAATGCTAATCCATCGGAAGTATCTACACTTAGTCTTGGTGTACCTTTAGGAACGCTAGAATCATCTGGAAAAGTAATTTCGTTCATATTCGATAATTCTCCTGAAGCGGTATATCTAGCAATGAAATAATTCTGAGTCCCGTTCCCACTCAATACAGTCCCAGAAAGTTTATCTCCAAATTTGAAACTCCCGACCAGGTATATAAAATCATTGTGTATTTGAAATTGGTAGGCATTTACACTACCATTAACCTTGGCATCACTTTGTGTAACCCATT
Organism: Tenacibaculum sp. nBUS_03; assembly: GCF_051201695.1. Classification (GTDB taxonomy): domain Bacteria; phylum Bacteroidota; class Bacteroidia; order Flavobacteriales; family Flavobacteriaceae; genus Polaribacter. Next base: position 3,270,333 of record NZ_CP179214.1, on the reverse strand, counting down.
GCAATATCCCATCTGAATCAAACTTGGCTAAATAAATATTAGAGTTCCCTCCTTCACTACTTAAAGTCTCAGTACCTATGGTGGTTTCGCCGTAAAAATTCCCTAAAACATAGAGGTTACCATCGGTATCTTTTTGCATTTCAATTACAATTTCTTTTCCATTTCCTCCAAAAGTAAAAACATTCTTCCAATCTGGTGGATTTCCATGTTCAGAAGGTATTACTTGTGCACTAGTTGTTATCGTTGTTAATACTACTAAAAAAAGTAGAAGTAATTTTCTTATCATATTCATTTATTTTTATTTTATAAAGCTTCTTTAATTTTTATATCAATTTTAAGCATAAAAAAAAATCAAAAGCAAAAAATAAAGCCCTAAAAACAATAGCTAAATTATTTATTAGTCATTTAGTTTCAAAACAGCCATAAATGCTTCCTGTGGAATTTCTACGTTACCAACCTGACGCATTCTTTTCTTTCCTTTTTTCTGTTTTTCTAATAATTTACGTTTTCTAGAAATATCACCTCCATAACATTTTGCAGTAACATCCTTACGTAAAGCCTTAGTTGTTTCTCTTGCTATAATTTTTGCTCCAATAGCTGCTTGAATAGGAATATCAAATTGTTGTCTTGGAATTAACGTCTTTAACTTCTCTACAATTTTCTTACCTATTGTATACGCATTATCTGCATGTAATAAAGCCGAAAGAGCATCTACCGGTTGCCCGTTTAATAATATATCTACACGTACTAACTTAGATGGTCTCATTCCTATTGGAGAGTAATCAAAGGAAGCATACCCTTTCGATACCGTTTTTAATCTATCATAAAAATCAAAAACAATTTCGGCTAAAGGCATATCAAAAGTCAACTCAACTCTTTCTGTGGTTAAATACGTTTGATTTACTATTTCTCCCCTTTTTTCTATACATAAACTCATTACTTGACCAACAAAATCAGATTTTGTAATTATAGTAGCTTTTATGTAAGGCTCTTCTACCCTATCTAATCTTGAAGGATCAGGTAAGTCTGTCGGATTATTCAATAAAATAATCTCATCAGGATTTTTCTTTGTGTATGCATGGTAAGAAACGTTAGGAACTGTAGTAATTACAGTCATATTAAACTCACGTTCTAAACGCTCTTGAATTATCTCCATATGAAGCATCCCCAAGAAACCACATCTAAAACCAAAACCTAAAGCGGCTGAGCTTTCAGGTTGAAATACTAATGAAGCATCATTTAGCTGTAATTTCTCCATTGAATTACGTAATTCTTCATAATCTTCAGTATCTACAGGGTAAATCCCAGCAAAAACCATTGGCTTTACATCCTCAAAACCATCTATTATATCAGTTGTTGGATTTTCAAAATCAGTTATAGTATCACCTACTTTAACTTCTTTTGCTGCTTTAATTCCAGTTATTAAATATCCTACATCACCAGTATTAACCTCTTTCTTGACTACTTGTTCTAGTTTAAGAGTACCAACTTCATCAGCAGTATACTGTTTTCCTGTAGCTACAAATTTTATTTGTTGATTTTTTTTAATCGAACCATCAATAACTCTAAAATAGGTTTCAATTCCTCTGTAAGAATTATAAACACTATCAAAAATCAGCGCTTTCAATGGTGCTTCGGGGTTTCCTTGTGGTGCTGGTATTTTATCTATTATTGCAGATAAAATATTATCTACTCCAAAACCAGTTTTACCACTTGCATGAATTACGTCATCAGGATCACACCCTAATAAATCTACTATATCATCAGTTACTTCTTCTGGGTTAGCACTTGGCAAATCTACCTTATTAAGTACAGGTATAATTTCTAAATCATTTTCTAACGCTAAATATAAATTAGAAATTGTTTGAGCCTGAATACTTTGAGCAGCATCAACAATTAATAAAGCTCCCTCACATGCTGCAATAGAACGAGATACCTCATATGAGAAATCAACGTGTCCAGGAGTATCAATTAAGTTTAAAACATAAGGCTCTCCATTATGAATGTAATCCATTTGAATAGCATGTGATTTAATAGTTATACCACGCTCACGTTCTAAATCCATATTATCTAATAATTGATCTTGCTTTTCACGTTCAGTAACTGCTCCTGTATAATCTAACAATCTATCTGCTAATGTACTTTTTCCGTGATCTATGTGTGCAATGATGCAAAAATTTCTAATGTTTTTCATGTATCTTAATCTATATACTGATGACCGACAAAGATACGTTAATTAGATGCTTAAGCAAATAAAAAAAGAACAGTTAGCCAACTATGTACTAAGGCCTAAAAAATATAATACATTTTAAGAAAAAAAATGCTTATATTTATTCCAAGGAAAATAAAACCTAGATAAATAATATCAAAACTGTGGTGAATACCTCATCTCATTAAAAACACAAATTGTCACTATCTCATTCATCATTGTTTTTTCCTTTTCATAGGTTTATATTTCGTTCTCAACAACCTTATTAATACATAGTAGACTTACTTTTAGTTTGTTTGTATTAATAAAAGATTTTGATTTTAAAAACTCAAAATCACAACGTAACAAAAAACTAATAACTTAAATTTCATTAATCATGAAAAATCTCACTACTTTTCTTTTACTTTCATTATTAACCGTAGTATTAAATAGCTGTTCTTCTTCAGAAGTTCCAATCCCCCCTCCAGTCACAGAAAACATTACATACAGTAAAAATGTAAAAGTTATTATTGATAATAGTTGTGCAACCTCTGGGTGTCATTCTGCTTCAAATCCAGCTGCTGGATTATCTTTAACAAATTACACCCAAGTAAAAAACGCTGCTCAAAATGGTAGTTTGCATTTTAGAATAGACAATAACACAATGCCTCCTAGCGGTCCACTTGCATCAGACAAAAAAAATATTATTGACAAATGGAAGTCTGACGGGTATATAGAGTAATTTAAAAAAACGTATGAGACTTTTAATTATATTTTTAATTTTTGGACAAACTATTTTTGCTCAAAAATATATTACCCGAACTGGAATAACAGAATTCAAAGCATCCGTTGATGCTTTTGAACCTGTTGAAGCTATTAACAGTAGTACTTCTGCTATTCTTACTAAAAAAGGAGACATCGCTTCTCAACTTTTTGTGAGTGCTTTTTTATTTAAAGTAGCGTTAATGCAAGAACATTTTAACGAGAATTATATGGATTCTGACATATATCCTAAAGCAATTTTTAGAGGTAAAATAGAAAATTTTGATTTTGAGAAACTTTCTTCTGATGAAACCTACACTTTAAAAGGGAAACTAACCATTCGAGGTATTTCTAAAGAACTCTCTTTTCCTGTTTTATTGAGTAAAATCAATAAGAGAATTAACTTAAAAGGAACTTTTTCAGTTAACCCTAAAAGTTTTGGTATTGAAATACCAAATATTATCAGAAAAAAAATAGCTCGCAAAATAAATATCACTATAAACTATGAACTTTCACAAAAAGAGTAAATGGATATTATTCATTGTTGTCATACTTCTTGTAAGTGGAATAATTGTATACAATCAAGTATATAAGCCTCACAAAACAACAGAGGACATTGAAGCTGTTTACTCTGGTAGCGTAGAAAACTTTATAGAAGAACTTCAACATGATTTTAATAAATGGAATACTAAGACAATTGAATTAGGAGGCACAATAACTTCTGTTGTAAAAAATGGCTTTATTCTAAATGATTTTATTTTTTGTCAGCCAAGGAAAGATATTCACTTAACAAAAAAACAGGGCGATAAAATAACAGTAAAAGGTACTATTATAGGATACGATGAATTACTAAACGAATTAAAACTAAACCAATGTATAATAAAATAATAGATGTAAAAAAAACACTATTGTCTTTCACTTTTTTACTACTATCATCTTTTACTTTACATGCACAAGATGATTTACTAGATGAATTAAGTAAAGAACCAAAACCAGTAACAAAATTTAACTTACCCGCATTTAAAACATTAAAAATAGCAAATTTACAATCTACTAAAATTGCTGACAAAGGTGATTTATACCTAATTGTTTCTCATAGATTTGGACCTTTAAAAAATGGATTTGATAGCTTTTTCGGTTTAGATGATGCATTTACTAAAATAGAACTTTTATATAGTTTTTGGGATGGAATTCAATTTAGTATTAGTAGAGAATCATTTGAAAAAACCCTGGCTGCCACTGCAAAATTTAGAATAACAAAACAATCTGATCAATTTCCACTCAACCTTGTTGGATATACTACTATTAACAGAAATACTGAAATCAAAGACGCAACTTTTCCAAATTACACATTAACGGATGCCGATAGATATAGTTACTCTGTTCAAATTTTAGCTTCACGAAGGTTTTCAAAAGAATTTTCATTTGAATTTGCTCCAACCTTTATTCGTCAAAACTTACAAGTTTTAGATGTCGTAAAAGAAGCAAACCATAATCAAATTGCTTTAGGCTTTGGAGGAAGATACAAACTAAGTAAAAGAATAAGCTTAAATGCTGAATATGTTCATAACTTTAACAGACATAAAGACTCAAATTACACAAACCCTTATGCTTTTGGTATTGATATAGAAACTGGAGGGCATGTATTTCAATTATTATTTACAAATTCGCAATCTACTAACGAACCGGGCTTTATAAGCAAAGCTAGTGGTGATTTAGTATTTGGATTTAATATAGTTAGAGTGTTTTAATCACTTGTTTATATATTGTTACTTTTAAAAGTTTCCTTTTCAGGAAACTTTTTCACATCTTGTATTTAAATAAGCTATAGACAGAGAATATTGTATATTTGCCGCTTTAAAACATTGAATATTTTGGTTAAAATTGACACTATAGAACTACCTGATTTCCCTCTTTTACTAGCACCTATGGAAGATGTAAGTGACCCACCGTTTAGAGCTTTATGTAAAGAAAATGGTGCTGATGTGGTTTACACTGAGTTTATTTCTTCTGAAGGTTTAATTCGTGATGCCGCTAAAAGTGTTATGAAGTTAGATATTTATGAAAAAGAACGACCTGTTGGTATTCAAATTTTTGGTGCCAATCTTGACTCAATGTTACGCTCTGTAGAAATTGTAGAAAAAACCAACCCAGATATTATTGATATTAATTTTGGTTGCCCAGTAAAAAAAGTGGTATCAAAAGGAGCAGGTGCTGGTATTCTAAAAGATATCGATTTAATGGTTAAATTAACCGAAGCGATGGTTAAACATACCCAACTACCTATTACTGTTAAAACACGTTTAGGCTGGGATCATGACTCAATTAAAATAGTTGAAGTTGCTGAGCGACTTCAAGATGTTGGCTGTAAAGCTATTTCTATTCATGGTCGTACTCGTGCCCAAATGTACAAGGGTAATGCTGATTGGGCTCCTATTGCTGAAGTAAAAAATAATCCAAGAATGCATATTCCTGTTTTTGGAAACGGAGATGTTAGTTCTCCAGAAAGAGCAATGGAAATGCGTGATAAATTTGGCTTAGATGGTTGTATGATCGGTAGGGCTTCTATTGGATATCCTTGGTTTTTTAAAGAAGTTAAACACTTTTTTAAAACAGGTGAACATTTACCTACTCCTACCATTTTGGAACGCACTGAAATGGCCCGTCGTCATTTAGAAATGGCTATTGACTGGAAAGGTGAGCGCTTAGGTGTTGTTGAAACAAGAAGACATTATACTAATTATTTTAAAGGGATTCCTCACTTTAAAGAATATCGTCTTAAGATGGTAACCATGGATGACCCAAAAGATGTCTTTGACACTTTTAACTTGGTGAAAGATAAGTTTGGAGACTCTTCTGTTTTATAAATTTATCGGGAAACAAATTTTACTATTTTTCAATAAACTTAACAGAAATTCTAGAACTAGCAATTTTAGCTGCTGTGTACCCAAGAACTATGATTGTAGTAGCTACTACTAATAAATTTACCCACCTAAACTCAACTGGATAAGGTAAATTATAGGTTATCATAAATACACCATAATGAAGTTGAATTAACACCAAACTTACACCCAAAGCTAAACCTAATACCATTCCTACTAAAACAAGTAAAAAACCTTGATATACGAAGATATTTTTGATCTCTTTAATGTTAGCTCCAAGACTTAATAACGTTTTTAAATTTTTCCTTTTATCAATAATCATCATTATTATTGAGCCTATTACGTTAAATAAAGCGATTATTATTATCAATGTGAATATTAAATAAGATATGAAATTCTCTGTATTTACTACTTTATAATACAATGCATTCAATTGCTTTTTGGTTTTAACAACATAGTTACTCCCTAAACTATTTTGTAATTCATCTCTAACAGCAGCATTGTTAAAAGAAGCTTTTAGTTTTAGCTCTAATCCAGTTACTATATTTTCAGAATAGTTAAGTAACTCTCTAGCTAGATCGATATTGGTATATACGTATTTATTTTGAAACTCTTCGGAACCAGAATATACTCCTATAACCTGAGTGCTCACTATATTGAAAGCATTATTAGGATTTATAAACCCCTTCCCTGGTTTTGGAACAAAAATTTGTAAAGGCTCTCCAAAATCTAAAACACCTAATGAAAGTTTGTAAAAAATACCATATCCAACAACTGCAGTATTCTTATACTGAAAATCTAACCATCTTCCAACCGTTAAAGAAGAATCTATAGTTACTATTTGATTATATACCTCATCAACACCTTTTATATAGGCTATATGATTTTTATTTTTATACTTTAAAGAAACACGTTCTTCTATAATTTTTGAACTTACTTGAATAGCTTTATTATTTCTTAATATTTCATCAATTTTCTCTGTATACAAAAAAGTCTTCCCTTTAGAAGGTGTAATTTTTATAGCAGGATCTGAAGCCTCTAACAACGAATCACTAAAAGTACGTAGACCTGAAAATCCAGATAGAACAACAAACAAAGCTATGGTACCAACCACAACACTAAAAGTTGCTATGAATGTAATTATATTAATCGCATTTGTACTGCTTTTAGAAAACAAGTATCTTTTAGCTATGTATAAAGAAAACTTCAATAGTTAATTATGCTTATTAGAATTTGATTGTTCAAATTTATGCGTTTTTTTTAAACTATTCTCTTTATATTTTCAATACTTAACAGAATTACAAATAAAAAAGACTACCTGAATAACAGGTAGTCTATATTTTTTAATAAAATTGAAAATGTTAACGTTTTTGACGTTTAGGTAAAACATCTGGGTTTTTAATCGGATCAATATCTTCTCCTTTCAAAGACTTGTCTATGTCTTCAATATAATCTAAACTATCATCTCCAAAAAACAATAACTCAGGCATTCTTCGTAATTGATTTTTTGTTCGTTGAGCCATTTCATGTCTTATTAATGGAGTGTTAGATTTAACTCCTTCAATAATTTCATCTCTCTTATCAGAAGGAAAAACGCTTAGGTATACTTTTGCTACTCCTAAATCTGAGGTAACTGACACTTTAGATACCGATATTATTACCCCTCTCATTCCATCTTGAGCAGCTCGTTGCAAAACATCCACTAAATCTTGTTGCAATACTCCTGCAATCTTACGCTGTCTATTTGTTTCTTCCATATTGCAAATTTAGGGAATATTTTCTTCCTAACAGAACGATTTTATGGTGTATACAGTTTATTTTTTATAGCATACATTACTAAACCAACTCTATTTCTAACATCTAACTTGGTAAATAAACTATCTCTATATCCATCAATTGTTTTAGGGCTTAGAAACATTTTTTCAGCGATTTCCTTATAAGTCAATTCTGAACAAGCTAACCGCATAAATTTCAATTCATTTTCTTTAAAGCTAACAGTGCTTCGTCCGTTTTTACCAGATACAGAATCTAGCAATAAATTAGTAACCTCTTTAGTATGGTAAAATCCATTTTCCATTAATTCTAAAAGTGCTTTCTCTAGCACTCCTTTCTGAGTATCCTTTAACAAATATCCTACTGCACCAGCTTTAAGCATTTTTAAAATGGTAGCATCTGCATCTTCAACAGATAATGCCATTACATTTACATTTGGATAATTTTCTACAATCCAATGAGTTGTTTCTATACCATTCATTACAGGCATATTAACATCCATTAATACTATATCTGGAATGTTTCTAGGAGATCCTAAAAACTTATCGGAAACTTCTTTTCCATTTTTACAAGTATATAAAACTTTAAATTTATCAAAGGTATTCACCATTCCTTCAATAGCTTGCGACAATAATGTATGGTCATCTACGACTACAACTGAATATTTCATAATATAGTAAAGTTAGGGTTATATTTAGGGTTTAGATGCTGGGGAAAGCTTAAAAATAGTAATTAATTGTTAAAGTTGTACCTTTTTTAGGCTCAGATTTTAAAGTTGCTTTGGCATTTATTAATTTAATTCTTGCCTTTATATTTTGCAAACCTATGCCATTTAAAGACACTTTTTCAATTTCAAAACCTACTCCATTATCTTTTGCTACAATATCTAAAACATTGTCTCTAAACTCTAAAACCACACTTAAATCAGTAGCTTTAGAGTGTTTAATCGTATTAGAAAAGAACTCTTGTAGCACTCTAAAAATTATAATTCCGTGTTTTTGATTTAGTTCTTTTGTTTCTCCCTGAATAGTTAAGCTTGCATTTATATAATTCAACCTATTAAAACGCTCAATTTCTAACTGTAAAGCATCTGTAAATTTTATATTATTTATAAACTCAGGATTTATAGATTTAGAGAGCGCCCTAATTTCTATTAAGCTTTTAGTAATCGTCTCTGTTATTCCCCCCATATTATCTGGAGACGCATGCTGTAATTGTATTTTTGCTAAAGTTAGAAGTTGCCCAATATTATCGTGCAACTCCCAACTAATATTCCGTAAAGTTTCTTCTCGTATTTCTATTTGTGTTTCTGCAATTTCTCTTTCAAACTGTTTTTTAATACTATTTCTTTCTTGTAATAATTTATTTTTTCTACGCTGGAAAACTGTAAATAATATTATCAAAAACAACACTCCAAAAACAACTAATACTGTTGATATTAAAACTATAACTTGCTCTTGTTCCAACTCCATAATAAACCAATTATAAAACAACTATGCATTACTATAGTTAAAACATGTTGAATTCTATATAACTCAAAAAAATTACTCCCTTCTTTCATAAAATTAAATATAGCTGTTAAAGGAAGTGTTCCTAAATAATAAAGCAGTAAGCCTGTTGATATCCAAAAAAAAATATTTTTTTTATAATTTACTATATCCTCTGACAATAACATTTCTCTTAGAAATAAAAGTAAGGTAACAGCTATAAATAAAGATCCAAAAACTGGAGCTATAGTATTTAACTTAGTTTTAAAAATTGAAATTCCATAAAAAAAACTACTACAAAAATATACTACATTATACAAAACTACACCTAGCTTAATTACCTTATTTGTAAGCCTATCCTCAGAAATATTTTTATATAAAAATAACAATATATTAAATTCTAAAAGAATCAATACATTATAAAAGAAATTATTAAATTGGAAACTTGAAAGCAAAAGAGCCAATGTCTCCACAAAAAACAGACAAAAAAGATAAAATACAAACAAATTAGTTTTTTGAGCCGAAAAAGTCGTTTTAAATTTTACTAAAAACATAACAAAACTAACAGCTGACAAAATATATCCTGTGTAGAAAAAAACCATTCTTAACTCTCATTTTATTTATATGGCGGTTGTGGCAAGCCTCTATCCCCTGCACCACTTGCCTCTTCCATATCATCTCCGTTTCTCAAACTAAAAGCAACTGTTTCTTTCTTTATTGATGGTAAACTATAATTATAGTCTTTTCTTTTACCTTCTTTATAATCTCCCTCTGAATCGTAAATCCAATTATATCCGTGTTTCACTAACATTTCTTTAAATGTTATTAACTTTCCTTGTTTAGCACTTTGCACTGGATCAAACAAAATTTGTTTCCCTTTAACAGTAGTTGATGGCATATAAATTAAACTACCATATCCCTTTTCTTCTTCTTTATGGTTTGGTTTTGCTGTAGCGATAAAACTAATTCCTGTAATTTCAATTTTTACTTTTCTACTCAAATTTTCTATGTGTCCTAAGTATTTTTTAAATTGAATAAAATCAAATGTATTAATTCGAGAATCTTCATATCCTAATGCTTTTTCAATAGGCTCTATCCTAGTAGTATCATAACTTTTTAGCATTTCAATAATCTCTGAGTAGCTTAACATTTCTTTTGTTCTTCCCTCATCTTTGTAACAAAAAATTCCTTTTTCATTTGCCTTTTCTAAACACTCTTCATAAGTACATTCTTTGCAAAAAATTCTTCTGAATATTCCAATTATTTTCTGTAAAATATTTTTTTTATTCATAATCCGTTTGGTTTTAATTCTAGTCAAATATACACTCTTGTTCTTTTGAAAAGCAAATCAATTTTATAAGAATCTAAGTAAATCAAGCTTTTACATAAAACAATCAGGAAAAACACCCTAAACCTAAAAGCTAATACCCTATTGGGTTTTCATGGATTTTACTGTTGTTTGTTTGTTAAAAAAAAGGCTAACAAAATAATTTGTTAGCCTTTATAAATATTTTAATTACCATGTCCTTCTGCATACGGTGGTTTTATATGACTTAAATTACCTGCACTACTCATTTTATCTTCCAAAACATCTCTGCTTCTAAAATTTTGTTTTTCTGTTTTTGGAAGGTTATTTCTATTTACATAATCTTCTTTACTATCATACACCCAATTATATCCATAGTAACTTAACATTTCTTTCATAGTAACTATTTTATCCCTTGTTGACTGTACTGGGTCAAAACAAATATTTTTCCCATTAATCTCAACAGTTGGCATAAACATATTTGTTTGATAATTAGGTATCCCACGCTCAGTATCTACTGGGTAAGCCGCAGAAATAAAATTAATTCCAGTTACTTTAATTCCTTTTTCTTTGGCTAATGCTTTTGCATAGTCAAAATAATTTTCAATTGTTTCTATTGAATAATAATTCATTCGGGTATCTTCAAACCCTAAAGCATTTTCTAATATTGGCTTTCTTGTTTTGTCATAATATTTCAACATCAGAACGAACTCCAAATAGTCTAGGTCATTATACGGATTTGAAACCTCGGCTGTTTCATTTTAAGAAGGTTCGTCAATTCTTTCTTATGAACAAGACATCATAACTAAAACAACAACCATAATCGATAACATCAATTTGTTTTTAATATTAAATTAAAAAATGTTCTAATTGTATGGTGGCGTTATATTTCCAAAGTTACTAGTCCCACTTTCAACATCATTCCTCTTAGATCTATTCTTAAAGTTTTGTTTTACTAACTCATTCGGCTCATTCCTAGCATCATAATCCTCCTTCGAATCATACACCCAATTATATCCATAACTCGCTAACATCTGCTTAACTGTAACAACATTTCCTTTTGAAGATTGTACTGGATCAAAGTTTATATTTTTGCCATTAATTTCTGTTGTCGGCATAAAAACCATTGTTTGGTAATTTTCATTTCCATGCATTCCTTTAGGGTAGGATGCAGACACAAAATTAATTCCTGTTACTTTAATTCCTTTCTCTTTGGCTAATGTTTTTACATAAGCTAAGTAATTTTCAATAGTTTCAATACTAAAGTAATTCATTCGGGTATCTTCGTATCCTAATGCATTTTCTAATACTGGTTTTCTTGTTTTGTCATAATCTTCTAACATAGGTACTAGTTCTTTGTAATTTAACGCATTGTAAGGGCGAGATACTTTTGTTTGCTTGTCTGTCGGTGCATCTACTAGTTTATCTTGGTTACAAGATGTAAAAATCATGGTAGCTAATGTTGCAACTACTAAAAATTTGTTTTTCATAAAAATTTATTTTAAAAAGTTAAAAATTATTTTTTGGCAACTACTTTTTCATGCAGAATAACACATACAACAAAATCATATACACCTTTATTTGAATAAGGTGTAATTAATGGTATACGTTAATATTAAAAATCTACAGGAAATTCATAGCCAATCCTTAACATCAAATATACTTTATTTTTTCAACAAAAAACATACAGATTTCCATAAAAAAACGATATCTCTTTTTCAACAACTAAAAAACGTTTTCTTCAGGAGAAAACACCTTAAAAAACAAACGGGTTATCACATACTCTTTATAGTTGTTTTACTTACAAAAACATTTCTAATTTGATTGAATTTTGCCATCAGTTATTTCGAAAAACTGAAAGGCGTTAACCGAAAAGCCTAATGATAAATAGAGTAGGTAAAAAATAAATATTATGCCAAATTTAGTTCCAGAATTGAATAGTTTAGATTTTAACGTGTATGTAGGTGAACCTTTACAAGCTGCAATACAAGCACAAACAGCTGCCTCAATGGCTACTGTAAACTTTATTAAAGAAGTTGGTTTTGAAAAAGACAATGACCCTAACACAGTTGATCAACTTCGTTATGTAGATTTTAAATACAAAAAATCAGTTCCTAATCCACATGTAGGCAAAACTGCCCAAGAATTAACAGATGAAGGCCTACCTGCTTCTACAAATACTACAAATAACTTTTTAGATAACGAAGTAGAAATTAAAGTTCCTTTTTTAACAATGCTAACAATTCCTTCAATACGAATTGATGAAGTTAATATTGATTTTAATGCAAGGCTAAGTTCTACAGAAACAAGAAATGTTTCTTCTGAGTTTGCGGCTAGTGCAGAATTAGGTATCAACTATAAAATAGTAAATTTCAAAGCTTCTGCTTCTTATAAACGTAACACTTCACAAGGAGTAAAAGTTGATAAAACTTATAACTTAGGAGTAAAAGTAAAAGCTGTAAATGACGAGTTACCTGAGGGCTTAAGTAGAATTTTAGACATGTTAGAAGATAGCATTGCCGCTGTTGCTTAACATTAACAAACAAAGAGGAACTATCTAAAAAATTATTTGAGCGTCATTCCTAGAAATTTTCATTTCATTCGTAATGACCATTTTTTAGATAGCCTCTTTTTAAAACTTATATTATGGTCAATTTAAATGAATACCTTGGAGGCATAGCTACTAGTGTTTCTGAAGCTCGATTAATGTCGGATTTAAAATCTTTAGAAATTGCAGAAAAATTTGCAAAACATGATTTATTAAAACATTTTTCAATTCCTCGTTTTAAAGCGAAAAACATAGAATTAACGATTCCTGTGGCTATTGGTGAATTAGAAAACAGTTATGAGAAAGAATATCAACCAATAGATAATATTGGATTTAATTCTAAAACTTACACCATTTTAAAAGACGCTTCAAAAACTACTTCTTTTGATAGAAAAACCTCTATAAACATACGGTCAGTTATTGCAAAGGAAACCGATGAACTTGAAAAAAACATAAAATCTACCGAAAACCAAGATCTTTACCTAAAACTATTTTCAGAGAGAGTTGCCGAAAAATTTCTTTCAGTTTCAAAAGAAAAACTAGATTATACTTCTTTAGTGAACAAATTAACTACTGATCTTAAACCTTCTATCAAAACTAGACAGTTGGTAAAACAAAACACAAAAGTTATTGTAGAGGCTCATAAATTGAATGAAATTAAACCCGAAAATATTGTTCAAATTAAAATGACTTTAAACGAAGAAAGTATGGAATGGTATACTTCAGAAAATGAAAATGGAGAGAAAGAATCAAAATTATTACCTGAATAAGTATGAGAAAATCCATAACAAAAATTACTTCAAAAATAAAAAATCAACTTTCTGAAATTCATGATTTAGTAAATCAATTAGAAAAGAAAAGTTCTCAAAGTATCAGAAGTATAAACGGCTGGTTACTAAATACCGAAAAAATGCTTCAAGAGCTTAACTTACCTGAATCATCTAAATTCTCAGTAAAAAGAGGAGAGCTAACAGCTTTTATTCCTAGTGGAAATGGAAGTAAAAAAAAGGAATATGCACATCTTGCTGCTACATTATTAACACAAGCACAACAAGATTTATGGGAAATTTTTTCTAGTTATTCGACCAAGATAGAAAACGCTTCAACTTTAATTAATCAATTGTTAGGTGTTATTTACCAAACCAATGAATTTAAATACGACACCAATGAAAACTTTACAGTTTTTCTAAACAAAGTATGGAGTTTCTGTTCTAATCACGAGCAATTAAAAGGAATAACCTCTCAAATATTATCACTAATTAATAGATCAGATGTGATTATAATTATGGCTGAAAAAATAGATTTAGAAAACCTATAATATCTAACTATATTTTTTATTTTTATCCTATGAATAAAATAGAACATATTGGTATCGCTGTTAAAGATTTAGAAAAATCTAATGAGTTATTTGCTTCTCTTTTTGGAGAACCACATTATAAAATTGAAGAAGTAGCTAGCGAAGGTGTTAAAACTTCTTTTTTCAAATCTGGTCCTAACAAAATAGAGTTACTAGAAGCCACAAAAGCAGATAGTCCTATAGCTAAATTTATAGAAAAAAAAGGAGAAGGGGTTCATCATATTGCTTTTGCTGTTGAAAACATTGAAAAAGAAATTAATAGATTAGAGAAAGAAGGCTTTACTGTTTTAAATAAAGTTCCCAAAAAAGGAGCTGACAATAAATTAGTTGCTTTTTTGCATCCAAAAACAACAAATGGAGTATTAATTGAACTTTGTCAAGAAATAGAAAACTCTAACATATAATCAATTATAAAATAACAACTGAGGTATTAACTGTTAATGACAATATCTTATTAAATAATAATTCCTCATTGAGCATTGACTTCTATTTAGTATCTTGCAGAGTTTATAAACTGACTTATTAAAATGAATACATCTTTTGATTCTTTTCAAAAACGTCGCTTACAATCTTCTTATGTTTCGGTTGTAGTAAGCATTGCTTTGGTTCTTTTTATGATTGGTATTCTTGGTTTAGTTTTACTAAAATCTACGAAAGTTGCCAATCACTTTAAAGAAAAAGTTGTGATGACTTTATTTTTAAAGGATGATATTTCTAAAGAACAGTTAGATAAATTTAAAACAACCATACAACAAGAAACACATACAAAGAACATAGCATACATAAGTAAAGAAGAAGCTGCTAAAGCGTATAAGAGAGATTTAGGTGAAGATTTCTTAAAATTTTTAGGTGACAATCCACTGAAAAACGGAGTAGACATATATTTAAATGCTACTTATGTTACTCCTGAAAAAATGCTAGAACTTGAAAAAAAATATAAAAAAAATAGTTTTGTAGCAGAAGTAAACTACGATAAACCTTTAGTTAAACTACTAACAAAAAACATTAAACGTATGAGTTTTTGGTTATTAGTTTTGAGTGGCTTTTTTGGGTTAGTTGCCATTATTTTAATCAACAGCTCTATCAGACTATCTATTTATTCAAAACGTTTTAATATAAAAACCATGCAAATGGTAGGTGCAACCAAACGTTTTATCAGAAAACCTTTTATTTGGCAAAGTATTAAACTAGGACTACTAGGAGCTTTTATTGCTTTTGTTGGTTTATCAATAATAATTTATTATGTGGATAGTTATATTCCTACTCTTGAATTAATTAAAGATTACATTTCAATATGCTATGTTGCTGGTGGTGTACTATTCATTGCTTTTTTTATTACATGGATTAGTACATTTTTTGCTACTCAACGATTTTTAAACTTACAAACTAACGACTTATATTATTAAAATTATATAGTGCTTGACTCAATATTAATTAATTACTTCATGCACACGCTAAATTTATAGTAATGAAAAACGAAAATAACGCAAAACAAGAATTTTTATTTGGTAAACGCAATTATATTATTATGCTTATTGGAATAGCAGTTATTGCACTTGGTTTTATATTAATGGCTGGTGGCGGTAGCGACGACCCTAAAGTTTTTAACCCAGATATTTATAGTTGGCGCAGAATACGTTTAGCCCCTACCCTTGTTATTATAGGTTTTGGTATAGAAATTTATGCTATTTTTGCCAATCCTAAAAAATAAGCATGGATCTATTAGAAGCAATAATTCTTGGAATTATTCAAGGATTAACAGAATTTTTACCAGTGTCATCAAGCGGTCACTTAGAGTTGGCTAAGGCAATTTTCGGGGATACCTCTGTACCCGAAGAAAGCTTAACTTTTACCGTAATTTTACATGCTGCAACGGCTTTAAGTACTCTTGTTATTTTTAGAAACGAAGTTTTAGAAATTTTTCAAGGCTTATTTCAGTTTAAATGGAATGAACAAACTAAATTCTCTTTAAAAATTGTCCTTTCTATGATTCCAGCGGTTATTGTTGGGTTATCATTTGAAGAACAACTAGAAAGTTTTTTTGGTGGTAAAATATTACTAGTTGGCTGCATGCTTTTAGTTACCGCTGCACTACTATTACTAGCTGACAAAGCCAAAAATACTACTAAAAATGTATCCTATTCAAACTCTGTAATTATCGGTATTTCACAAGCGATTGCAATGCTACCTGGAATATCTCGTTCAGGAGCAACAATTTCTACTTCTGTTTTATTAGGTGTTGACCGTACCAAAGCTGCTCGTTTTTCATTCTTAATGGTAGTTCCTTTAATTTTTGGAAAAGTAGCTAAAGATCTTTTAGGTGGTGATATTAATTTTCAAAGCTCCGAGACTATTCCTCTTATGGCAGGATTTACAGCTGCTTTTATTTCTGGTTTACTTGCTTGTAAATGGATGATTTCACTAGTTAAAAAAAGTAAATTATCTTACTTTTCTTTATATTGTGCTATTGTAGGTTTATTAGCTATTAGTTATTCTTTATTTTTTTAAATGACTGCAGAAGATTTTAAAAACGGACAGGTTTTATTGATTGACAAACCTTTAGAGTGGACTTCATTTCAAGTAGTAAATAAAATTCGCTGGCATATTCGTAAACAGTATAACATAAAAAAAATAAAAGTTGGGCATGCAGGAACTTTAGATCCTTAGCCTCTGGATTATTAATTTTATGTACAGGAAAACAAACTAAAAAAATTGAAACTTACCAAGGTCAAATAAAAGAATATACTGGTACTTTTACAATTGGATCGACTACTCCTAGCTATGATCTAGAAACAGAAATAGACAAAACATTTCCTATTGATCATATCACTGAGGACTTACTACATAATACTACCAATAATTTCATTGGTAAAATTCAACAAAAACCACCAATTTTTTCGGCTATAAAAAAAGAAGGTAAACGGTTATATGAATTAGCTCGTGCAGGTGAAACTACTGAAATAAAATCACGTGAAATTGAAATCACTGAATTTGAAATTACCAATATTAACTTACCTAATATTGATTTTAGAGTTGTTTGTAGTAAAGGAACATATATTCGCTCTTTAGCATACGATTTTGGCTTAGCTATTAATTCTGGTGCTCATTTATCAGCTTTAAGAAGAACAAAAATTGGTGATTTCTCTGTAAACAATGCTTTAAGTATTGAAGAGTTTATTTCTTCTATAGAAAATTAATACATTCCTTTACTTCTTGTAACTTAATCTTAGGAATACTATCATCAGATAATCGCTCTAAGGATTTAACATAATAAAACATTGCTTTTTTAGAATACTCTTTTGCTAGCCAATTACTGTCATTCTGAATTAGATTTAATGTTTTTATAGATACCTTTTTAAGTGATACAATTTACTCAGAAATGCTCTCTCCTCTTGTTTTTGAAAATCGAAATAAATACCATATAAACAAACACTAACACTACTATTTATTAAGAGTAATATAAAAAACAAATTATCCTTACGTTTTTCTATTTTCTAAATTTCACTTCAATCTCTTTTTCATACTTTGCTAACACTTTATTTGATAGTTTTCAACTATTAAGTTTATTATTAGCAATTGTTAATTTTGTTGTACCGTCTCTATCTATTGTAAACATTCTTTTTCATGAAAGTAATTTCTATGAGTGCCTAAATACTGGCCTCTACTCCTATTTCTTTTTAAATTATTGATTACTCCTAATACATTATTCATTTACAAAAAAGTATGGAACAATTTTTGGTTGAGTAGTCAAAAATTAATTTAACATGAAAAAACTACTGCTTATCAGTCTTCTAACCTTAACAACTTCATTATTCTCTCAAAGCGATAAAGCGCATCCTTTTTTTACTGGTGACCTTAATTTCACTCTCGGTATCAATGAAGATTATGAGCTATTTAATGACGATGATGAGAGCATGCTTAAGTTCTCCGCTTTAATGTTTAGAGTAGGAGCTGGCTATCAATTCGATAAACGATGGGCTGCAATCTTCAATATTGGATATGACCACCACACAAGGTTTAACATCAATTCAATACCAACATATGGTACCCTCCGGTACAATATATCAAATGATGGGTATGATTCTTTTTTTACTGAAGTTAGTTATGGAAAGATGTGGAGACCTTCTCATAAATATGAAAATGGGAACTATTATAAATTTGGTTTTGGCTTTCAAATAGGATCGAGTTCTCACTGGCATGCAGTATTGAAGCTCGACTTTCATAGAAAAAAAATAGCGCATTTTAAAAACGGTAACCTCGATAGTCTTTCTTTTGGAATAGGATTTAGTTTCTTTTAATAGAAATAAAAAAGAGGTAAATAAACTAATAGAGGTGAAAAGATATTTACTTAACTTGTTTGTCTAGATATATATTATATAGACCAAAACATAGGAGAAAGCATCTTAAATTTTTTAGATACCTTTAAATCTGATTTAGATTGCCATTAATTAATATCTGGGTAAGATTAAATGGCCAGAAGGTTTTACCTGTAAAAAATGTGGTCATAATAAATGATGCGTAAATCTAATTTTGCTAGAGATTGTAATTTATTTCATCATATAGAGAGTCCTAGTGCTAATACTTTATTTCACAAGGTAAAGTTTGGGCTTCGTAAGGCTTTTACTATTGTTTTTGAGATGAGTGCTTGAACTAAAAGTACTTCTGCTTCTCAAATGGCAAGACTTTTAAATATTAGTAGACCTACTGCTTGGTTATTTATGCACAAAGTCCGATTAGCCATGTCTAGCAGTGAGCAACATCCTATTGATGGAGATGTTTTGATTGATGAATTTGTATATGGAGGTAAAGAAGACTTGAAACAAGGAAGGAGCAATGATAGTAATAAGATGAAAGTCGTTTTGGCAGTAGAGAAGGATGATGAAAAAAAGAATAAAGCTTATCTATTTTAAAACCATAGATAATTATACATCAGAGGAATTATCTAAAATATTTGTGAGTCACATTGACACAAAAGCCAATGTAACTGCAGATAAATGAACTGGATACAAACCATAAAAAAAACAGTACAACATCACTCAACTAAAAGATGTTTTTGAAATTAATACCATTCATCAAGTAAAAGAAAGTTTAAGAAGTGTCTATTATTAGACGGATGATGGGCATTTTCAAAAACACTTGGATGAATACAGTTGTCGTTTGAACAGGTCAATACACAAGCAAACTATTTTTGACAACCTAATTAAAAGAATGATCTAACACGAAAGTATTCATTATTATCAAAATAAAATAAGTACTTAAATTAACACCTCTAAAAAGATATTAAGTCTAGCAGTAAACACCTGTATTACTTGCAATGGATTTGTTATTTTAGCTTACATTTAAGTACTAATTTTTACTAGAAGAAATAATGGATCAAATAGATAAAAAAATTTTAAATATACTCCAAGAAAATGCTAGAATGAGTTATTCAGATTTAGCTAAGAAAGTTTATCTTTCCCCGCCTGCACTAAAGGAACGAATTATAAAAATGGAAGACCATGGTGTTATAAAATCTTATGATATCAAACTAGATTATAAACTACTGGGCTATGATATTGAAACTTTCATGACAGTTAATTTATTTCATGGAAAATTAAAAAGTTTCTTGAGTATTATTAAAACTTTTCCTGAAGTAAAAAAAGCATATCGAATTACTGGTGAGCAAAATGTTATGCTTTTTTTAGTACTTAAGGACAGGCTTCATTTACAAGAAATAATTGATAAATTAATGAAATACGGAGATACTAAGTCTCATATTATTTTATCAGAAATTTCAATAGAAGAGAACTACTTAAAATAATATTAATACCCTTTTGTAAAATCAACAATATTATTCAACTTTTCACCTTTCTCAACCTTCATGATTTGCTCCACTATTAACTCACAAGAATCTTTAGGATTATTCAATGCCGCTAAATGCGGTGTAATTCTTATTCTTTGATGACTCCACAAAGGAGATTTTTTAGGTAAAGGCTCATTTTGAAAAACATCTAAAGTTGCTCCATTTAAAACACCTTTATTTAATGCCCAAAGTATATCATCATCTTTTTGCACTCCTCCTCGACCACATGAAATAAAAAACGCTCCTTTAAAGGAATTATTTTTGGGTAAGTCTTCTAGTAAATCTCTATTGACTAATCCTTTTGTCTCTTGTGTTAGTGGTAAAAGTGAAATCAGAATATCACTCTTTTTAACCATATTTTTAAGTCCTGTTTTCCCTGAAAAAGTAGTTATTCCTTTAATCACTTTTTTAGTTCTACTCCAACCTAAAACATTATATTTCATAGTCTCTAAAAAACTAGCTATTTCACTACCAATAAATCCTAATCCTAATATTCCTATATTTATATCTTCTGCTTTTGGTTCTTGTAAAGTAATCCACTTTCGTCGTTTTTGTGCTTCCTCTAATACATGCATATTCCGATGATAGTACAATACACTAAAAAGTATATACTGTAGCATAGAATCTTTTAAATCTTCAGGGACAATTCTTATTATTGGCACCTCAGATAGCTGACTAAACTTCATCAGGTTATCAACACCTGCTCCCGTATTAAATACAACTTTTAAATTCCTTAAGCCGTAAAAAAAATGTTCTTTTGGCTTCCAAACAACAGCGTAATCAATCATTTCGGGATCATAAGCATCAACCTCTGCTCTGTATACCTTATAATCAGGCAAGTAATTTTCTAAATACTTCACCCAAATACTCTCGTCTTTATTAAAAAGCGAAATTAAAACACTCTTCATTTAATATTAAAAAAATAAATTATTCGAATTAATTACTTTTATATGATATTGATCATACAGATCTAATACTGCCTTATGTTCTGCAACAGATCGATCTCCACAACAATCTTCTAAAACATAGACTTCATAACCTCTTGAAAATGCAGAATTTGCAGAAAACATAACACAAGCCTTCGTTAGTACTCCGCAGAAATACAATCGATTTATTTGGTGTTTTTTGGCATAAATGTCAAAAGCATCTCCCACACTGGAAAATAAGTCAAAAGTATGCTTGGTAAATAGTACTTCGTTTGGTAAGGGTTTAGCAAAAGGGGCTATATCACCATGCCCATCACCAAAACCTAATGGATGTAACGTATACCACCAAGGCATCCATTTACTTTTTTCTTTATCATCTTTCTCATTCGCATGAATGATAAACATATTTCTATCTCTTGCCTTAGAGAGTAAATTTTTAACATTATTAGATAGTTGTGGAAATTGAGCCTCAATACTACTAGGAAATTTCTCGGAAGTAGTATATAGATATTCTTTTTGAAAATCTATACATACGATAGCGGAATGTTTTTCAAAATTATCTATCATCTTTCAAATAATTGGGTTGTAATGTTTTGAAAAGCTTTAAACTCTATAGCATTTCCTGACGGGTCTAAAAAAAACATCGTTGCCTGCTCTCCTGTCTCTCCTTCAAAACGTATGTATGGATCAATGATAAACTTCACCTCTTTCTTTTTAAGGTTTTCTGCAAGTTGCCTCCAAATAGACATGGTTAAAACTACTCCGAAATGCGGAATAGGAACATTTTTACTATCTACTAAATTGGTCGTATTCTCTTCTATTTTATCAAGATTTTCTTTCTTGTGGAGAACCAATTGGTGTCCAAAAAAATTCAAATCTATCCAAGTACTAGAGCTCCTTCCTTCAGAGCATTCCAGGACCTCTTTGTAAAATTTTTTAGATTTCTCTATATCTTGCACAGGAATCGCCAAATGAAATGGTAAGATTTCTTTCATAATATATTCGATTTTTAATTAATACAAATTTATCTACATTCAAGGCCATCCTTATTTCAAAAATAAATAGGAACTTTATTTTTTCTTTATAAAAAATTCTTTTCAATACATTAATCTTTAATTTTTAAAGTCTATGGTAAAAAAGAGCTTGTGTAGATTTTTTATCTGTCCAAATAAACTAATTACAAGTACCTTAAAACTCACAATCTTGCTATTTTATAAAAAGATGAATATTATATATAGTTAATTAAAGTTCAAATCGATTACATATAAAATAAATGAGCTTACTAAGTTTTAAGTAACATAAATATGGAATTCATATAATGATTGTTGTGCTTAAAAGTATTTATTCGGGTGAAAATCGTTCGTTTTTTGTATGAGAAACTTTCTAGTAGTAAAAATCAATTGTTTTCAATATATTTTTAATTAAAAACACTTTAACTGACATTTTTTTAAGCTTGAAGTTATGTTCAATATCTCTCTATACACATTTACCAAAAACACGATAGAGAATTCACATAAAAGATTAAAATATTTAATTTTTTAAAATTTGATTTAGAGGTGTAAAGATATTTACTTGACTTGTTTGTCTATATATATATATTATGGATTAATGCAAAGGAGAAAGCATTTTAGATTTTTTAGATACCTTTAAATCTGATTTAGATTGCCATAAATATTTGGGTAAGATTAAATGGCCAGAAGGTTTTACCTGTAAAAAATATGGTCATAATAAATGATGCGTAAACCTAATTTTGCTAGAGATTGTAATTTATTTCATCATATAGAGAGCCCTAGTGCTAATACTTTATTTCACAAAGTAAAGTTTGGGCTTCGTAAGGCTTTTACTATTGTTTTTGAGATGAGTGCCTGTACTAAAAGTACTTCTGCTTCTCAAATGGCAAGACTTTTAAATATTAGTAGACCTACTGCTTGGTTATTTATGCACAAAGTCCGATTAGCCATGTCTAGCAGTGAGCAACATCCTATTGAAGGAGATGTTTTGGTTGATGAATTTGTATATGGAGGTAAAGAAGACTTGAAACAAGGAAGGAGCAATGATAGTAATAAGATGAAAGTCGTTTTGGCAGTAGAGAAGGATGATGAAAAAAAGAATAAAGCTTATCTATTTTAAAACCATAGATAATTATACATCAGAGGAATTATCTAAAATATTTGTGAGTCACATTGACACAAAAGCCAATGTAACTGCAGATAAATGGACTGGATACAAACCATTAAAAAAACAGTACAAACTCACTCAACTATAAGATGTTTTTGAAATTAATACCATTCATCAAGTAAAAGAAGGTTTAAGAAGTGTCTATTCTTGGATGAATACAGTTATCGTTTGAACAGGTCAATACACAAGCAAACTATTTTTGACAACCTAATTAAAAGAATGATCAAACACGAAAGTATTCATTTTTATCAAATTAAAATAAGTACTTAAATTAACACCTTTAAAAACTAATTTACCTCTTTTTTATTTCTAAAGCTAGTATCTTTATTTTTTAACAAATTTAGCCATTTTATAATTTTCTACTTTTAAGAAATATACTCCTACTGAGAGATGACTCAACATTAATTTTTTATTGTTTAAAACCCCACTTCCGACTTCTTTTCCTAAAAGTGAATAAATTTTATATTCTTTATTAAATAAGTCAGAAGATATTGTTAAAAACTCATCTGTAGGATTAGGATAAATCTTAACGGCTTCTTTTCCTAAATCATCTATATGAAGAGTACCTAATTTGAAATCGATAACTGGAGAATATACTTTTTTTGTAGCATTAACTGAACTATTACCGTGCTTTGTTACTATTGTTCTTCGACTAGATATTGTCATTTCGACTTGATAGCTACCTGCTTCTTTTGGATTATACAAACTATTTGTAGCGCCAGGAATCCTATCATTAGTACCCACGTTGATCCATTGATAATTAATAGCGTCTTTATAACTTACCTCTAATGTATTTTTATTTTGAACAACTGTATTATCTATATCAACCGCTTCTAGGGTAACTGTAAATTCAACTGAAGTACAATTATTAGAATCTCGTGCAACAATAATATGGCTTCCTGAAGGTAAATCAACAAATTTATTTGAAGCCTTAAAAGTATCAGCATTTAACTTAAATTGATAAACGCCAGAACCGCCTGTCGCATTTACTTCTATTATTCCACTAGGTTCATTTCCTGAAGGGGTTAAAACAACAGAATTAATAGTTACAGCTAAAGGTTCTTCAATATTTATTACATCAGTTTTATAGGTAGTAACTCCATCAGAAACTATTACCTTATAACTTCCTGAATTACATATTCTAAAAAGACCTGTAGTATTTTCAACAAGTATAGTACCTGTAGAATCCTCTAAATCATAGCTAAATGAACCTAACCCACCATCTGCAGTAACCTTTATCTTTCCACAATCTCCTGAATACGGAATGGGCTCCACGTCAACAGATGCGGATAAGGGAGCACTAACTTCATAAACTTTTATGGTTACTAAAGCTGAATCACAAGCTTGCGGAGTTCCATCATCGCATAGCTGATAGACAAAGCTATCTTCTCCAGTAAAATCAGCATTCGGAGTATAATCAAATGTACCATCAACATTCAAAATTAACGTTCCATTACTTACATTAATAACTGGAATTACACTTACCGTTTGATTGTCCCCCTCAGAATCTTCGTCATTAAACAATACATTTCCAGATATAGAACTGTTTGAATAACCATCAAAAAAGTCATCATTTGCATTGGTTGTATTTACTGAATTTATAATAATTGCTACCGGAGCTGAACTACACAATGAACTATTTGCGTCACATATTTCATATTGAAAAATATCTTCTCCTACAAAATTAGTATTAGGTGTATAGCTTATTACATCATCTCTTATGTCACCTACTGTTCCATTATTATTTATCGAGACTACACCATTAGAAGGAGTTGACACTACCAAAGTCCCCATAACTGGTACGTAATCATCATTCTCAAATACATTAATTACTATTGTCTCATTCTGATCTACTTCAAAAAAGTCCTCAATTGCATTAGGAGCATTAGTATTCTTATCCCCAAAACCATCCAGACCATCTACGCTGTCTGCTATTCCATCTCCATCGGAATCAATTCCACTATCAACTACAACTCCTGTTCCTCCACTGTAGGATCCGTTGGATCAGTATCATTTACATCTGAATTTCCTGTATCTCCAAATACTAAACCTTCTTCATCTACCTCATCTAAAATCCCATCACCATCACTGTCTGAACCATCTACCAATCCATTTCCATCTAAATCATCGTTCCCACCTTCTTCTATATCATTAATACCGTCATCATCACTATCTAGATCATTATAATCGGACACTCCGTCTCCATCAGTATCAGTATTATCTGATTCTCCTCCATTACCTTCACCAAACCCAAAATTATCACTATCAACACTATCAACAATTCCATCTCCATCAGTATCACCACCATCAGCAATTCCATCATTATTAATGTCTACATTTCCATCTTCAATAACATCATTAATTCCGTCATTATCACTATCAAGATCTAAGTAATCAAGTACCCCATCTGCATCAGTATCAGGCTCAGACATATTTTTAGAATCATCATCTTGTCCATCTCTATCAACATCACTATATCCAGTATCATTTGAATCGATTACTCCATCGCCATTAGTATCTAAATAACCATTACCGCCTTCATCTACATCTAAAATACCATCATTATCACTATCTAAATCTAAACTATCTGGTATTCCATCGCCATCAGTATCAAATCTCTCTTCAAGTAGATCTGAAATTCCATCATTATCATCATCAGTATCTATACTATCAGGAACCCCATCACCATCGGTATCAGAACTTTGACTATTAATAATCACAACACCTGAATTCATACAATTATTAGAATCTCTAATTATAACCGTATAACTACCCTCTAATAAATTGACAAAAAAATGAGAACTTATAAATGTAACTCCATTATCTATACTATATAAATAGGGAGGTTTTCCTCCTGAACCATTCACAACAATTTCTCCATCATTGGATCCAGAGGAATTTACTATTTCAGTCGTGAACTCAAGCTTAGAAGAAATCAAATGTGTTGTTTTTACTGAGGTGCACCCTAATTCGTCTTCTACCGCTACAGTATATTCACCAGGAGTTAAGTTTTTAAAAGTATAGGTATTTGAATTTACAGGAGTCGGAACCCCAATAACAGTATCATTTAAGATAAACCTATAATTCCCAACCCCTTGCACCACTGTTACTAACAGTTCTCCATTAGTCCCATCAAAACATAAAGTTGGATTTACATTATATGCTATTTCAACTGGAGAATCAATAAACATTGTATCAATTACCATACAATCATTAAAATCTCTAACATAAACGTTATGCTCTCCAGGAGCTACATCTAAAAAGGTTGATGAACTTTGCCAAGTTGTACCTTTATCAATACTGTATAAATATGATGATTCGCCTCCAATGGCAGTAACCTCAACTGTTGCTCCCGAATCACAACTCGCCCCTTTTAATAAGGTAAGGTTAACAGTTAAAAGTGACGGCTCGCTAATAATAACCTCTCCCAAATCAATAACGCAAGAGGCCTGAGAAGTATCACTAGGTCTAACAAATAAATTATAATTACCAGCCGACAAATCATTTATTGTTAATGGACTTTCATATCCTGTAGCCCATGTAACTCCTCCATCAATAGAATACTGATAGGAAGAATTATAATTTTCAACCTTAAAAGTAATTTCACCGTCACTTCCTTTATTACACTCTACATTGGAACTATTAATAATTTCTGAAGCAAACAATTTATTTTCTAAAATATTAACCGTAATATCTTTGGAACAATCAGGAGCTATTTGAACTGTGATAACGTGTTCACCAGGAACTAGTGTATTAAATAGGTTTGAACTTTGCACTAGGCCACCATTAAGTTGGTACCTATAATTAACATTCGCAGGACTAATCGAAACATTACCTGTGTCATCACAATTATATGTTATTTCACTGCTTAATTCTAGTATTTCAGGTATTGGGTCAACAGTTATTGTTCCTACTGATACGATACAACCGTTAACATCACGAACAGTTAAAACATAAGTGCCTTCAATTAAATTTCCTTTTATCAAATTGGGTGAATACACTTCATTAACCCCATATTGATATGGAGGTAGACCTCCTGTAGCAGGCTCAAAAGTAATCTCCCCTTTTGTTGTGCAACTGTAATTCTGAGTAAGAGAAGCTGAACTGCTAAGTGCTAAAGACTCATTTATTGTAATTTGACTTGACTCGATACACCCCATAGAATCTCGAACAAACAAATTGTAATCTCCAACTGTTAATCCATTAAAGACATTATTAACTGAATAAGTTTGAAATACATTTCCTGAACTATACAAACTATATTCATAACTACCAGAACCTCCGGTTGCTTGAACTATAAAACTTCCTGTATCACCGTTACAAATTGGTTGATTTACCATAGTAGAAACAAAAAGAGCAGGTGGTTCAGTTATTGTAAATTCGTTAGATACCATACACCCATCAGAGTCAATAACAAATACTTTATATAAACCTGTAGTTAAATTATCAAAAGAACTATTATATGAGTATGCATGAATTACTACTCCAACACTATTTTCAATCTGGTATTGATAGCTTCCAGAACCTCCAGAAGCAAAAATGTTAACACTACCATCAGTTCCATTGCATATGGGATTATTAACTTCAATTGAAAACTCCAAAGGAGGCACTGGAATAACTTCTACTGTTTTTTTAACCTCGCTGAAGCCAATATTACCTTCATTGTCTCTAACATAAACATCGTATTCTCCTGAGGAGACATTAAACACGTTAGTTCCAGAAAATGAACTTGGCGATGGTAAAGTATTTGATAAAGCTATTGCATAAACATAAGCTCCAGTTCCTCCTGAAGCATTTATTCTAACCTCTCCAAGATTACAGTTTTGATTTACAACATCAATTGTTGCTTTTAAAGCTTGGGATTTTACAAAAAGGGAGCATAAAAAAAACGAGAATAGTAGTATTTTATTCATCATAGATTCAATTATTTTTTTTCACAAAAATAAAAATAAAAATCGTTTTTTTTACGTTTTTATAGCAACCCCAATAACATTCTAACTGGAATAGGTTTTAACTTTTTTATTATTTATAAAAATCTATTATACCAACTCTCTGTGATTGGTACTTCCCAATGATTTTCTAATTCTCCTTTTGTTTGAATCAAATTATCAAAAACTATAGTTTTTGGAGACACTGACTTTTGCTTTAACATCTTTTTAAAATCTTTCAAATCTTTATATTGAACAAATTCTCCTTGTTTAAAACATACATTCATTTTGTCTAATAATTCAACACCATATTTTTCTTGTAAACCAAGAATAAAAGCTACCTGACTATCAATATCTTCATTTTTTAACTCCACATCTTCAGTAGCATAAAAAACAATAAATCTATTGTAAACTAATTTATATGATGCTTTAAAATTTTCATCTTCAAACTTCCATCCAGCTGTAAAATTTTCTAATTCTTCTTTAATTCCTTCAATCTCTTGAGGATAAAATTTTCTACTTGATGGATACACCCACACCTTTGCCTCATTAGACAATAAACCACAATCTATCAACATATTACTTTCTTTTAAGCTGCAAAGATACCAAAACAAAAATCCGTTTAACCATAATGGTTGAACGGATTTAAAACTTTTAATTCTAATCTGATTAGCTCAATAATGACACCAATTCATTCTCGGTATTTCTACCTTTATTTTTGTTGTACCAAATTTGCAAATCTTTTTTGAATTCTGCATCTAATTTTCCATTTTTTTCTTTATAAGTTTTCACCATTGCAGAAGCTTCACTAGGACGGGTCCCCATGTACCAATTACATTTTTTTCATCATCTAAAACTATTAGTTTCGGAATTGAACGCCCACCATTTGTAAGAAAACTATCCATCAATTCTAAATTTTCATCTCTAAGAACTAACTGTAAATCTATATTCGAGTTTTCTTTTGCTATTTTATTTATCATCGGTAAATTATGAGCTGCATCACCACACCATCCTTCAGTCAAAACCAACCATGTTTGTTTTTCTGTGACTTTTTTGACATTCTCAATAGAATCAGAAGAAAGATGTAACGTTTTATCTAAACGTTTCATTCTTTTGTCATTTAAAACACTGTAATTTAAAAGATCTTCCGATTGATTTTCACCAGTTGATTTACCTTCTTTTATCAATTTATCAACCAAGCCTCTATAATCATCGTAAGACATTGCTTTA
Organism: Tenacibaculum sp. nBUS_03; assembly: GCF_051201695.1. Classification (GTDB taxonomy): domain Bacteria; phylum Bacteroidota; class Bacteroidia; order Flavobacteriales; family Flavobacteriaceae; genus Polaribacter. The sequence goes on along the minus strand of NZ_CP179214.1, from coordinate 3,240,926 downwards.
CTTAAGCTCTTTTCAATAATTTCTTTCATCTTAAATATTTTTAACTAAACACAACGCAAACCATTTGGTTGTCTATACCCAATTTTAGACGTGTTTATTTAGAAAACTTACAATGAGTATTCTTTACTTTTTTTCAAATTTGAAAAAATATCATTAGTCATCGAAGACAAGTCAAACTCATGCTTCCAACCCCAATCTTTTCTAGCCTGAGAGTCATCTATTATCTGAGGCCAAGTATCGGCTATATCTTGACGGAAATCAGGGTTATATGAAATAGAAAAATCTGGAATGTGCTTTTTTATCTCATTAGCAATTTCTTTAGGTGTAAAACTAATCGCTCCCAAATTATAGGATGTTCTTATTTTAATATCATCTGGCTGAGCTTGCATAATTTGTATCGTAGCATCAATAGCATCTTTCATATACATCATTGGCAACCTAGTGTCTTTACTCAAAAAACATTCAAAATTTTTATTCTTTAATGCTTCAAAATAAATATCAACAGCATAATCTGTTGTACCTCCCCCAGGTAACGTTTTCCAACTTATAATTCCTGGATACCTGATACTTCGTACATCAACTCCATATTTATTATGGTAATAATTACACCAATGCTCTCCAGCTACCTTACTAATCCCATAAACAGTTGATGGCTCCATTACAGTTTGTTGAGGAGTATTGATTTTAGGAGAAGTACTACCAAACACAGCCATTGAACTAGGCCAATATACTTTCGCTATATGCTTATCTTTAGCTAGCTCTAAGACTGCTAACAATGAAATCATATTTAAATCCCATCCTTTTAATGGGTGCTTTTCAGCAGTTGCAGATAACATTGCCGCCATTAAGTATACTTGATTTACATTGTACTTTTTAATTACTTCTAAAATTCGCTCTTTATTAGTTGCGTCAACTATTTCAAAAGGGCCAGCAGTCATCATTTCTTCATTGCCTTCTCTGATATCAGAAGCTATTATATTTTTACCTCCATAAACCTCTCTTAACCTTTCGGTTAATTCAGTACCAATTTGACCACAAGCGCCTATAATTAATATTCTATCTTCCATTTATTAATAATTCAAAAATACAAACATACAAAAGTAATAAATTTCAGATTTCATAAAATAAAAATATTGTTTTTTAAGAATTACTAATTTTTTAATTAACAAGCATCAATTTGACTTTAACTAATAAAACTGTAATTTTACATCATGATACATTTAAAGAAACTTTCTACTCTTAATTTGTTAAAACTACTTGTATTAGTTTTAGCTTTAAGTTGTTCTCAAACTAAAAAAAAGACTAAAAAAACTACTTTACAAAAAAGTGGAATGAATATTACAAATTGCTATAACTACAATAACCTTGATAGTGTTTTTCTAATCAAGTTAAAAAAGTGGAAAGAATATTCTGACTTAGCTGAATTTATTAATCAATACAAAAAAACCACACCTAGAGAAGCTTTGAACAATGCTTTGGAATTAAAAAGTTTAACTAGAAAAGCAAAAGATAGCAATACCATAAAAACACTTAAAACATCAGCTTTCAATGCACGTATTAATGTTTTTGAAAATGAAGTCTTAAGATTGGCTGACATGACGTACATTCCTGCAATTTCTCCAAAACAAGTGAATAAACAAATTGAAAATGTTTGTTCCTCGTTTAGCAGCCTTAACTTGAAAATAATGGCTATTTATAAAAAAGACAAGTTCAACGATTCTGTTAAAATTAATGAAGCATTCCAAAAAATACGCTAAATCAGTAGGGTTTATAGCTTTAAAAGTGTTAATATTGTAACAACTAAGTGTTAAACTTAGTTAAAATGAAATAAAAAATATAACTCTTTTACAATTTTTAGAATGAAAAAAACAATTACCCTTTTATTGTTTTTCGCTTTAACCTTTCATTTTTATGGACAAATCCAACAAAATGCTCCTTGGTTTGTATCAAATGATTTAAAGCAGAAGAAAAAAACTACCTTAGAAGATATTTCTAAAGCTGCAGAAGCTTATTTTAAAACTATTGACCGTAATAAAAAAGGTAGTGGACTGAAGCCTTTTAAGCGATGGGAAGAGCACTGGTCTCATTACTTAAAACCTGACGGAACTATAGCTCCAGCAAAAGATTTATGGAGTGCTTGGGAACAAAAAAAACAATTAAGTAAACAAAGCAAAACAAATAATGGAGATTGGAAAGCTATGGGGCCATACTCTAGTTCTCACACCTCAGGTTTTGCAAGTAGACTCCAACAAACAGGGCAAGGTCGTATAAATGCTATTGCTGTAGACCCAAGTAATTCAAACACCTATTACGTAGGTTCTCCTGCTGGAGGAATTTGGAAATCTACTGATGCTGGAGTTAATTGGATTCCTTTAACCGACTATTTACCTCAAATTGGTGTTTCAGGTATTGCCATTCACCCTACCGACTCAAATACTATTTATATTGCTACTGGTGATGATGATGCTAATGATTCATATGCTGTTGGTGTATGGAAATCTACAGATGGAGGAACAACATGGAACAACACTGGAACTATTCCAGGAAACCCAACTTCTATGAATGAAATTTATATCATGCCAAATACTCCTGAAACTATTTTAGTTGCTACAAGCACCGGGGTTCAAAAGACCACTGATGGTGGTACTACTTGGGTTACAAAACTTAATGATAACATCATAGATATTAAAATGAAGCCAGGAGACCCTTCAACTTGGTATGCTATCACTGGTGCTAAGTTTTATAAATCAACTGATAGCGGCGAAACTTTTACTGAAAAAACAATTACTGGATTAACAAACTCAAGAAGGTTAGTTATGGATGTAACTCCAGCCAATTCACAATATATATACATAGCAAGTGCAGATTATAATTTTAACGGTGTATACAAATCTACTGATAGTGGAGAAACTTTCACTAGAACTGCTGAAACTGATGATATTTTTAAAAGTCGCCAAGCTAGTTATGATTTTGCAATTGCAGTATCAAATACTGATGCTAATAGAATTCACATAGGTGTGCTTGATATCTGGCAGTCATTAGATGGAGGAGATAATTTTTTTAAATCCAATAGTTGGGATGATTTTGATGCTGTAAATTACACGCACGCTGACATTCATTTTATGAGGTATATTGGTGACAAACTTTTCACTGGTACAGATGGTGGTATTTATGTCTCAAATGACAACGGTGTTAACTATGTCGATTTAACAAAAAATTTAGCCATAAGTCAGTTTTATAGAATATCAGTATCTCAATTAAAAAAAGATATTGTTGTTGGTGGAACACAAGATAATGGTGGTTATGGATTAACTGACGGACAATGGTATAATTATCATGAAGGCGATGGAATGGATGGTTTAGTTTCTCCTGTAAATTATAAAAAGTTTTATGGTTTTAATCAATATGGCAATCCACTAAACGTATCTAACAATGGAGGTCTTAATAGATCTTCACGCATAAGTGCACCAACTGCTGAAGTAAATCAAGCCACTGGTGACAATGGAGGAAGATGGATCACTCCATTAGCTGTTGACAGTAAAGGAACTATCTATGCTGGTTATAGCCAACTTTATAAATTAGTGAACAACAACTGGATAAAAGTCTCAGACCATTCATTCGGCGGAGATTTAACTGGAATAGAAATTGACCCAAATAATGATGATACAATTTATACTTTTTGGACAAGCAACAGTGTTTCTAGAATATATAAGAGTACTGATGCCGGTGTTACTTTTTCTTTAATCACTGCATATAGTAATGCTGTAAATTCTATAGAAGTAAGCAATACTGATTCTAATGTTGCTTGGATTGTAACCAGTCAAAAAATATATAAATCAACGAATGCAACAAACAATATTCCAACATTCACAGATATAACAGGCAACTTACCCTCAGAAGGTAAGAATATTATTAAACATCATGCAAGAAGTGGAAACAACACCATTTATTTAGGCACGAATTTAGGTGTGTATTACATTAATGACGACCTTACTGAATGGAAAACATTTGATAATAAATTACCAAACACACAAATTACTGACCTTGAAATAAATGAGGAAGAGGCTATACTATACGCAGCTACTTATGGTAGAGGATTATTCTCTTCACCAATTCCTAGACAATTACCCAGTAATGATATACGATTACTTTCGATAGACAAACCAATATCTAGCCAACTTAATTGTGAAGCTGGTTTAGCACCTGAACTTACAGTCAAAAACCAGGGAAAAAATGAAATAACAGCTGTTACTATTAAATACAGTATTGATGGAGGAACGGAAAGCACCTATAACTGGACTGGTAGTATTGTTTCTGAAGCAACTAAGAAAATTACAATTCCTACTTTTAATGTAACAAGCGGTAACCACTCTTTAGCTGTTGAAACAATTATTACCAATGATGCTTATGCTAGTAACAACAAACAAAACACTACGTTTTTATTAAATAATTTTAATAGTACTCCTACTACTTTAAACTCTTTTGAAAATAGTAACGATGAATTATTAGTAGAAACTACCTCTAATACAATGTGGGAAATAGGCAGTACTGGTAAAACACTATTAAAAGTACCTTCAGGATCTAAAGCTTATTTTACAAAAGCAACAGGAAATCACCCTGATAAAACAACTGGATATCTTTACACTGGTTGTTACGACATTACACAAATTACAAATCCTAACTTAAAGTTTAAAATGGCTTTTGACATTGAAAAAGACTGGGATTACATGAATGTTGAATACACTACTGATAATGGTAGAAACTGGACAATACTAGGAGAAGCTACTGACCCTAATTGGTACAATAGTTCAGCTACAACTGACTCTTCAAACAGATCAAATTTACCTGGAAAACAATGGACAGGTGCTGGTACTGAAAACAACACCCTAGGAGGAACTAATGCAACTATTCATCAGTACAGTTATGATTTATCAAGTTTTTCATCAGAAAGCAGCTTTATTATGCGTTTTGTTTTTAAAGCTGATGATAACACCAATGCCGAAGGTGCTGTTATTGATGATTTAGTAATTGAAGGTACATTATCTAGTGGTGATGCTACTTTATTAAATAACATTTCAATTTCACCAAATCCATCTGAAAGCATATTTAATTTAAAATGGAAATCAGAAGGAGAAAACATGAATGTTGTTGTTTTTGATATTACTGGTAAACAAGTATTCTCTAAAAAGAATATAAAGAATAGTACACATAGTTTAGACATGAGCAACTATTCAAGTGGTATATATTTACTAAAAATGCAAATGAATGGTAAATCAGCTACAAAAAAGCTTATTTTAAAATAATAGAATATTTTTTTTGATTCAAAACCGAAGCTATATGCTTCGGTTTTGTGTTTTTACCAAATAAAAATAAGCAACTACAAAATCAATTATTTTTTAGTAGTTTTGAATACATCAGAACAAACTCTAAAATCAAGATGAAAAAGTTTCTATTATTATTTTCTTTTAGCTTATTTATTTTTACGGCCTGTAATGAAAAAAAAGAAACTCCAAAAAATAGTTTTAAGGATATAAAGGCAGAAATTAATCTATTATTAAACAACTGGCACAAAGCTGCTGCTGAAGCTAATTATGATAATTATTTTAATAGCCTTTCAAATACTTCTTTTTATATTGGTACAGATGCTTCTGAAAATTGGAGTAAAAAAGAATTCAGTGCTTTTTGTAAACCTTATTTTGACAAAGGTAAAGCTTGGGATTTTAACCCTCTTGAAAGAAATGTTTACGCTAGTAATAATAAAGAAGTTATTTGGTTTGATGAATTACTAAATACCTGGATGGGAACCTGCAGAGGTTCAGGAGTACTAGAAAAAAACAAAAAAAGCGAGTGGAAAATTAAACACTATGTTTTATCTGTTGAAATCCCTAATGACGACATTAGAAAAGTAATTGATATCAAAAAAACACAAGACTCGTTATTCTTATCTAAATTCAAATAACAACCTCATTTACTGCTTCAAAAATTAAATTAGTTTCAAAACCTTTGTATAATAAGTGATCTATAATTTTCTTTTTTTTCTTAAATAAATTCGTTTCAGTTAAAAAATTATTTTTCTTTTCTATTAAACCATACAAAGTAGCAATATATTCCTCTTTATCAATTTCTTTTAACGCAGTTTTTATATTATAAGACGATATTTCTCTTTGTTTTAGCTCACGAATTATTCGTTGTTTACCCCATTTTTTTATTCTAAATTTCCCTCTAGCAAAACTTTTTGAAAACCGTTCTTCATTTAAAAAATTATGCTTCAATAAATGCAATAGAATATATTCTCTTGCTTCTGGAATTAAATTATATTCAGCAAGTTTTTTTTCTACATCTTTATGACATCGATCTTGATACACACAATAAGACTCAATTTTTCTCTTAATTTCATCAACGGTGAATACTTTTTTATTCATAGTACTATAAGCTTACTGTAACAATGCAACAGCATATTCTGCTACAAGAAAATCATTTTCTATAGAACTTCCACTAATCCCAATAGCTCCTATAATATTACCATCTACATTTTTTATTGGAATCCCTCCTGGAAATGTAATTAATCCACCATTTGAATGTTCTATATTAAATAAAGGCCCATTAGGTTGTGACAACTCACCTAAAATTCCTGTTTCTTTATTAAATAAACGAGCTGTTTTAGCCTTTTTAATAGCAATATCTATAGCTCCAAGAACAGCTCCATCCATTCTAGCAAAAGCTAATAAATTTGCTCCTGCATCAACAACTGCTATATTCATATATACATTTAATTGATTTGCTTTAAATTTAGCCCTGCTAATTAAATTTTCAGCTTCAAGTAATGTGATATTCATAATGGATATTAATTTTTCAACTACAAATGTATTAAACTATATTCTTTAAAAAAGTAATAACCTTATCTTTATAACTAGCTCCTATAGGAATTTCAACTGAATTAACTTCTATATCATTAATTGTAAAGGCTGAAATTTTATTTGTATTTATGACATAGGAACGGTGTACACGTAAAAAGTGTTTATGCGCTAATTCTTCTTCTATTTCACCTATTTTGTATTTAGAAACAATTCATTTATCATTAACTGTGTGAATTTTAATATAATCTTTCAAACTTTCTATGAATAGAATTTGATTAACTTTAATTTTATGATGCTTATTTCCTGATTTAACAAGTATAAATTCATCTTGTAAAACTTCTTTTTTTCAGATACAATTAAAGAATTCGTTCTAAGAAATTTATCAATAAATTTGAAAAAACACTCAAATGTTATGGGGTTATAATAAATAATCTACCACCTATAAATCGTAACTCTAAATAGCATAATCTCTATATGCTGTTGTGAAAATTGTTTTTGGAGGTTTTTTTATAGTTTTCAAAAAATCAATTCCAGTAATATTAGGCATTTTTATATCCAAAAATAATAAATTTATTTCCTGGCTACTCAAAACTTCAAATGCTTTTATTGCATTATTGTAAGTGGCTATAACCTCTAAAGAATCAATTTTTGAAATATGATTTTCTATTAACTTAATAGCCTGTGACTCATCATCAACCAACAAACATTTTACTTTCATAAACTAGCTTTTATTAATGTTTAATATTACCGTAAAATTACCTGTAGAAAAATCTATTTACAAACTATAACTTTAATGAGAAAACAAACATGCAACTAAGTTATAGTAGAAGAATAAGACCTCCTAGTTTCTGGCACTTAAATTCATTCGGAGGCATTTCTGATAGACGAAATATTCGAATTGGTAACCCCTATTTAAATCCTATGTACACAAACTCTTTTGAGTTAGGAGTATTAAAACGTTGGAATAAATTCACTTTAAATCCCTCAATCTATTACCAACGTACAACAAATGTTTTTGAAACTTTAGTAATTCCAAATACAACAGGAGCTTTAATTTCAAAACCTATAAATTCAGGAACTGAAAATAGACTTGGAGCTGAATTAGCTTTGCGAGATTCACCCCACAAATAGTGGCGTTTATCTAGTGAATTCAATTACTATTCTTTTGATTAAAGAGGGATTTTACACAGAAAACGACAACACGTGGTCTACTCGTTTAAATTCAAGAATGAGATTTTCAAAATTTACCATTCAATCAAACTTTAACTATAGAGAAGAAAGAGTTAGTAGAAAAATATTCACTGAAGCTCAGTATAGAGCTAACATAGGTATTAGTAAAGATTTTTTAGATGACAAAGCTACTGTTACTCTAAATATGAATAATATTTTAGGCTCAAGAGTTAGCAAACAACTAATAACAGGAGAAAACTACACAACAAATACATACAATCGTCCAATTGGTCGATTTACTTCAATAACCTTTACTTATCGTTTTAATAGATTAAAAAAAGATAGGGATTGTTTGCCAAATTAAAACTTTATAAGAAAGTAATAATTCAGCTTTAAATCATTGCACATTATACTAGAAAAGGTTGAAAGCTTTAAAACTTTCAACCTTTTTTAGTTAACAAATAAACTAATTATAAAATGCTACGTAACCACATTTTAAACTTCGTTATTAAATAAAATAATATTGGAACTACAATTAAAGTTAAAAAAGTTGCTATAAATAACCCGTAAATTACAGTCCATGCTAGTGGACCCCAAAAAATCACATTATCACCTCCAATATAAATATTAGGATTAAACTCACTCACCAAAGTAAAAAAGTTTATATTAAAACCTGTAGCAAGTGGTATTAAACCTAATATAGTAGTAATAGCAGTTAATAATACTGGTCGTAAACGTGCTTTACCACCTCTAATAATTGCTGCCTTTAACGTATCAACATCTACATAATCATTTTCAGCTATATTTTGCTCCACTTTTTTTCGATCAATCAATAATTGAGTATAATCAAGTAATACTACCCCATTATTTACAACAATCCCTGCCAATGAAATAATCCCCATCATTGTCATCATAATAACAAATGGCTTGGCTGTTATTATTAACCCTCCAAAAACACCTATCAAGCTTAAAAAAATTGCCAACATGATAATAGCAGGCTTTGAAACTGAATTAAATTGAAAAATTAAAATAAAGAAAATCAATCCTAAACCAGTAAAAAAAGCTCCCATTAAAAATAACATTTGCTTCTCTTGCTCTTCGATTTGCCCCGTGTAGTCAATCTTAACTTTTGCAGGTTTTTCAGTAAACGTTATCATTTCGCTTTTAATCTTTTCTACAATTGAAGCTGCATCTGTATAACCAGGCGCTAGAGCTGAATAAACAGTTACAATCCTTTTAGCTTCTTTATGCTTAATTGCACTATATCCTGAAGTATTAGTTTGTTTAGCTACTGCAGAAACTGGTATTGTTTTTACTTGACCATTTGAAGGGTCTCTAAATGTTATTTTCTGATTAAAAATGGCACTCTTGTTATATCTATTATCCTTATTAAAACGAACATAAATATCATAATCTTCACCATCTTCCTTATAAACTCCTGCTTTAGCTCCAAATATTGAATTACGTAATTGCTGTCCAACTTGAGCAGAACTAACTCCAAGCTCTCCAGCCTTTTTACGATCAACATTCACTAACATTGCTGGTTTAGACTTATTTACATCAATCTTTAGCTCATCAATTCCTGGGATACTTTTTGAATTGATAAAATCACGCATTTTTTCAGCAGTATTAATCAATTCACCATAATCTTTCCCTTCTAACTCTATATTTATAGGATAACCTGCTGGTGGCCCTACAGGATCTTTTTCTACAGAAATAGACAGTCCAGGGTAAATACCTTTTAAAGCTTCAGTAATTTTTTTCTGTAACTCTTTACTGTCGGCACCTCTTCTGTATTTATACTCTCTCATAGATGCTGTAATCTTACCTCTATGAGGCATTTCAGCTGTAGACCCTCCATCTGTTTGTGGATTACCAGAACCAGCTCCAACTTGTGAAACAGCACTTTCGACTAAAAAATTATGATCACCATCAACATATTCAGATGAATTTAGTATTTTATATACTCGTTCTTCTAAATCTTTCATTATAGTGTTCGTTTTTTCAATATCCGTTCCTTGCGGATATTCTATATATACTATAATCTGGTTTGGAGTATTGTCTGGGAAAAACTCAACTTTTGTTCTTTGACTAGCCACCGAAGCACCAAAGCCACCAAAAGCGACAACCAACATAACCACCGTTAAAACAGTTAAAACTATTGGTCTGTAACCTTTTAAAACCGCCGTTAATGATTTTTCATAAAAACGTTCCCATCTAGGTAATATTTTGTTCTGAAAAGCATTTGCCCATGGTCTTAAAGCTATTCGGTACACCCACAACATAATAGCTGTAAATAACATAATTGTTCCTAAAGCTCTATTTGACCCTCCAAAAATCATAATTAACAAACCAATACCTCCAATAATTGAAGACATTGTTATAATACGTTTTAAAGGCATATTTTTGTCTTCAACACTCATAAGTTGAGAAACCATTACTGAGTTAAAAAATATAGCCACAAATAATGATGACCCCAATACAACAGATAATGTTATAGGAAAATAAATCATAAACTGCCCCATAGTTCCAGGCCACATTCCTAAAGGAACAAAAGCGGCAACAGTTGTTAAAGTTGAGATAATAATAGGAAAAGCAATTTCTCCAATTCCTTTTTTAGCAGCTTCAATTCTTGTCATCCCCTCGTCCATCAAACGATATACGTTTTCAACAACAACAATTCCATTATCTACCAACATTCCTAATCCCATAATTAAACCAAACAGAATCATGGTATTCATTGTATATCCTAACCAATTTAATATCATTAATGACATAAACATTGACATCGGAATTGCAAAACCTACAAATAGTGCATTTTTAAATCCAAGGAAAAACATTAACACTAAGACCACTAAAATAACTCCGAAAATAATATTATTCACTAAGTCATCTACTTGACCAATTGTTTTAGAAGATTGATCATTAGCTATGGTTACTTTTAAATTACTAGGAAATTCATTAACTTTTGCATCAGCAACAATTTTTCTAATTTTTTCAGCTGCCTCCACCATGTTTTTACCTGAACGTTTTTTAACATCCAACATTACCACAGCTTCTCCAAACTCACGTGCATACGTAGTCTTATCCTTATCTTTAAATGTTACAACAGCAAGATCTTTTAAATAAATTGAATTTCCTTTTTCAGACTTTACAACAAAGTTTTGCAATTCTTGTGGTTTTTCAATTTCTCCTAAAATACGAATTGTACGTCTTTGTCCACTTGCAATTATATTTCCCGCAGACATTGTTAAATTTCCACCATTAACTGAATTAATGATATCTTGAAAACTAACCTTAGCCGCCATCATTTTATATATATCTACCGCTATTTCAATTTCTTTTTCCTCAGCTCCACGGATATCTACTTTTTTAATTTCAGACAAACTCTCTATTTCCTCTTCTAAATACTCTCCAAATTCTTTTAATTTATCTACAGGATAATCTCCAGAAATATTAATATTTAGAATAGGCATTTCTTCAGAAATACTTAATTCAAAAACATTAGGCTCTACTTTAGCCCCATTAAATGTTGGCCAATCTTCACCCGATGTTTTTTGATCTATCTCGTCTTTTACTTTTTGTTTTGCTTGATCTACTGAAATTTTTTCATCAAACTCAACAATAACCATAGATACATCTTCTTGTGAAGTAGATGTTACTTTTACAACATTACTAACCGTTTTTAATTTCTCTTCTAACGGATCAGTTATTAACTTCTCTATATCCTCTGCTGTATTACCAGGGTATATAGAACTAATATAAATTTTTGTCTCTCTAATTTCAGGGAAGTTCTCTCTTGGCATGTTAACAAATGCTGAAATTCCTAAAATAAGAATCAACGTCATTAACACATAAATGGTAGTTTTATTACCAATAGCCCAAGAGGATAGACCAAATTCTTTATCGACTTGTTTTTTTTGTTTCTCAGTCATCCTAATAATTATTGGTTTAATAGTTTAACCTCTTGATTGTCTTTAACACTTCGCGCACCTTCTTTTATGATTTTAACTCCATTGGTAAGACCAGATAAAACTTCAATAACATCTCCTTGAGTTTTACCTGTTTTAATGATTACTTGTTTCGCTATCCCTATTTTATCCTTAACATTTTCAACAATATATACATACTGCTCTCCTTTTGCATTTTCAGAGATAATACTTTGAGGTATTAAAATAGCTTTTTCACTCGTGTAATCATTAATTCTCAATTTAGCTGTTAAATTTGGTTTAATGCTTCTATCTTTATTTGACACTCCAACCTCTACTTTAAATGTTCTATTAGCAGGGTTTATAAAGTTTCCAGCTTGGCGTACAAAAGATGTTACTGTTTTTCCTAAAACAGGAAACTCTACTTGTACTTCTTTTCCTTTTTTTACTGATGTAATATAACTTTCTGGAACATCAGTTTCAATATACATGTTTCCTAAGTTTACAACTCTAAATACTTCAGCTCCCATTCCAGGTGCTACCACAGTACCTTCTTCTTTTATTACATCATCAACAATTCCTGTAAAAGGTGCTTTTATTACACTTTTTCCTAACTGTTGTTTTAATTGATTTACTGATCTAGTAGCTGCTTCATAATTTGTTTTTGCTTGTAAAAATTGAATTTCAGAACCAATTTTTTGATCCCATAATCTTTTTTGTCTTTCAAACGTAGTTTTTGCCAACGCTGCTTGAACCTCTACTTGCGCAACTTGTTGATACAATCCACCGTCATCAATTTTAGCCAATGCTTGACCTTTTACTACTCGTTGCCCTTCTTTCACATATACCTTTACCAATTTACCGGGCATTTCAGGGTATACTAGTACATTTTTTTTGGTTTGTACATTTCCTTGTAAATCTAGATAATGAACAAAAACTTCTTCATGAGCACTAATGACAGTAATTAGTGGTACTTTTTTATTTGTATCTAACTTAGCTATTTCATTATTTAATAATTTAATTTGTGTAGCTAATTCTTGTTGTTTCTTATCTAACTCCTCTTTTTTAGTACGAATTGTTTTTAAATCTTTTGAGTTTATTACCGACTCAACTGATTTCTCTTTGCTACCACATGCAGCAAAAAGTGTTGCTATAGTTATTATAATTCCAATCCTTCTCATTAGTTGATTATTTTATAGGTATGTTTAGTGCGTTTTCTAATTTGGCTTTTTTGGCAATGACGTTTAACATCGATTGAACATAGTTATTTTGTTGTGAGTATAATTGATTTTGTGCTTGTAATAAATCAAAACTTGATGATATTCCTTCAAAAAACTTTAATTGTTGTTTTTTCTCTATTCGTTCTGCTAATGCTAAATTTTTCTTTGCAGTATCGAAATTTTCTATACTGAGTTGATATTCGCTTTTCGCAGATTTTGCTTGAAGACGTAGCTTTTGTTTTATTTCTTCTTTTTTAATATCTGCGTTCTCTAATTCAATTCTAGCTCTAGCAGTTTTTGATTTTCTTCCGAAGCTACTAAAAATTGGTACATTTAACGATACCCCAAGTAACGAGTAATCAAACCACTTTTGGTCTCCATTAAAAAAATTAAAATCATTTGAATTGGCATTGGCTCCATAATTTACAAAAGCTGACAAGCTTGGTAAGGCCTTGCTTTGCTCTAATTTCATCAATAACCGCTTACTTTCACGATCATTTTCAGCCATTTTAAAGTCAATATGTTTTTTAACATCAAACACTTTAGTTAACAAATCTAAATCAGTGTTTGTAACCACAAGGCTATTTAACGAATCGGTTAATACTAACTTTTTTTCTATTGAATTACCTAAAGATATATTTAACATTTGATACGCAACCTCTTTCATTCTCTTCGCATTATTCAAATTACTTTCTATATTGCCAAGAGTTATTTGTAACTGTTCTACATTTTCTAGTTCAGTTAACCCATTATCATATATTTTTTGAGTTTCATTCAGGTTTTTTTGTAAAACTTTTCTGTTTTTATCTAAAATACTGATAGTTTCTTCAGTTATTAAAACATTACCATAAGCATTAATCACTGCTTCCCTTGTTGTTAAAACAGTTTTCTCTTTTGCTTGTTCTGATATTTTCAAATATGTTTTAGCTGATTGTAATCCAACTAAATAAGAACCATCAAATATCAATTGTTTTAATGTTACGGAAGCATTCATGGTTTGTTGTGTTCCAAATTTTACTGGCACAAAAGTTCCTGGAGCACCTCCTGCAATTTCTCCTGGTAATAAAGAAACTTGTTGCTTCAACCAGTTCTGATAATCTAACTTTCCATCAATTTGAGGCAACCCAATTGTTGTTGTTTCCCATTTTCTTTCTTTAGCTGCTTCAATATTTTTTGAAGCTATTTTATTACTGTAGTTATTTTTTATAGCGTAATCAATAGCCTCCTGCATTGAAATACTCATTACTTTTTCTTGCGCTAGTAAAAAACTTGTGAAAAAGAATACAGATAAACTATATATGTATTTTCTCATTGTTAGTGATTTTTATTTATGATTTTTAATTGTTTCTCTAATTCTGCGATTCCTTTTTCAGTAGCAATAGCTCTGATATGGTACTCTAATACTTCATATTCAATTTTCATTACTTCTTTCATTTCATGACCATATAAATCGCTTTCAAAAACGCCAAAAATTAATGTGAAATAAAAATTAACGATTAAATCTATTTTTATATTCTCTCTATACAGCCCTTGTTCAATCCCTTTTGCTAAATTATCTACATTACAATCTCTAAACATACATGCTTCTCGTTCCATTAGCTCAGCATATGTTTCAGGGTAATACTTTTTAAGCTGATACATTGGTGACGTTTTAGCGTTTTTAAACATCTCTTTAAAAATTGCTTTTACAGCAAATTCTTCAGCTATCGCATTATGATTTTGTCCTTTAATAAATAAAATTGTAGCATCTATAGCTTCTTGAACAGCTTCTGTTGAAGCTCCAACCAAACCAACTTTATTAGGAAAATACTTGTAAATTGTTTTTTTAGATATCCCCAGCTCCCTCGCTATGTCATCCATAGTAACACTTTTAAACCCTAAGTTTAAAAACATTTCTCCCGATTTTTCTAAAATTTTATCTCTCATAATTCTTTGCAAATCTACAAAAGGAAACTTAGGAAACAATAAAAGTTTCCTAAGTTTTAATCTTTTTTTAACATTCTTTTAGGTATACTTTTTTTGTTTACCTTATTTTTACAAAAAATTTCAGATTTGGACTTATTAAAATATCATTCAGACTTTTTAACCTATTTAGAAAAACAAAATTTCACCAGAGAACCTAAAAACCTATACGAACCTGTAGACTATATTTTACAGTTAGGAGGAAAAAGAATCAGACCTATTTTAACATTAATTGCTTCTGACATCTTCTCCGGAAGCCATACCGAAGCTCTTCCTGCTGCTTTAGCTGTTGAAGTTTTTCATAATTTCACACTGGTACATGATGACATTATGGATGATGCCCCTTTAAGAAGAGGTAAAGAAACCGTTCATGAAAAATGGGATATTAACACAGGAATTTTATCTGGAGATGCTATGCTTATTTTAGCATATCAATACTTTGAAAACTACAAACCTACTGTTTTTCAAAAATTAGCTCAATTATTTAGCAAAACTGCTCTAGAGGTCTGTGATGGACAACAATTAGATGTTGATTTTGAAACTAGAAATGATGTTACTATTGATGAGTATATAAAAATGATAAGTTTAAAGACTTCTGTTTTAGTAGCTGCTGCCTTAAAAATGGGAGCTATTGTTGCTGAAGCTGATGAAGAACAGGCTCAACATTTATATAATTATGGCTTAAACCTAGGTATCGCTTTTCAATTACAAGACGACTACTTAGATACTTTTGGAAATCCAGATACTTTTGGAAAACAGATTGCTGGAGATATTATAGAAAATAAGAAAACATACCTATATTTAAAAGCTCTTGAAGTAGCGAACACCTCTGATAGAGAAAATCTATTAAATTTATTTAATGGAAAAGAAAAAAATATTGAAGAAAAAATTAAGCAAACAACTTCGATTTTTATAGATAACAACATTCCTCAACACACCCAACAACTTATTGAATATTACACAAATAAGTCTTTTGAGTTTTTAGATATCATGACACTAAATGAGAACGCAAAGCAAGGCTTACGCACTTTTGGCGAAAATTTAATGAACAGAAAAGTGTAAAAAATGTTTGGTATTTTAAAAAAGATGCTATCTTTGCACACCCAAAATAACGGGTCCTATAGCTCAGTTGGTTAGAGCACCTGACTCATAATCAGGTGGTCCGAGGTTCGAGTCCTCGTGGGACCACCATTAAAGCTTCACTTTTAGTGAAGCTTTTTTGTTTTCTAAAAGTAACATACCTCTCCCCTTACTTATTAAGTAAATCTAGCCTTTCTTTCTTCAATTAAAAAAGTAGGGTTTATCTGAAATTCTTTCCAAAGTAGCATTAACTCGTTAAAAAGAGGTATTGAAGTTGATCTACTACCATATTGTATAATAATATACGCTAATAAATTGTAACATGCTGTATACTCTCCACTCGCAATTAAACTATCGAGCATATTACTTTTCTTCTCTTTTTTAGTAAACCATAATGTAGTACCAAATGAGGCACTTTTTATAGAGTTTTTTATAATTTCATTACTTATAGTACCAGTATACTTAACTATTTTATCCCAATTTCTAACTCTTTCAGGTTTATCAGTTTGATTTCCTGAAGAATCTTCACATCTTAATTCATATACAGTAGACGAAATTACTTTATTAGGAAAAGTACTATATATAGCATTTGCATGTTGGCGCCTATCATTTTTAAGAAAAATAACACCAGCCATCCTCATTAATGATTTTGCTCTGTTAACAATGTAAAAACCAACTCTTCTGGGAGGTAAGTATAATTGCTGATCTATCCCTGTTTGATTTTGCATTAATTTAGATAATGAAAAAAACAAGAAATGTATAAAGGTTAAAAAAGCAAAAAAGACAACGCTAATTGTATACCATACCAGCCATTTTTTTATAAAGAAAAAAACAGTAGCCATTAATACTAACAACAATGTAAAAGCACTTGACAATAATGATGCATATTTACTAAACTTACTTTTTGAAGCAAATTCAAAACCTTTACCTGGATAAGGAGAAGCAACATCACTAACAAAATATAAATCATAATTATCATCATTACGACTTTGTGCTTCAGAAACAAAAACCGATGTACCTTGGTTATCCACAATCCCTCCATCCATTAAACCAATTTCATTTAGATCATTATATTTTGATGTAAAATCATATGGAAACCCAATAGGTTCAAAACCTCCGGGAAAAGCAGTAGACGCTGCTATAATATCACCTAACTTAATATCATCAATAATATGTTTGTATTTACTATGAGCTTTACCATTTCCAAACCTTTTTTGGTTACCTTTTATATTTTGAAACCTAAATTGGTGAGTGCTATCAAAATCAGTAGCATTAAAAATCACTCTTTCTAAATGAGTCTTTGAACTACCTTTGCTAATTAAATTTTGAATTTGCCCTAGTGTCGTATTATTCGTAAAGTTATTATATTCAATTGCAAAAGCATTAATCGGATTTTTCCTTTTATGCTTATTTTCTGGTTTATTCCACACTAATGGCCCTCGTAAATGACTTATAGCATTACTTGCTAACTCATCTTTATCAAGCCAATTATAATAATCATCTAAAAAAGCATCAAAACCTTTTCCTTCAATTTGAGATTGTGCATATTTTACACCCGTAATAGTACCTCCAGATACTGTAGATATTGCCTTAACGTTTTCTAACAAACCTACTTTTTCAAGAAGAGATAGAGTTCCTAAAGAAAAACAAGCAGCTCTATAACCACCCCCAGAAAAACACAAAGCAATCGATTTAAAAAGTTCCATAAATAATTTGATTAATTTATCTAAATACATTTAGGAAAAACAATAGCAATTATTTAACCTTTTCCTTCTCTCTTCAGGTTTTAAAACTACTCTTTTTTTACTTTTTACAAAAAACTAAATCCTCTCTTTTCAGTATTTTTAGATATCTAAAAAAATAGTACAGTTTTACATAAAGATCAACTACCTTAAATAAAGCTAACATCTTTACTTTAAAGAATACTAGAGAATCTAATAATTATTCAGGCTTTGTAATCTAGTAACATATTTACCAATAACATCAAACTCTAAATTCACTTTTGTTCCTTTTACGAAGTTTTTAAATGTGGTATGCTCTAAGGTATATGGAATAATAGCTACACTAAATTCATTTTTCTTAGAATTCACAACAGTTAAACTAACTCCGTTAACTGTAATTGATCCTTTTTCAATAGTTACATTACCATCAAAATCATAAGAAAAAGTAAAAACAGTACTTCCATCATCGTCTTTTACATTTTCACAAACCCCAGTTTTATCTACATGTCCTTGTACTATATGACCATCTAACCTAGCGCCTAGCTTCATTCCTCTCTCAAGGTTTACATGATCTCCTACTACTAACTCACTTAAATTAGTTTTATCCAACGTTTCTTTAATTGCTGTAACCTTATACTCATCAGCAACTATATCAACTACAGTTAAACAAACACCATTGTGAGCCACACTTTGATCTATTTTTAATTCACTTGTAATACTACTTTTAACTGTTAAATGAAGATTACCCTTTTCTTTTTCAAGTTTAGTTACAATACCAAGAGTTTCAATTATTCCCGTAAACATTCTCTAAATTTTAATTACTTTTGTTACCATCAAAAATACGACATTACAGAAGTAAACTATGGATAAATCGAACAAAATTATTGTTGGTATTTCAATTGGAGATATAAATGGTATAGGTATTGAAATTATTTTAAAGACTTTTGAAGACAAACGCATGTTAGAGTTTTGCACTCCTGTTTTGTTTGGTTCAAACAAGTTGATATCTTATCATAAAAAAGTATTAAAGCTTAACAATAGTATTCATGGTATCACTTCTATTGATAAAATAACTCATGGAAAAATTAATTTAGTTAACATCTGGAAAGAAGAAGTTAAAATTGAAATTGGAAAAACAACGGAAGATGGTGGTAACTATGCCTTAAAATCATTGCAATTTGCTACAAATTCATTAAAAGATAACAAAATTGATCTTTTAATAACAGCACCGATAAACAAGGAAAATATTCAATCGAAAGAATTTGACTTTCCTGGACACACTGAATATCTTGAAGATAATTTAGAAGGAGAAAGTTTAATGATTTTAATGACAGATGAGTTACGAATCGGATTAATCACTGGTCATATTCCTATTTCAAAAATAGCAGAAACCATCACTCCTGAGTTAATAAAGCGTAAAGTTGAAATTATGCATACCTCTTTAAAACAAGATTTCAATATAAACAAGCCTAAAATAGCTGTACTTGGTTTAAACCCTCACTGTGGAGATAAAGGAGTTATAGGTAAGGAAGATGATGAAATTATAAGACCAACAATAAAAGAAATTCAAGAAGCAGGTAAATTAGTTTATGGCCCTTATGCTGCTGATGGCTTTTTTGGATCAAAGACCCATCAAAAATTTGACGGTGTTTTAGCAATGTATCACGATCAAGGACTTGCTCCTTTCAAAGCTCTTTCTTTTGGAAATGGTGTTAATTTTACTGCTGGGCTTAACAAAGTAAGAACATCACCTGACCACGGAACAGGGTTTGATATCGCAGGAAAAAACAAAGCAAATCCAGCATCTTTTAAAGAGGCTTTATTTACTTCTCTTCAAATTTACAAGAACAGAATTGAATATCAAAACCTTATAAAAGGAGCTTTAAAAACAAAATAATGAAAAATTTATTTCCAAAATATAAATATAAAAACATTTTTTATATCTTTGCACGCTCAAATTGATGTTGTAGATGAAAGACTTAAAACAATTCGACATACCTTTTATAGGTTTAAAGGAAGGAAGTCATTTATTTGAATATCATATTGATAAAACGTTCTTTGAAGCTTATCAGTTTGATGATTTTAATGACTGCGATGTTAATACAACTATAAATTTTGCAAAAAAAAGTAACTTAATGGAACTTAACTTTGCGATAAATGGTAGTGTTAATGTTCCTTGTGACATGACAGGTGAATTATTTGATCAAAAAATTGACGGTACTTTACATTTAATTGTGAAATTTGGACATGAATATAATGATGATAACGATGAAATTTTGATTCTTCCCAACGAAGCTTATCAAATTAATGTTTCTCAATATATCTATGAACTTATAATTTTATCGGTACCTAATAAAAGAGTTCATCCTGATGTATTGGATGGAACTATGAAATCTGAAGCTTTAGAGAAATTAGAAGAATTAAGAATAGACGAAGAAAAGACTGTTGAAGAAAAAACAACAGACCCTAGATGGGATAAATTAAAGGATTTACTAACAGATAAATAAGACATAAAATGGCACATCCAAAGAGAAAAATATCTAAAACTAGAAGAGACAAAAGAAGAACTCATTACAAAGCTTCAGTACCTCAAATAGCTGTTGATCCTACTACTGGAGAGGCTCATTTATACCATAGAGCACACTGGCATGAAGGAAAATTATACTATAGAGGTCAAGTAGTATTAGAATCTGCTACTGCAGAAGCGTAATCACTGGTTTTCAAAAAAGCTGAAAAAACCCTCCTTTCGAGGGTTTTTTCGTATTTTTAAGTCAAAAATTTAAGTTTTTGCTTTTTTTTCTTTAAAGATGTGAAATAATTTTCATTTCTTTGAAAACTAGTTTTACAACAAAACAAACAACTATGACTAAAATATCTGCAGCTATCACAGCAGTAGGAAAGTATGTTCCAGAATATGCTCTTACGAATAAAGAGCTTGAAACTATGGTAGACACCAATGATGAGTGGATTACTAGTAGAACTGGAATCAAAGAAAGAAGAATTTTAAAGGTAGAAGGTGCTGGAACATCTTACATGGCTATCAAAGCGGCTGAAAATTTACTAGAAAAATCTGGTGTTTTAGCTTCTGACATTGATATGGTAATAGTAGCCACAGCTACGCCTGATATGCCAGTTGCTTCAACTGCGGCTCATACTGCTTCAAAAATTGGAGCTGTAAATGCATTTTCTTACGATTTACAAGCAGCTTGTTCAAGTTTTCTTTATGGAATGTCAACTGCTTCTAGTTACATTGAAAGCGGTCGTTACAAGAAAGTACTTTTAATTGGAGCTGATAAAATGTCCTCTATAATCGATTATACAGATAGAGCTACTTGTATTATTTTTGGTGATGGTGCAGGTGCAGTACTTTTTGAGCCTAACACCGAAAGCTTAGGTTTACAAGATGAGTACTTACGTAGCGATGGAATAGGTAGAGAGTTTTTAAAAATTGATGCAGGAGGGTCTATTTTACCTTCTTCAGAAGAAACTATTAAAAACAATAAACATTTTGTTCATCAAGAAGGACGTACAGTTTTTAAATTTGCTGTTTCAAATATGGCAGATGTAGCTGAAAAAATGTTAACGAGAAATAATTTAACCAAAGAAGAAATTCAATGGTTGGTTCCGCATCAAGCTAATAAAAGAATTATTGAAGCAACAGCCAATAGAGTTGGACTAGAGGAAGATAAAGTTATGATGAATATTCATAAATATGGAAATACAACTTCAGCTACGCTGCCTTTATTACTTGCTGACTATGAAAAAGTTTTAAAAAAAGGAGATAACTTAATTTTTGCCGCATTTGGTGGTGGCTTCACTTGGGGAGCTATCTATTTAAAATGGGCATATAACTCATAAACCAAACAACTTAAATTTAGGAAAATGGATATTAAAGAAATTCAAAGTCTTATAAAGTTTGTAGCTAAATCTGGTGCAAGCGAAGTAAAGTTAGAAATGGAGGATATTAAAATCACCATTAAAACCGGAAGTGAAACTCCTGAAACTACAATTATTCAGGCCCCAGTTGCTGCTACTCCTCAAATGATAGCACCACAACCAGTTCCAGTTACTCAACCAACTGCCCCTGCTGCATCTTCAACTTCTGCAAACGAAACTACAACTGAAGACGACTCAAAATATATTACTATAAAATCGCCAATTATTGGTACTTTTTATAGAAAACCATCGCCTGACAAACCTAACTTTGTTGAAGTAGGTAGTGAAGTTAAAGAAGGTGATACTGTATGTGTCATTGAAGCAATGAAATTATTTAACGAAATAGAATCTGAAATTTCAGGTAAAGTAGTTAAAGTTTTAGTCGATGATTCTAGTCCTGTAGAATTTGACCAACCTCTTTTCTTAGTTGATCCATCGTAATTAATAGTTATTATTTAGTCAGTAATACTTGAACAAGTGTACTTATTTTAAATTTTAACACTTTAAATGATTTATTATGTTTAAAAAAATATTAATTGCCAACAGAGGTGAAATTGCATTACGTGTAATAAGAACCTGTAAGGAGATGGGAATAAAAACTGTAGCTGTCTATTCTAAAGCAGATGCAGAAAGTTTACATGTACGATTTGCGGATGAAGCTGTTTGCATTGGCCCCGCTCCAAGTAGTGAATCTTACTTAAAAATGTCACATATTATTGCTGCTGCTGAAATTACGAACGCAGATGCAATTCATCCTGGCTATGGTTTTTTAGCTGAAAATGCTAAATTCTCAAAATTATGTGATGAACACGATATTAAATTTATCGGAGCTTCACCTGAGATGATTGATCGAATGGGTGACAAAGCAAATGCAAAAGCTACTATGAAAGCCGCTGGTGTGCCTTGTGTTCCTGGTAGTGATGGTGTTATTAACACTTTTGAAGAATGTCAAAAAGTAGCTGAAGAAACTGTATACCCTGTAATGTTAAAAGCATCAGCAGGAGGTGGTGGAAAAGGTATGCGTGCTGTTTGGAAAGCTGAAGATTTAAAAGATGCTTGGGATTCAGCTAGACAAGAATCAAAAGCTGCTTTTGGAAATGATGATATGTATATGGAGAAGTTGATTGAAGAACCTCGCCATATAGAAATTCAAGTAGTAGGTGATGCTTTCGGTAAAGCATGTCATCTTTCAGAGAGAGACTGTTCTGTACAACGTCGCCACCAAAAATTAACCGAAGAAACTCCTTCTCCGTTCATGACTGATGAATTACGTGATGAGATGGGGAAAGCTGCCGTTAAAGCAGCTGAATTCATTAAATACGAAGGTGCTGGTACTGTAGAATTTTTAGTGGATAAACATCGTAACTTCTACTTCATGGAAATGAATACTCGTATTCAAGTAGAACATCCAATTACTGAAGAAGTTGTTGATTACGATTTAATTCGTGAACAAATATTAGTTGCTGCTGGTGTGCCAATTTCAGGTAAAAACTACACTCCTCAACTACACTCTATAGAATGTAGAATTAATGCTGAAGATCCATTCAATGGGTTCAGACCAGCTCCTGGAAAAATTACTTCTTACCATGCTCCTGGTGGTCATGGTGTGCGTATAGACACACATGTCTATGCGGGTTATATGATACCTCCAAATTATGATTCTATGATTTCAAAATTAATTGTTACTGCTCAAACTAGGGAAGAAGCTATTAATAAAATGAAACGTGCTTTAGATGAATATGTGATTGAAGGTGTAAAAACAACTATTCCTTTTCATAGACAATTAATGGATCATCCAGATTATGTTGCTGGTAATTACACAACAAAGTTTATGGAGGATTTTGAAATGAAATAAATTATTACTTTACAACAAATAAAAATCAGTGAATATTTCACTGATTTTTTTTATTCCCTAACTTCGCATCATGAATTTAGTTTACAATTTTTCTTTGTATTTCGCATATTTTTTATTGAAAATCATCGCTTTATTCAATAAAAAAATAAACTTATTTATTGAAGGAAGAAAAAATTCTTTTTCTAAATTAAAAACTATTTCTAAAGAAGACAAAGTTATTTGGTTCCATGCTGCGTCATTGGGTGAGTTTGAACAAGGAAGACCAATTATAGAAAAAATTCGAAAAGATTACCCAGACTATAAAATTATTCTAACCTTTTTCTCTCCTTCTGGTTATGAAATAAGAAAAGACTACCCACTTGTAGATATTGTATGCTACTTGCCTTTTGATACCAGAGCAAATATGCAAAGGTTTATTCAACAAATTCATCCAAAAATGTCAATAATCATTAAATATGAATTTTGGCCAAATCTCTTAGACCAACTCAAAAAACAAAACGTACCAACAATTTTAATTTCTGGTATTTTTAGAAAAAAACAACTTTTTTTTAAGTGGTATGGTACTTTTTTTAAAAACAAATTGCAAGCATTTGACCATTTCTTTCTTCAAAATAAAACATCCAAAAACCTATTACAATCCATTGGATTTCAAAACATAACCTTAAATGGAGACACTAGATTTGATAGGGTCTATACTATTTTAAAACAGGATAATACTATAGAGGCAATTGCCAAATTCAAAAACAATAATTATACCCTTGTAGCCGGAAGTACTTGGCCTGAAGACGAAAAATTGTTGGTATATTATATAAACAACTTTGCAAAAAAAGATGAAAAGTTTATAATAGCACCGCATACCATAAATCCTTATTCTATTGGTACGCTTCGTAAGCAGCTTCGAAAAAAAACAATTCTATTCTCAGAAAGTCAGGGTGTAGATCTAGAAGAATTTCAAATATTAATTATTGATAATATTGGCATGCTAACTAAAATCTATTCTTACGCGGATGTTGCCTATGTGGGTGGAGGTTTAGCAACTGGTTTACATAACATTTTAGAACCAGCAACCTATGGAGTCCCAATCGTTTTTGGAGGAAAAAAATATAAAAACTTCCAAGAAGCCAAAGACCTATTGAGACAAAGGAGTGTTACAATTGTTACAGACAAAGAAGAAATTTGTAATACCTTTGTTACCATTAAAACGGATTTTGAATTACGTAAAACAATGGGTATTGGGAACCAAAACTATATCAAACATAATCTTGGGGCAACTGAAAAGATATTCCATTATTTAAAAAACATTCTTTAATGGAATTTATTTTACAACCTTGGCCATGGTATCTTTCGGGCTTTCTTATTGCTACAGTATTATTCTTAGTTTTTTATTTCGGCAAAAACTTTGGTGTCTCTTCTAATTTAGAAACTTTATGCACCATGGCTGGTGCTGGAAAGTATAGCAATTATTTTCAAACAGACTGGAAAACTAAAAAATGGTCTCTAATATTTCTAATCGGTCTAGTTGTCGGAGGATATATCTCACATACCTTTTTATTAGCTAGTGAGCAGATAAATATTAGTTCTTCTACTATAACAGATCTTGAAAACCTAGGATTTAATAAACCAGGAAGTACTTTTATCCCAGATGAAATTTATAGTTTTGACAGCTTACTTTCCATCAAGGGGTTTACTATACTTTTATTTGCTGGAATATTCATTGGATTTGGAGCTAGATACGCTGGTGGCTGTACTTCTGGACATGCCATTACTGGACTTAGTAGTTTTCAATTACCATCATTGATTGCAGTGATTGGTTTCTTTATTGGTGGTTTAGTAATGACTTGGGTTTTATTCCCTTTAATTTTTGGATAAAATGAAATATATAAAATTTTTATTGATTGGTATCTTTTTCGGTATTATTCTAACAAAATCCGAAGCAATTTCTTGGTTTAGAATTTACGAAATGTTTAAATTCCAATCGTTTCATATGTATGGTATTATTGCTACCGCAATAACCTTTTCCTCACTTTTTATCTATCTTTTTAAAAAGGGAATCGTAAAGGATTTTTACGGCAATAAGATTATGATTAAAACAAAACGTAAAGGTTTTGTTAGAACTCTAGTTGGTGGTACTATTTTTGGTTTAGGTTGGGCACTTGCTGGAGCATGTCCTGGTCCTATTTTTGTTCTAATAGGTTACGGTGCATTTCCGATAGTCGTAGTTTTATTCGGTGCTGTTATGGGAGCATTTCTTTACGGAAAACTCAATGATAAACTGCCTAATTAATCCAAAGTTTTTATATTTTTCATTAAATGTTCATTCGTATTGTCAACAACTTTCCAGTTATATATTTTAGACAATTGATAGAGTTTGGATAATTCCTCGAATAACCTAACTTTTGCTTCATTTTTTATGTGAATTACAGTTACCGTTTTTTTTATATTTTCTACAGCTTTATCATTAAGTTTGTTCAATTCTTCCTTAGAAAAGGAATTAAAAGTACTCTGTTGTAAATCAAAGTACTTGATATCCGGAGAAATAGTAATTTCCTCTTTAGGAACCTTATTAATTATAATCTGTTTTCCTATAGTGTCTATTTGTATATCTAATTTTGACAAATCGTACCCTACTTCAACTTTTGCTTTTACTGATAAAATTACTTTTTTTTGAAAAGAGATATAGTCATAAAAATATTTTTTAGTATCTGAAAAACTATATATTTCTGAAAAACTACCCTCAGTAACAACTAACTTACTTAAGTTCTGTACTCCATTAATAAATACTGCTATTTCTTCTTTTTCATATGCTACTTCTTTTCTTTCGTACCAAAACTTAGCAATAAGAAAACCAAATAAAAAAATCGCTAAATACTTTATAAAACGTACCATATCTAATCAATAAAATTCGATACAATGTACTAAAACTATCTGAACTATTCTTTTAAGTAAAACTTTATTAAAATATATCAGATTATTATACTTTATGTAAAGTATTTTTTATAAAAAACGCCTCCTTACAGAAACGTTTTAATTACTTTTTATGTATTCTTTAATTATTGAGTATTCTTTAATTATTGAGTACTCGTTTTTACATTTTTTCCTCCACTTACTATATAAAAATACGATCGCCTGTTTTTCTGATGATCCTCTTCACCACATTTACTTTTCCATCCTTCTTTACAATCGTTCAATAATTGATCCTCGCCATATCCTATAGCACTCTCTATTCGTGATGAAGGGATTCCTCTTGAAATTATATAATCTCGTGTGGATTTAGCTCTCTTATCTGAAAGAATCCTATTGTAATCTCTCGGACCTCGACTATCCGTATGAGACTCTATCTTTATTATCATTTCTGGATTGTTATTAAGTACCGAAACTATATGCTCCAACTCATACTCTGCATCCTCACGAATATTAGATAAATCAAAATCAAAATAAATTGGGTTGATTACTATTTGATTTTCCGCTATCAATGATTCTAATTGTAAATCAGAGCTTATATCCTTTTTATTGACATCTAATGTAACTGTGGCTTGTTGTGTTGCCTTATAGTCTTCTTTTGACGCTACAACTACAAAGTTCTTTTCACATGCTACGTTTGAAAATAAATAAACACCATCTGTTTTTGTTACTTGTTCTGATATTGGAACTCCTGATTCATCCATTAACTGTACTCGTACATTTTCTATTGGAGAGCCTGTTCGGGAATCTGTAACAATACCCTTTATGTTTTCTTTACACTTGTAAATTGTGAAACTATAAATATCATCA
The DNA here is from genome assembly GCF_051201695.1 of Tenacibaculum sp. nBUS_03. Taxonomy (GTDB): domain Bacteria; phylum Bacteroidota; class Bacteroidia; order Flavobacteriales; family Flavobacteriaceae; genus Polaribacter. The sequence goes on along the minus strand of NZ_CP179214.1, from coordinate 3,213,425 downwards.
TCACCGACTCCTCCTTCTCGATTAGAAGAAAAGAAACCTGCTGTTCTATCTTTATTGATTACAAACCCAAAATCATCTAGTGGACCATTCACTGGTGATCCTAAATTAACAGGAACTGAATATCTGTCCCCTTCTATTTGCGATTCAAATATATCTAATGCTCCTAATCCTAAATGTCCATTGGAAGAAAAATACAATCGATTGTCTTCTCCTACAAATGGAAACATCTCTCGTCCTTCTGTATTTATTGTTGAGCCTAAATTCTCTGGAGATCCATAACTTCCGTTTTCATCTATCGATACTTTATATAAATCAGTTCCTCCATAACCATTAGGCATATCTGAAACAAAGTATAATGTTTTTTCATCTGAACTCAATGCTGGATGTCCAGTAGAGTATTGATCACTATTAAATGGTAGTTCTTTTACATTTCCCCAAGTCTCATAAATCTTTTCTGCGCTATATATCTTTAAATGAGTTGTACGATTTTTATCTGATTGCAACTTATTGCCATCATAATTATCTCGTGTAAAGTACATCATTTTTCCATTCTTACTTATTATTGCATTAGATTCATGATACTTCGTACTTAAAGATGCTACCTTATTTGATAAAGACACATCTAATCCCTTATCTTCTTCTAATCGATTTAATTCTGAGCGATAAATATTTAAATAAGGCTGATTATTCCATTGATAAATTTTCTTGTTTTCAGCATCTGGACGGGTAGAAGCAAAATAAAAGGAATCTTCATAAATAAAACCTCCAAAATCTGAATACGTTGTATTGCTTGATAAATTGTGAATATTAATAAACGTTTTCTCTTTATTGGTGTATTCTACAAAATAATCTTTATTCTTTTCTAAGGCGATAGCTCTACTATCATTTTCTCCTAAGTCTTTTAACTTCAACATCCATTGATCTGAGTCTTTAATCTTTCCATTACTCTTTAATGTTTGAGCATAACGAAATATATGCTCTGATGAAACTATTGATGGATAATTTTTTATCAATTCTTCATACCACTGCTCAGCTTTATCAAAAGCTACATTAAAATAATGTGAATCTGCCAACCTACTTATTACCAAGTATGTTTTATCTCCTTTGTTATAAATAGTTTCATATAACTCTGCTGATTTTTTATAAGCGTATTCTTTAAAATACCTATCTGCTGCATACTTGCGTTGCCCGAAACTTAAAACTGTAACTAACAACAATAAAATTAATAATATTCTGTTCTTCATATCCTTAGATTTTAATTCATTAGAAAAATCTTGGTGATTTCATCTTTTGTTCTTTAAATATCTCATATCGAAGCATTACTTCATGAGTCCCTGAATTATAATTACTATAATTGGATGTCGTTAAATCATAAGCATAACCGATTTGAAGAGATTCATTGATTTGAAATCCTAAAAGGGCACTTATTGAATCGTCCCATCTCCATGCTGCTCCTAGCCTGAACTTATTATTGAATAAAAAATTTGCCGAGACATCCAATGATAAAGGCGCTCCACTTACAATTTTACTCAATACAGCGGGTTTAAACTTTATAGAATCACTTAAATCAAAAACATAGCCTCCTATTAAAAAATAGTGCATACGTTCTGTTGCTACAACTCCTCCATTACTAACATCATCATAATGTTCTGTACGTAATAAATTAGGTACCGCTAATCCTAAATACCAATTTGATTTGTAATAATAAACTCCTGCTCCTATTGTAGGTAAAAACTTGCTTATGTTCTCATTTAAAGAACGATCATTTCCATCTCGAAAAACACCTTTACTCCAATCTACACTAAAAAATCGACCCCCTAATTTTAATCCAAATGCTAAATTACCTTCTTCACTTGTCCTTACTGTATAAGATACATTAGCATCTATATAAGTCTCATTAGAAGGACCTATTGCATCATTCACCAAATTTACTCCTAAACCTACTCCTGAATAGCCTAAAGGGGTATCATAACTTAATGTTTGCGTATCCGGAGCTCCATCAATTCCTACCCATTGCGTGCGCGCCAAGACATTTATCATAGTATGTCCTTTTGAGCCAACATACGCTGGATTTACACTCATTGTATTAAACATATATTGTGTATACTGAGGATCTTGCTGCGAGTATAGTTTACTACCAATAATCACAATACTAATTACAATTATATACCGTAATATCTTGTTCATTTCTTACTAAATTTTGGTTAATCTCTATTAATATATACCCAACCTACTCTAGGTTTACTCCCGTTTCCTAAATCAAGAACGTAATAATAAGTGCCCGAAGGTAATTCATCCTTTTCCTTAATATTCAATCGTCCTTCTGACTTGCCATTCCATGTATTTTCATATCTCTCCCTAGTATACACTAAATTACCCCAGCGATTAAATATCTCTAATGTATTATTTGGATAATTCTCAATACAATTAATAATTAAAGTATCATTACTTCCATCATCATTAGGTGTAAATTCATTATAAACAGTAACACAATCATCTACTCCTACTGCATCTCCAAAAACAGCGTTGTTGATGTCTGCACTATCTGAAATTCCGTCACCATCACTATCTGTTCCACTATCTGGTAAAACTCCTGTTCCTCCACTATTTGGATCCGTTGGGTCTGTATCATTTACATCTGTATTTCCTGTATCTCCAAAGCCTGAATCATCCTCATCTACTTCATCTAAAATTCCATCTCCATCACTATCTGGACCATCTACTATTCCATTTCCATCTTCATCATCATTACCGCCTTCTTTTATATCATTGATACCATCATCATCACTATCTAAATCCTGATAATCTGGAACACCATCACCGTCCGTATCAACAGTATCGCCTTCTCCTCCATTGCCTTCGCCAAAATTAGACGAATCTGAATCTACACTATCGGATATACCATCTTCATCACTATCAGACCCGCCAGTATCATTTGAATCGATAACACCATCATTATTCGTGTCTAAATCACCATTGCCATTCTCAATAACATCGTTTATTCCATCATTATCACTATCTAAATCTTGATAATCTGGCACACCATCACCATCTGTATCTGGCTCCTCTTCTGTATCTACTGAATCATCTGCTTGTCCGTCATTATCCGAATCTACATATCCAGTGTCATTTGAATCGATTACGCCATCACCATTAGTATCTAAATCACCATTACCACCTTCATCTACATCTAAAATACCATCATTATCACTATCTAAATCTAAACTATCTGGTATTCCATCACCATCCGTATCACCTGTTCCCTCTGCACTATCGGGTATTCCATCATTATCATCATCGACATCTATATTATCTGGTATTCCATCACCATCTGTATCTGTAAAATCTCCAAAGCCTGTATCATCTCCATCAACACTATCTGAAATACCATCTCCATCACTATCTGTTCCACTATCTGGTACTACTCCTGTTCCTCCACTATTTGGATCCGTTGGGTCTGTATCATTTACATCTGTATTTCCTGTATCTCCAAAGCCTGAATCATCCTCATCTACTTCATCTGAAATTCCATCTCCATCACTATCTGGACCGTCTATTACCCCATTTCCATCTTCATCATCATTACCGCCTTCTGTTATATCATTGATACCATCATCATCACTATCTAAATCCTGATAATCCGGTACACCATCACCATCCGTATCAACAGTATCGCCTTCTCCTCCATTGCCTTCGCCAAAATTAGACGAATCTGAATCTACACTATCGGATATACCATCTTCATCACTATCAGACCCGCCAGTATCATTTGAATCGATAACACCATCATTATTCGTGTCTAAATCACCATTGCCATTCTCAATAACATCGTTTATTCCGTCATTATCACTATCTAAATCTTGATAATCTGGCACACCATCACCATCAGTATCTGGTTCTTCATCTGTATCTACTGAACCATCTGCTTGTCCATCATTATCTGAATCTACATATCCAGTGTCGTTTGAATCGATTACGCCATCGCCATTAGTATCTAAATCACCATTTCCGCCTTCATCTACATCTAAAATCCCATCATTATCACTATCTAAATCTAAACTATCTGGTATTCCATCACCATCCGTATCACCTGTTCCCTCTGCACTATCAGGTATTCCATCATTATCATCATCGACGTCTATATTATCTGGTATTCCATCACCATCTGTATCTATAAAATCTCCAAATGCTGTATCATCTCCATCAACACTATCTGAAATTCCATCACCATCACTATCTGTTCCACTATCTGGTACTACTCCTGTTCCTCCACTATTTGGATCCGTTGGGTCTGTATCATTTACATCGGTATTTCCTGCATCTCCAAAGCCTGAATCATCCTCATCTACTTCGTCTAAAATTCCATCACCATCACTATCTGGACCATCTACCAATCCATTTCCATCTTCATCATCATTACCGCCTTCTGTTATATCATTGATACCATCATCATCACTATCTAAATCCTGATAATCTGGAACACCATCACCATCTGTATCAACAGTATCGCCTTCTCCTCCATTGCCTTCTCCAAAATTAGACGAATCTGAATCTACACTATCTGATATTCCATCTTCATCGCTGTCCGATCCTCCAGTATCATTTGAATCGATTACGCCATCATTATTCGTATCTAAATCGCCATTGCCATTCTCAATAACATCGTTTATTCCGTCATTATCACTATCTAAATCTTGATAATCTGGCACACCATCACCATCCGTGTCTGGCTCTTCATCTGTATCTACTGAATCATCTGCTTGTCCGTCATTATCTGAATCTACATATCCAGTGTCATTTGAATCGATTACGCCATCACCATTAGTATCTAAATCACCATTTCCGCCTTCATCTACATCTAAAATCCCATCATTATCACTATCTAAATCTAAACTATCTGGTATTCCATCACCATCCGTATCACCTGTTCCCTCTGCACTATCAGGTATTCCATCATTGTCATCATCGACATCTATTGAATCAATAATTCCATCTGCATCGTTATCTGGGTCAACAACAACTGTTGCTGTTCCTGTACTACAATTATCTGGATTTAAATTTTCACATATCTGATAAATTACTTCGTAAGTTCCTGCTTCGGTTCCTGCTGGAACTATCAAATTCCCTTCTGAATCAATTGACAACCCTGTTAATCCTCCATTATTATCAATGGTTATTGTAATGTTTGAATCATCTACTAAATTACCATTTAATGTATCATTTTCTGTTACATCTCCAGCAATTCCACCTAATGCTCCATTTACATTACTTAAATTATCTGGGTTTAAATCATTAACCGCTACAATTGGAGCACCAACTACTACTACTTGTGATGTTACCGTACTACAGTTTGTTGGGTTATTTACCTCACAAATTGTATACTCCAAATCATATGTCCCCGCTGGTGTATTTGGTGCTATCGTTACTGTGCCGTCTGGATTTAAAGTTAATCCTGCTGGAACGCTTACTCCTGTTATTGTTACATCTCCTGGATTCGTCCCTACTGTTACTGGATTTCCATTTATCGTATCATTATCTGTTAAGGCTCCTGTTGTTCCGCCTGATAAACCATTTACTTCTGGTGTTGTATCTGTTACCGCTTCAATCACTGGGGCACTTACCGTTACTATTGAGCTTACAGTATCACAGTTTGTTGGATTGTTTACCTCACAAATCGTATACTCTACAGTATAATCACCTGCTGAAGTATTTGGTGCTATCGTTACTGTGCCGTCTGGATTTAACGTAAGTCCCGCTGGAACGCTTACTCCTGTTATTGCTAAATCTCCTGGATTCGTCCCTACTCTCACTGGATTTCCATTTATCGTATCATTATCTGTTAAAGCTCCTGTTGTTCCACCTGGTAATCCATCTATTGCTGGTGTTGTATCTGATACCGCATCAATCGTTGGCGCACTTACCGTTACTATTGAGCTTACAGTATCACAGTTTGTTGGATTGTTTACCTCACAAATCGTGTACTCTACAGTATAATTACCTGCTGGAGTATTTGGTGCTATCGTTACTGTGCCGTCTGGATTTAACGTAAGTCCCGCTGGAACGCTTACTCCTGCTATTGTTACATCTCCTGGATTTGTCCCTACTGTTACTGGATTTCCATTTATCGTATCATTATCTGTTAAAGCTCCTGTTGTTCCTCCTGGTAATCCATCTATCGCTGGTGTTGTATCTGTTACCGCATCAATAGCCGGAGCAACAACAACAACGTCTACTGTTGTACTTGAACAGTTCGTTGGATTCAGGTTTTCACAAATCTGATAGGTTAATTGGTAAGTTCCTGCGGGTGTGTTTGCTCCTACATCTACACTTCCATCTGCATTTAATGTCAGATATCCGTTGGGATCCGCTACTGTTTCCGTTAAGGTTACATCCGCTGGTACTACAGCTACTCCGTTTAAGGTATCGTTGGTTAATACATTCGTTACACCGGTTGATCCGTCTAATCCGTTTACACCGGTTACTGGATCGGTTACCGATACTATTGGGGCTGGATCTACAGTTACATCTACTGTTGTACTTGAACAGTTCGTTGGATTCAGGTTTTCACAAATCTGATAGGTTAATTGGTAAGTTCCTGCGGGTGTGTTTGCTCCTACATCTACACTTCCATCTGCATTTAATGTCAGATATCCATTGGGATCCGCTACTGTTTCCGTTAAGGTTATATCGGCTGGTACTACAGCTACTCCGTTTAAAGTATCGTTGGTTAATACATTCGTTACACCGGTTGATCCGTCTAATCCGTTTACACCGGTTACTGGATCGGTTACCGATACTATTGGAGCTGGATCTACAGTTACATCTACTGTTGTACTTGAACAGTTCGTTGGATTCAGATTTTCACAAATCTGATAGGTTAATTGGTAAGTTCCTGCGGGTGTGTTTGCTCCTACATCTACACTTCCATCTGCATTTAATGTCAGATATCCGTTGGGATCCGCTACTGTTTCCGTTAAGGTTACATCCGCTGGTACTACAGCTACTCCGTTTAAGGTATCGTTGGTTAATACATTCGTTACACCGGTTGATCCGTCTAATCCGTTTACACCGGTTACTGGATCGGTTACCGATACTATTGGGGCTGGATCTACAGTTACATCTACTGTTGTACTTGAACAGTTCGTTGGATTCAGGTTTTCACAAATCTGATAGGTTAATTGGTAAGTTCCTGCGGGTGTGTTTGCTCCTACATCTACACTTCCATCTGCATTTAATGTCAGATATCCGTTGGGATCCGCTACTGTTTCCGTTAAGGTTACATCCGCTGGTACTACAGCTACTCCGTTTAAGGTATCGTTGGTTAATACATTCGTTACACCGGTTGATCCGTCTAATCCGTTTACACCGGTTACCGGATCAGTTACCGATACTATTGGGGCTAGATCTACAGTTACATCTACTGTTGTACTTGAACAGTTCGTTGGATTCAGATTTTCACAAATCTGATAGGTTAATTGGTAAGTTCCTGCGGGTGTGTTTGCTCCTACATCTACACTTCCATCTGCATTTAATGTCAGATATCCGTTGGGATCCGCTACTGTTTCCGTTAAGGTTACATCCGCTGGTACTACAGCTACTCCGTTTAAGGTATCGTTGGTTAATACATTCGTTACACCGGTTGATCCGTCTAATCCGTTTACACCGGTTACTGGATCGGTTACCGATACTATTGGGGCTGGATCTACAGTTACATCTACTGTTGTACTTGAACAGTTCGTTGGATTCAGGTTTTCACAAATCTGATAGGTTAATTGGTAAGTTCCTGCGGGTGTGTTTGCTCCTACATCTACACTTCCATCTGCATTTAATGTTAGATATCCGTTGGGATCCGCTACTGTTTCCGTTAAGGTTACATCCGCTGGTACTACAGCTACTCCGTTTAAGGTATCGTTGGTTAATACATTCGTTACACCGGTTGATCCGTCTAATCCGTTTACACCGGTTACTGGATCGGTTACCGATACTATTGGGGCTGGATCTACAGTTACATCTACTGTTGTACTTGAACAGTTCGTTGGATTCAGGTTTTCACAAATCTGATAGGTTAATTGGTAAGTTCCTGCGGGTGTGTTTGCTCCTACATCTACACTTCCATCTGCATTTAATGTCAGATATCCGTTGGGATCCGCTACTGTTTCCGTTAAGGTTACATCCGCTGGTACTACAGCTACTCCGTTTAAGGTATCGTTGGTTAATACATTCGTTACACCGGTTGATCCGTCTAATCCGTTTACACCGGTTACTGGATCGGTTACCGATACTATTGGGGCTGGATCTACAGTTACATCTACTGTTGTACTTGAACAGTTCGTTGGATTCAGGTTTTCACAAATCTGATAGGTTAATTGGTAAGTTCCTGCGGGTGTGTTTGCTCCTACATCTACACTTCCATCTGCATTTAATGTCAGATATCCATTGGGATCCGCTACTGTTTCCGTTAAGGTTACATCCGCTGGTACTACAGCTACTCCGTTTAAGGTATCGTTGGTTAATACATTCGTTACACCGGTTGATCCGTCTAATCCGTTTACACCGGTTACTGGATCAGTTACCGATACTATTGGGGGGAAAACTGTTAAAGTTGCACTATTTTGTATATTAATACATGAATTATTTGGGTGTGTAACGATTAGATTGTATACTTTCCCATCTAAACCAGTAACATTAGATATGTTTAAAGTAGAAGTATTCGTTCCTGAATACACTCCGGTATTGGAAAGATTTACTCCATCTTCTTGCCATTGATATACCAATGTTCCTGAAACATCTGTGGCTGATGGCCCCGTATAATTGGGCGTAGTTGTTGGAGCTGTACCTGAATAATCACTCGTGCTGGTAGCTGTAACTGATGTGATTGTAAATGAAGTAGAAGAAAGTGAGGCTAAACTTTGATTTACTAAGGCAGTAGCATCAACTGAGGCAGTAACAGCTGTTACTTCATTTCCTGTTTCACCTTGCCCTTGGTCATTATTTGTACCATCTGCAACACCTCCAGTATTGACTAGATTAGGTACTCCATCAACATCAACACCTCCTTGATTAATTATATCTATCCTATTATTAACATCTAATTGACCTATTGTTACTCCTTCATCTGCCTCTATAGCATCTGGACAACCATCATTATCACTATCTAAATCTAAATGGTCAAGTACTTGATCTCTATCGGTGTCACAAACTCTTAACTCGATAAAATATTCATTATTTCCAGTTCCTGTAGAAAAAACTTCTAATTCCTTCGCTCCCGCAGAAGTAGCTTCCCATTGAAATCTGGTAGCGTTAGTAGTTATTACACCTCCTGCTGGGTTTAAAACCCCGTAACTATAGCCAGCAGTTGTCTCAACAAAATCATTTGTCAATGACGGTGTTGTTAATGCAAAATGCTTGTTATCGTTAGAAATAAATCCTTTATCTGTATTTGAATCAAGATTATTGTCATGAGCTACTCTCATAAAAGCCAAATCAGCATAAGGCCCAGAAAACACAAATTCAGTATTTCCTGTTGTAGTATTTATTATCCATGAGTTTCCTGAACTACCAGTGGCTCCATTTGTAATAGAGACAAAAAGGCTACCAGAAGGAAGATTATATAAGCTACTAATGTCTTGGTTAACAATATTTATACCAGTAACATTTGACCCTGGAGGGGATATTAAATCTGTAGGATTAAACTTTGTAAAACTACATTCATTTTCATCTAAAATACCGTCATCATCATCATCTAAATCCGCATCATTTCCAACACCGTCATTATCATCATCACCTACTAATTTAATAGCGTTCAATGTTACTGAAATTTGAACAGATTCAAAGGTTGTTGGACTTCCTCCAGAGTTTTTTCCAGGGAAAAGCTCAAAACTCATAGTTGTAGCATCTGCTACAAATCTCAATCTTGAAATACCCCACGTATCTTGAGTTATCGGTGAAACTTCAACTATAGGTAATGATCCAACTCTAAAACGAAATGCATCGTTATAAACTGGTGAATAATCAGCTACTGCCGTTAAACTAAACACTTGAATTTCATACAATTCACCTATAATCAGACCAGTCATTGTTGTACCAACAATTTCTTCTGTATTAGCAGGTCCTAAATCTCTAAGAGATATCCAATGAGTATGACCATTGGGAGGTAAAGGCAACGGTTGATTAATCCAAGAAGTACCCCCATTAAAAGTACCATTAGTTGCTGCAGTTGTATTATTTGAAACGTCTGGTGTACCTAAATTGACAGTCCATCCTGCGTTTGGCGCACAAGTGTGACAATTAGTAGAACCAGCACTTGACGGTATGCTTTGCCCAGTTACTAATTCACTCAAAGAAAAGACTAAAACGAAGGATAGCATAAATTTTGACAAACGAAAATGATTTTCTGAAAAAAAATTAAACTTTATCATAACTCTATTAATTTATATGATTGCACATCAATAGTTAATGCTTTTGTCTCTGGTGCTCTATCAACACATACGTATTGTATTCGTTCCAAGACATTTATCATCGTACATACCTTTAATCCAACATATGCAGAACTTACATTCGTTGTGTTAAACATATATTCTGTATACTGTGGATTTTGCTGTCCACTTACAATACATGAACTGAATACTAATAATAGCATACTGATTACTTTTAATATATTATCCATCCTTACTAATCTATTTAGATTTATTATTGATTTTTTAATTATTATTGAAATAAATTCAAGCTCTTATACTAATTTACCTTCTTCTTTAATTTTTACCATCAGGTAAACGTTCGTATTCATGAATATTTCGTTGAATGGTTCAAGTCTGTCGTCAAATAAAAGTGAATTCTAATTAGATTAAATATCTACTTAAAAAAAACTATTTTCCAATATTGTTACTATTTACTTCATAAGCTTTCTTAAAAAACAACTAGTTAAGATATTTAGAATACTAATCTCTATTAATATAAATCCATCATTTTTAACGTTATTTACATTTCCTAAATAAAGAATATTGAAATACCCATCTGAAGGTGACACATCTTCTACTTGAATATTTATTTTCCCATTATAAGTACCAGTAGTTTTGACACCATCGTGCTATTTGAAATACATGGAGTTCATAAATCAATCATCCGCCCTACTTTTGATATATAGCTTTGAAAATTAATCGAACTAGCATTTCACGGTATAATTTACCTAATTACAAATTCACTCAAAGAAAAGAGTAACACGGAGGAGGATAGTTCAAGTTTTGATAAACGAGTAGATTTCCCGAAAAACAATTAAACTTTATCATAACTCTATTAATTTATATAATTGCACATCATTAGATAACAAACTCAATATAGGCATTGAATTCTTACTCGTAGGGTAGTTTCTAATAATAGTTTGTACTTAAATAGTACTTGTTTATGTACTTAAAAAATTCTATAACAATTATCACAAAACCGCTGTGTTTATAACAAATACCAAATAGGTTCTAAAAACCATTCCAGAATAACCTAAAAGTATTTCATAACTTAATGTTTGCGTATCTGGAGCTCCATCAATCCCTACCCATTGCGTGCGCGCCAAGACATTTATCATAGTATGTCCTTTTGAGCCAACATACGCAGGATTTACACTCATTGTATTAAACATATATTGTGTATACTGAGGATCTTGCTGCGAATATGGTTTACTACTAATAATTATATACTATAATATTTTGTTCATTACTTACTAAATTTTGTTTAATCTTTATTAATATAGATCCATCCTCTTTTAACTTTATTTCCATTTCCTAAATCAAGAACATAGAAATACGTACCTGAAGGTAACTTATCTTCTACTTGAATATTTGCTCTTCCGTTAGAAGTACCATCCCAAGTGTTTTTGTATTGTTTTTTACTATACACTAAATTACCCCAGCGATTAAATATCTCTAATGTATTATTTGGATAATTCTCAATACAATTAATAATTAAAGTATCATTACTTCCATCATCATTAGGTGTAAATTCATTATAAACAATAACACAATCATCTACTCCTACTGCATCTCCAAAAACAGTGTTCTCTAAATCCGCACTATCTGAAATACCATCTCCATCACTATCTGTTCCACTATCTGGTAAAACTCCTGTTCCTCCACTATTTGGATCCGTTGGGTCTGTATCATTTACATCTGTATTTCCTGTATCTCCAAAGCCTGAATCATCCTCATCTACTTCATCTAAAATTCCATCACCATCACTATCTGGACCATCTACTATTCCATTTCCATCTTCATCATCATTACCACCTTCTGTTATATCATTGATACCATCATCATCACTATCTAAATCCTGATAATCCGGTACACCATCACCGTCCGTATCAACAGTATCACCTTCTCCTCCATTCCCTTCGCCAAAATTAGATGAATCTGAATCTACACTATCAGATATACCATCTTCATCACTATCCGATCCGCCAGTATCATTTGAATCGATAACACCATCATTATTCGTGTCTAAATCACCATTGCCATTCTCAATAACATCGTTTATTCCGTCATTATCACTATCTAAATCTTGATAATCTGGCACACCATCACCATCTGTATCTGGCTCCTCTTCAGTATCTACTGAACCATCTGCTTGTCCGTCATTATCCGAATCTACATATCCAGTGTCATTTGAATCGATTACGCCATCACCATTAGTATCTAAATCACCATTTCCGCCTTCATCTACATCTAAAATCCCATCATTATCACTATCTAAATCTAAACTATCTGGTATTCCATCACCGTCCGTATCACCTGTTCCTTCTGCACTATCGGGTATTCCATCATTATCATCATCGACATCTATGTTATCAGGTATTCCATCACCATCTGTATCTGTAAAATCTCCAAAGCCTGTATCATCTCCATCAACACTATCTGAAATACCATCTCCATCACTATCTGTTCCACTATCTGGTACTACTCCTGTTCCTCCACTATTTGGATCCGTTGGGTCTGTATCGTTTACATCGGTATTTCCTGTATCTCCAAACCCTGAATCATCCTCATCTACTTCATCTAAAATTCCATCACCATCACTATCTGGACCATCTACCAATCCATTTCCATCTTCATCATCATTACCGCCTTCTGTTATATCATTGATACCATCATCATCACTATCTAAATCCTGATAATCCGGAACACCATCACCATCTGTATCAACAGTATCACCTTCTCCTCCATTGCCTTCGCCAAAATTAGATGAATCTGAATCTACACTATCGGATATACCATCTTCATCACTATCCGATCCGCCAGTATCATTTGAATCGATAACACCATCATTATTCGTGTCTAAATCACCATTGCCGTTCTCAATAACATCATTTATTCCGTCATTATCACTATCTAAATCTTGATAATCTGGCACACCATCACCATCAGTATCTGGCTCCTCTTCTGTATCTACTGAATCATCTGCTTGTCCGTCATTATCCGAATCTACATATCCAGTGTCATTTGAATCGATTACGCCATCACCATTAGTATCTAAATCACCATTTCCGCCTTCATCTACATCTAAAATCCCATCATTATCACTATCTAAATCTAAACTATCTGGTATTCCATCACCATCCGTATCACCTGTTCCCTCTGCACTATCCGGTATTCCATCATTATCATCATCAACATCTATATTATCAGGTATTCCATCACCATCTGTATCTATAAAATCTCCAAATGCTGTATCATCTCCATCAACACTATCTGAAATTCCATCCCCATCACTATCTGTTCCACTATCTGGTACTACTCCTGTTCCTCCACTATTTGGATTCCGTTGGATCTGTATCATTTACATCTGTATTTCCTGTATCTCCAAAACCTGAATCATCCTCATCTACTTCATCTAAAATTCCATCACCATCACTATCTGGACCATCTACCAATCCATTTCCATCTTCATCATCATTACCGCCTTCTGTTATATCATTGATACCATCATCATCACTATCTAAATCCTGATAATCTGGAACACCATCACCATCAGTATCAACAGTATCACCTTCTCCTCCATTGCCTTCGCCAAAATTAGACGAATCTGAATCTACACTATCGGATATACCATCTTCATCGCTATCCGACCCGCCAGTATCATTTGAATCGATAACACCATCATTATTCGTGTCTAAATCACCATTACCATTCTCAATAACATCGTTTATTCCATCATTATCACTATCTAAATCTTGATAATCTGGCACACCATCGCCATCAGTATCTGGCTCCTCTTCTGTATCTACTGAATCATCTGCTTGTCCATCATTATCTGAATCTACATACCCAGTGTCATTTGAATCGATTACGCCATCGCCATTAGTATCTAAATCACCATTTCCGCCTTCATCTACATCTAAAATCCCATCATTATCACTATCTAAATCTAAACTATCTGGTATTCCATCGCCATCTGTATCACCTGTTCCCTCTGCACTATCCGGTATTCCATCATTGTCATCATCGACATCTGTATCATTTGGAATACCATCGCCATCACTATCTGCTAAAACAATAACTGTATAAGTATATGGATTTCCTACACATCCATTAGACGTTCGAGGAGTAATAGTATAAACAACAACTTGATTAGTATTAGAATTATTTATCAATACGTCAGTTATAGTATTATTAGTTGTAGTAAATAAATTAATCCCTAAAACTTCAGGATTATTAGATCCAATCCATTCAAACGATGCTCCACTAACAAAAATACCTGAACTTATATTATAAGATAAAGTTTCTCCACTTGTTATTGTAATCGATGGATTAATAACTACAAAATCCTGTGGGTCAATAGTAACCGTATAGGTATACGCGTCACCTGTACAGACATTACCACTGGTAGGAGTAATTGTATAGATAACCGTTTGCACGCTGTTACTTGTATTTACTAGCCTATCGGTAATACTTGTAGCAGTAGAAGCCGAAGTAGTTTCTCCTGTGACATTAGCATTATCCGCAGCTACCCAACTAAAGGTAGTTCCTGGGACGGTAGTATCTCCTGTTAGATCGTGATTTAAAGTCGCATTATTACAAATATGAGCCGTAGGATCCGTCGCTACAAAATCCTGTGGGTCAATAGTAACCGTATAGGTATACGCATCACCTGTACAGAAATTACCACTGGTAGGGGTAATCGTATAGATAACCGTTTGCACGCTGTTACTTGTATTTACTAGCGTATCGGTAATACTTGTAGCAGTAGAAGCCGAAGTAGTTTCTCCTGTGACATTAGCATTATCCCCAGCTACCCAACTAAAGGTAGTTCCTGGGACGGTAGTATCTCCTGTTAAATCGTGATTTAAAGTCGCATTATTACAAATATGAGCCGTTGGATCCGTCGCTACAAAATCCTGTGGATTAATAGTTACCGTATAGGTATACGCATCCCCTGCACAGGCATTACCACTGGTAGGAGTAATCGTATAGATAACCGTTTGCACGCTGTTACTTGTATTTACTAGCGTATCGGTAATACTTGTAGCAGTAGAAGCCGAAGTAGTTTCTCCTGTGACATTAGCATTATCCGCAGCTACCCAACTAAAGGTAGTTCCTGGGACGGTAGTATCTCCTGTTAGATCGTGACTTAAAGTCGCATTGTTACAAATATGAGCCGTTGGATCGGTCACTACAAAATCCTGTGGGTCAATAGTAACCGTATAGGTATACGCATCCCCTGTACAGGCATTACCACTGGTAGGGGTAATCGTATAGATAACCGTTTGCACGCTGTTACTTGTATTTACTAGCGTATCGGTAATACTTGTAGCAGTAGAAGCCGAAGTAGTTTCTCCTGTGACATTAGCATTATCCGCAGCTACCCAACTAAAGGTAGTTCCTGGGACGGTAGTATCTCCTGTTAGATCGTGATTTAAAGTCGCATTGTTACAAATATGAACCGTTGGATCCATCGCTACAAAATCCTGAGGATCGATAGTAACCGTATAGGTATACGCATCCCCTGTACAAGCATTACCACTGGTAGGAGTAATCGTATAGATAACCGTTTGCACGCTGTTACTTGTATTTACTAGCGTATCGGTAATACTTGTAGCAGTAGAAGCCGAAGTAGTTTCTCCTGTGACATTAGCATTATCCGCAGCTACCCAACTAAAGGTAGTTCCTGGGACGGTAGTATCTCCTGTTAGATCGTGATTTAAAGTCGCATTGTTACAAATATGAGCCGTAGGATCCGTCCCTACAAAATCCTGTGGGTCAATAGTAACCGCATAGGTATACGCATCCCCTGTACAGACATTACCACTGGTAGGGGTAATCGTATAGATAACCGTTTGCACGCTGTTACTTGTATTTACTAGCGTATCGGTAATACTTGTAGCAGTAGAAGCCGAAGTAGTTTCTCCTGTGACATTAGCATTATCCGTAGCCACCCAGCTAAAGGTAGTTCCTGGGACGGTAGTATCTCCTGTTAGATCGTGATTTAAAGTCGCATTGTTACAAATATGAGCCGTAGGATCGGTCACTACAAAATCCTGTGGATCAATAGTAACCGTATAGGTATACGCATCCCCTGTACAGGCATTACCACTGGTAGGAGTAATTGTATAGATAACCGTTTGCACGCTGTTACTTGTATTTACTAGCGTATCGGTAATACTTGTAGCAGTAGAAGCCGAAGTAGTTTCTCCTGTGACATTAGCATTATCCGTAGCTACCCAGCTAAAGGTAGTTCCTGGGACGGTAGTATCTCCTGTTAAATCGTGATTTAAAGTCGCATTATTACAAATATGAGCCGTAGGATCTGTCACTACAAAATCCTGTGGATCAATAGTAACTGTATAGGTATACGCATCCCCTGTACAGGCATTACCACTGGTAGGAGTAATTGTATAGGTTACCGTTTGCACGCTGTTACTTGTATTTACTAGCGTATCGGTAATACTTGTAGCAGTAGAAGCCGAAGTAGTTTCTCCTGTGACATTAGCATTATCCGCAGCTACCCAACTAAAGGTAGTTCCTGGGACGGTAGTATCTCCTGTTAAATCGTGATTTAAAGTCGCATTGTTACAAATATGAGCCGTAGGATCGGTCACTACAAAATCCTGTGGGTCAACAGTAACCGTATAGGTATACGCATCCCCTGTACAGGCATTACCACTGGTAGGGGTAATTGTATAGATAACCGTTTGCACGCTGTTACTTGTATTTACTAGCGTATCAGTAATACTTGTAGCAGTAGAAGCCGAAGTAGTTTCTCCTGTGACATTAACATTATCCGCAGCTACCCAACTAAAGGTAGTTCCTGGGACGGTAGTATCTCCTGTTAGATCGTGATTTAAAGTCGCATTGTTACAAATATGAGCCATAGGATCCGTCGCTACAAAATACTGAGGATCAATAGTAACTGTATAGGTATACGCATCCCCTGTACAAGCATTACCACTGGTAGGAGTAATCGTATAGATAACCGTTTGCACGCTGTTACTTGTATTTACTAGTGTATCGGTAATACTTGTAGCAGTAGAAGCCGAAGTAGTTTCTCCTGTGACATTAGCATTATCCGCAGCTACCCAACTAAAGGTAGTTCCTGGGACGGTAGTATCTCCTGTTAGATCGTGATTTAAAGTCGCATTGTTACAAATATGAACCGTTGGATCCGTCGCTACAAAATCCTGTGGGTCAATAGTAACCGTATAGGTATACGCATCCCCTGTACAGGCATTACCACTGGTAGGGGTAATTGTATAGATAACCGTTTGCACGCTGTTACTTGTATTTACTAGCGTATCGGTAATACTTGTAACAGTAGAAGCCGAAGTAGTTTCTCCTGTGACATTAGCATTATCCGTAGCCACCCAGCTAAAGGTAGTTCCTGGGACGGTAGTATCTCCTGTTAGATCGTGATTTAAAGTCGCATTATTACAAATATGAGCCGTAGGATCGGTCGCTACAAAATCCTGAGGATCGATAGTAACCGTATAGGTATACGCATCCCCTGTACAGAAATTACCACTAGTAGGGGTAATTGTATAGGTTACCGTTTGCACGCTGTTACTTGTATTTACTAGCGTATCGGTAATACTTGTAGCAGTAGAAGCCGTAGTAGTTTCTCCTGTGACATTAGCATTATCCGCAGCTACCCAACTAAAGGTAATTCCTGGGACGGTAGTATCTCCTGTTAGATCGTGATTTAAAGTCGCATTATTACAAATATGAGCCGTAGGATTTGTTGCTACAAAATCCTGTGGGTCAATAGTAACCGTATAGGTATACGCATCCCCTGTACAGGCATTACCACTGGTAGGGGTAATCGTATAGATAACCGTTTGCACGCTGTTACTTGTATTTACTAGCGTATCGGTAATACTTGTAGCAGTAGAAGCCGAAGTAGTTTCTCCTGTGACATTAGCATTATCCGCAGCTACCCAACTAAAGGTAGTTCCTGGGACGGTAGTATCTCCTGTTAGATCGTGATTTAAAGTCGCATTATTACAAATATGAGCCGTAGGATCGGTCACTACAAAATCCTGTGGGTCAATAGTAACCGTATAGGTATACGCATCCCCTGTACAGGCATTACCACTGGTAGGGGTAATCGTATAGATAACCGTTTGCACGCTGTTACTTGTATTTACTAGCGTATCGGTAATACTTGTAGCAGTAGAAGCCGAAGTAGTTTCTCCTGTGACATTAGCATTATCCGCAGCTACCCAACTAAAGGTAGTTCCTGGGACGGTAGTATCTCCTGTTAGATCGTGATTTAAAGTCGCATTATTACAAATATGAGCCGTAGGATCCGTCGCTACAAAATCCTGTGGGTCAATAGTAACCGTATAGGTATACGCATCCCCTGTACAGGCATTACCACTGGTAGGGGTAATCGTATAGATAACCGTTTGCACGCTGTTACTTGTATTTACTAGCGTATCGGTAATACTTGTAGCAGTAGAAGCCGAAGTCGTTTCTCCTGTGACATTAGCATTATCCGCAGCTACCCAACTAAAGGTAATTCCTGGGACGGTAGTATCTACTGTTAGATCGTGATTTAAAGTCGCATTGTTACAAATATGAACCGTTGGATCCGTCGCTACAAAATCCTGTGGGTCAACAGTAACCGTATAGGTATACGCATCCCCTGTACAGGCATTACCACTGGTAGGAGTAATTGTATAGGTTACCGTTTGCACGCTGTTACTTGTATTTACTAGCGTATCGGTAATACTTGTAGCAGTAGAAGCCGAAGTAGTTTCTCCTGTGACATTAGCATTATCCGCAGCTACCCAACTAAAGGTAGTTCCTGGGACGGTAGTATCTCCTGTTAGATCGTGATTTAAAGTCGCATTGTTACAAATATGAGCCGTAGGATCGGTCACTACAAAATCCTGTGGGTCAATAGTAACCGTATAGGTATACGCATCCCCTGTACAGGCATTACCACTGGTAGGGGTAATCGTATAGATAACCGTTTGCACGCTGTTACTTGTATTTACTAGCGTATCGGTAATACTTGTAGCAGTAGAAGCCGAAGTAGTTTCTCCTGTGACATTAGCATTATCCGCAGCTACCCAACTAAAGGTAGTTCCTGGGACGGTAGTATCTCCTGTTAGATCGTGATTTAAAGTCGCATTATTACAAATATGAGCCGTAGGATCCGTCGCTACAAAATCCTGTGGGTCAATAGTAACCGTATAGGTATACGCATCCCCTGTACAGGCATTACCACTGGTAGGGGTAATCGTATAGATAACCGTTTGCACGCTGTTACTTGTATTTACTAGCGTATCGGTAATACTTGTAGCAGTAGAAGCCGAAGTAGTTTCTCCTGTGACATTAGCATTATCCGCAGCTACCCAACTAAAGGTAGTTCCTGGGACGGTAGTATCTCCTGTTAAATCGTGATTTAAAGTCGCATTGTTACAAATATGAACCGTTGGATCCGTCGCTACAAAATCCTGCGGATCAATAGTAACCGTATAGGTATACGCATCCCCTGTACAGGCATTACCACTGGTAGGAGTAATTGTATAGATAACCGTTTGCACGCTGTTACTTGTATTTACTAGCGTATCGGTAATACTTGTAGCAGTAGAAGCCGAAGTAGTTTCTCCTGTGACATTAGCATTATCTGCAGCCACCCAACTAAAGGTAGTTCCTGGGACGGTAGTATCTCCTGTTAGATCGTGATTTAAAGTCGCATTGTTACAAATATGAGCCGTAGGATCGGTCACTACAAAATCCTGCGGATCAATAGTTACCGTATAGGTATACGCATCCCCTGTACAAGCATTACCACTGGTAGGGGTAATTGTATAGGTTACCGTTTGCACGCTGTTACTTGTATTTACTAGCGTATCGGTAATACTTGTAGTAGTAGAAGCGGTAGTCGTTTCTCCTGTGACATTAGCATTATCCGCAGCTACCCAACTAAAGGTAGTTCCTGGGACGGTAGTATCTCCTGTTAGATCGTGATTTAAAGTCGCATTATTACAAATATGAGCCGTAGGATCCGTCGCTACAAAATCCTGTGGGTCAATAGTAACTGTATAGGTATACGCATCCCCTGTACAAGCATTGCCACTAGTAGGAGTAATCGTATAGATAACCGTTTGCACGCTGTTACTTGTATTTACTAGCGTATCGGTAATACTTGTAGCAGTAGAAGCCGAAGTAGTTTCTCCTGTGACATTAGCATTATCCGCAGCTACCCAACTAAAGGTAGTTCCTGGGACGGTAGTATCTCCTGTTAGATCGTGATTTAAAGTCGCATTGTTACAAATATGAGCCGTAGGATCGGTCACTACAAAATCCTGTGGGTCAATAGTAACCGTATAGGTATACGCATCCCCTGTACAAGCATTACCACTGGTAGGGGTAATCGTATAGATAACCGTTTGCACGCTGTTACTTGTATTTACTAGCGTATCGGTAATACTTGTAGCAGTAGAAGCCGAAGTAGTTTCTCCTGTGACATTAGCATTATCCGCAGCTACCCAACTAAAGGTAGTTCCTGGGACGGTAGTATCTCCTGTTAGATCGTGACTTAAAGTCGCATTATTACAAATATGAGCCGTAGGATCGGTCACTACAAAATCCTGTGGGTCAATAGTAACCGTATAGGTATACGCATCCCCTGTACAAGCATTACCACTGGTAGGGGTAATTGTATAGGTTACCGTTTGCACGCTGTTACTTGTATTTACTAGCGTATCGGTAATACTTGTAGTAGTAGAAGCGGTAGTCGTTTCTCCCGTGACATTAGCATTATCCGCAGCTACCCAACTAAAGGTAGTTCCTAGGACGGTAGTATCTCCTGTTAGATCGTGATTTAAAGTCGCATTATTACAAATATGAGCCGTAGGATCCGTCGCTACAAAATCCTGTGGGTCAATAGTAACTGTATAGGTATACGCATCCCCTGTACAAGCATTGCCACTAGTAGGAGTAATCGTATAGATAACCGTTTGCACGCTGTTACTTGTATTTACTAGCGTATCGGTAATACTTGTAGCAGTAGAAGCCGAAGTAGTTTCTCCTGTGACATTAGCATTATCCGCAGCTACCCAGCTAAAGGTAATTCCTGGGACGGTAGTATCTCCTGTTAGATCGTGATTTAAAGTCGCATTATTACAAATATGAGCCGTAGGATCGGTCACTACAAAATCCTGTGGGTCAATAGTAACCGTATAGGTATACGCATCCCCTGTACAGGCATTACCACTGGTAGGGGTAATTGTATAGATAACCGTTTGCACGCTGTTACTTGTATTTACTAGCGTATCGGTAATACTTGTAGCAGTAGAAGCCGAAGTAGTTTCTCCTGTGACATTAGCATTATCCGCAGCTACCCAGCTAAAGGTAGTTCCTGGGACGGTAGTATCTCCTGTTAGATCGTGATTTAAAGTCGCATTGTTACAAATATGAGCCGTTGGATCCGTCGCTACAAAATCCTGTGGGTCAATAGTAACCGTATAGGTATACGCATCCCCTGTACAGGCATTACCACTGGTAGGGGTAATCGTATAGATAACCGTTTGCACGCTGTTACTTGTATTTACTAGTGTATCGGTAATACTTGTAGCAGTAGAAGCCGAAGTAGTTTCTCCTGTGACATTAGCATTATCCGCAGCTACCCAGCTAAAGGTAGTTCCTGGGACGGTAGTATCTCCTGTTAGATCGTGATTTAAAGTCGCATTGTTACAAATATGAGCCGTAGGATCCGTCGCTACAAAATCCTGAGGGTCAATAGTTACCGTATAGGTATACGCATCCCCTGTACAGGCATTGCCACTGGTAGGAGTAATCGTATAGATAACCGTTTGCACGCTGTTACTTGTATTTACTAGTGTATCGGTAATACTTGTAGCAGTAGAAGCAGTAGTAGTTTCTCCTGTGACATTAGCATTATCCGCAGCTACCCAACTAAAGGTAGTTCCTGGGACGGTAGTATCTCCTGTTAGATCGTGATTTAAAGTCGCATTATTACAAATATGAGCCGTAGGATCCGTCGCTACAAAATCCTGCGGATCAATAGTAACCGTATAGGTATACGCATCCCCTGTACAGGCATTACCACTGGTAGGAGTAATTGTATAGATAACCGTTTGCACGCTGTTACTTGTATTTACTAGCGTATCGGTAATACTTGTAGCAGTAGAAGCCGAAGTAGTTTCTCCTGTGACATTAGCATTATCCGCAGCTACCCAACTAAAGGTAATTCCTGGGACGGTAGTATCTACTGTTAGATCGTGATTTAAAGTCGCATTGTTACAAATATGAGCCGTAGGATCGGTCACTACAAAATCCTGTGGGTCAATAGTAACCGTATAGGTATACGCATCCCCTGTACAGGCATTACCACTGGTAGGGGTAATCGTATAGGTTACCGTTTGCACGCTGTTACTTGTATTTACTAGCGTATCGGTAATACTTGTAGCAGTAGAAGCCGAAGTAGTTTCTCCTGTGACATTAGCATTATCCGCAGCTACCCAACTAAAGGTAATTCCTGGGACGGTAGTATCTCCTGTTAGATCGTGATTTAAAGTCGCATTGTTACAAATATGAGCCGTAGGATCGGTCACTACAAAATCCTGTGGGTCAATAGTAACCGTATAGGTATACGCATCCCCTGTACAGGCATTACCACTGGTAGGGGTAATCGTATAGGTTACCGTTTGCACGCTGTTACTTGTATTTACTAGTGTATCGGTAATACTTGTAGCAGTAGAAGCAGTAGTAGTTTCTCCTGTGACATTAGCATTATCCGCAGCTACCCAACTAAAGGTAGTTCCTGGGACGGTAGTATCTCCTGTTAAATCGTGATTTAAAGTCGCATTATTACAAATATGAGCCGTAGGGTCCGTCGCTACAAAATCCTGTGGGTCAATAGTAACCGTATAGGTATACGCATCCCCTGTACAGGCATTACCACTGGTAGGGGTAATCGTATAGATAACCGTTTGCACGCTGTTACTTGTATTTACTAGCGTATCGGTAATACTTGTAGCAGTAGAAGCCGAAGTAGTTTCTCCTGTGACATTAGCATTATCCGCAGCTACCCAACTAAAGGTAGTTCCTGGGACGGTAGTATCTCCTGTTAAATCGTGATTTAAAGTCGCATTGTTACAAATATGAGCCGTAGGATCCGTCGCTACAAAATCCTGTGGGTCAACAGTAACCGTATAGGTATACGCATCCCCTGTACAGGCATTACCACTGGTAGGGGTAATCGTATAGATAACCGTTTGCACGCTGTTACTTGTATTTACTAGCGTATCGGTAATACTTGTAGCAGTAGAAGCCGAAGTCGTTTCTCCTGTGACATTAACATTATCCGCAGCTACCCAACTAAAGGTAGTTCCTGGGACGGTAGTATCTCCTGTTAAATCGTGATTTAAAGTCGCATTGTTACAAATATGAACCGTTGGATCCGTCGCTACAAAATCCTGTGGGTCAACAGTAACCGTATAGGTATACGCATCCCCTGTACAGGCATTACCACTGGTAGGGGTAATCGTATAGATAACCGTTTGCACGCTGTTACTTGTATTTACTAGTGTATCGGTAATACTTGTAGCAGTAGAAGCAGTAGTAGTTTCTCCTGTGACATTAGCATTATCCGCAGCTACCCAACTAAAGGTAGTTCCTGGGACGGTAGTATCTCCTGTTAGATCGTGATTTAAAGTCGCATTATTACAAATATGAGCCGTAGGATCCGTCGCTACAAAATCCTGCGGATCAATAGTAACCGTATAGGTATACGCATCCCCTGTACAGGCATTACCACTGGTAGGAGTAATTGTATAGGTTACCGTTTGCACGCTGTTACTTGTATTTACTAGCGTATCGGTAATACTTGTAGCAGTAGAAGCAGTAGTAGTTTCTCCTGTGACATTAGCATTATCCGCAGCTACCCAACTAAAGGTAGTTCCTGGGACGGTAGTATCTCCTGTTAAATCGTGATTTAAAGTCGCATTATTACAAATATGAGCCGTAGGATCGGTCACTACAAAATCCTGTGGGTCAATAGTAACCGTATAGGTATACGCATCCCCTGTACAGGCATTACCACTGGTAGGGGTAATCGTATAGGTTACCGTTTGCACGCTGTTACTTGTATTTACTAGCGTATCGGTAATACTTGTAGCAGTAGAAGCCGAAGTAGTTTCTCCTGTGACATTAGCATTATCCGCAGCTACCCAACTAAAGGTAATTCCTGGGACGGTAGTATCTCCTGTTAGATCGTGATTTAAAGTCGCATTGTTACAAATATGAGCCGTAGGATCGGTCACTACAAAATCCTGTGGGTCAATAGTAACCGTATAGGTATACGCATCCCCTGTACAGGCATTACCACTGGTAGGGGTAATCGTATAGATAACCGTTTGCACGCTGTTACTTGTATTTACTAGCGTATCGGTAATACTTGTAGCAGTAGAAGCCGAAGTAGTTTCTCCTGTGACATTAGCATTATCCGCAGCTACCCAACTAAAGGTAGTTCCTGGGACGGTAGTATCTCCTGTTAGATCGTGATTTAAAGTCGCATTGTTACAAATATGAGCCGTAGGATCCGTCGCTACAAAATCCTGCGGATCAATAGTAACCGTATAGGTATACGCATCCCCTGTACAGGCATTACCACTGGTAGGAGTAATTGTATAGGTTACCGTTTGCACGCTGTTACTTGTATTTACTAGCGTATCGGTAATACTTGTAGCAGTAGAAGCAGTAGTCGTTTCTCCTGTGACATTAGCATTATCCGCAGCTACCCAACTAAAGGTAATTCCTGGGACGGTAGTATCTCCTGTTAGATCGTGATTTAAAGTCGCATTGTTACAAATATGAGCCGTAGGATCCGTTGCTACTGTCGGTAATGGATTTACAGAAATCTTAACTGAATTACTAATTGCTGTACAAGCCACTCCTGACAAAGTAGAGGTAACAATTCTTTGATACCACGTATCTGCAGTCAATGCTCCTGCATCATAAGTCGCATTAATTGCACCTACTATATTAGTAAAACTTGTTCCGTCTGTACTACTTTGCCATTGATACGTCAATATTCCGTCACCCATTGAAGCTGTGGTCTCTGTAAAAGCAATTGGATCATCACCACTACAAATCGTTTGGTCCGTCGCTATGACTCCTGCACTTATATCGTTCACCGTAAGAGTTACCTCTTCCGAATAATCTATACAGGGACATAATCCCGTCGATAAGGTAGCTTTCAATCTATATCTTCGTCCAGAATAATTTGCTGGTGGATTGGTTATTGTTAGTGTTGATGTATTTGAATTACTGTATATGCTATTGTCACTAACCTTACTCCAGATTCCTGATGAAGTTTCCTCTTCCCACTCTATAGAAGTTACCTCGGAAGATACTTGGGATGTAAAGTTAACTACCTCTGTTGTACAAGATACTTGATCGGTTGGTTGTGTTGTTATCATTGATGAATAACTTTCTCCGTATTTATTACTCAAATACTCAATCACTCTAAATGTTTCACAATCCGTAAGTAACCTGTTATACACAATAAACTCAGCTAAATAAAAACTTCCAAAACCACCATCTCCATCAAAACCTATCCTTAATGTGCTTTGCTGATTAGAGGCTTGTGTATTATCCGTAAACGTTCTTACAACTTGTGAACCAAATCTAACTAACGACCCATTAACAGGACCACTATTTACACCTCCACTAACTTCACCATCATAAACTACTGATAGTAATTTGGTATCACCAATGGTAGCGCCCCCAGTAATTAATGCATAATCATGTCCAGGACCTAATCCAACAATACCATCCTCCGGACCACCAAAGCTATTATAATTCATATAAAAAAACCTATCCCAAGTACCATTGTCAACTCCCCAAATACCATTTGTAGTACCTGATGTAGGTTTTGGTTTGTAAACTACAAATATCGATACATCAGGATTCGTTATAGGTCTAATATCTAAACCTGAAACTTCATATACATCTCCATTGGAACCTGAGTCTCTAGTAAAAGACATAACCGAATTTCCATTGATCGAATTCGTTGTATCATACATTGCTGGTCCTTGACCTGTGAGTACCGTAGCATTATTACTTTCAGGGGATTTATCTACCCACGTATTGATTGTACTACCATTAGAGGGAGGTATACCTGTTCCATTAGGATCACTACTCTCTAACCATAAGACGTTATTTTCTATAACTGTTGGATTCGTTATAGAAGATTCTACTATGCTTACGGTAACCTTTAGTTCATTACTATACGCTTCACACGATACACCATTTAATACTGAAATTGTTTTTCTACGATACCAAGTAGTTTGTGTTAAAATATCTGGGTCATATAGATTAGATGTTGCTCCCGATATATCATTAAACGAAACACCATCAATACTACTTTCCCATTGATAACTAAGAGTTCCGCTTCCTATAGAAGTTGCTGATTCTGAGAATGCATTCGGATTATCCCCGCTACAAATTGTTTGATTTCCTGCAATAGCTCCTCCTGCCACATTATTAATTGTTAGAAGTACTTCCGAAGTAAACACACTAGCACAGACATTTTTCGTACTGGTAACTACCAGTCTATATTTATTCGAAGAAACTCCAAATAACGGATTCGTTAATGTTAAGCTAGACGTTGTAGCGTTGCTGTAAATTCCTCCATTGGTTATATCATTCCATGGACCAGAACCTGTAACCTGTTCTTGCCATTGGTATACTAAATCGGTTGTACTTGCGGTGCTTCCACTATAATTTGGTATGGTTGCTGGTGCAGTACCTGTAAATGTTGTTGTACTCAAAGAAGAAGCTACTCCTGTAAAAGTCACATCCGTTCCTAAACAAATCGTAGCATCACTTGGATCGTTATCAATCTGTAGAACAACAGCTTCTATTTCATTACCTGTTGCACCATCATAACCTCCAGTCCCCCCTGTAACTTGCCCAACACTATCGTAACCTGTTCCATCTAATATTCCATCTTGATTCGAATCTATCCCTCCAGATTCTATAACATCGTTACAACCATCATTATCGCTATCTAAGTCGAGTCTATTCGGTATACCATCCTGATCAAAATCTGGATCACACACAGGGAGTCCAGCAATAAATGCCCCTTGACCTAGATATACTTGATGTGTATCTGGTTTTATTCTAGTTGGTGCTGCTCTGTCAAAACGAAATTGTGAAACTGATTTATTGCTAGCATATATTGCTGATATAATTCCTTTCGGAACTGCTCCTGCAAATGTTAATAAAACTCTACCATCTGCTAGTAATATCCACATTGCAGAATTATTACCTGAAAACGTACTAAAATCTACTGTTCGATGTTCGATACCATCACTATCAATGGAAAAAAGTTTAACACGCGATGCAGGATGAGAATCCCCTTCATTTCCCGAAAAAGTATTCCATTTTTGACAAATTGACCCATCTACTTCAAAATTATTTTCCGTTATGCGATCATTAGATGGACTGTCCCAAGCCGTCAACAGTGAAGTTCCAACCACATTCCATACTCCCCCTAATGAAGGATCTGCAAAAGATGAATTTTCTAATATGAAATAAAAACCCTCGTGGCTATCTGTCCATCCAGGGTTTATTGGTGATACAGTTAATCCGTCACTTGTACATACCGCCATTTCAATAGTATCTAAAATACCATCGTTATCATCATCTAAATCACAATCATTATTAATACCATCTCCATCAGGATCATTTGTTGATGGTGTACCTAGTGTTGTACCAAAGGTACATGGATCAATAACAGTTAATTCTGCTTCATTTTCTATAGTAACACAGAGATTATCTGGGTGTGTTACGATTAATTTATAGGTCTTTCCGTTTAGGCCTGTAACATCCGAAATCTCTAAAGTATTTGTAGCTGATCCTGAATAAATACTATTGTCTGAAATATCTATTCCATCTACTTGCCATTTATAAATAAGACCACTTGAAATATCAATTGCTGAGGCATCAGTGTAATTAGGTAGCGTATTTGGAGGTACTCCAGAAAAGATATTTGTACTTGTTGCTGAAGAAGCAATAATTGAAAAAGTTGTAGCCTCTCCAACATTAACTGTTTGATCGATTAAATTTGTGGCATCTACAATAACCCTTGTAGCAGTATATACATAACCACTTAAACCCTGCCCTTGATCTCCCCCTATATCAGCAAGGCCTGAGTTATTAACTAAATTAGGTACCCCATTTGAATCACTTCCTCCATGGGTTGAAATATCTATATTACCTTCACTAGTAAGTTGGTCAAACTGGACATTTTCATCACCCTCAACAGCATCAAAACATCCATCATTATCAGAATCTACATCCATATGGTTTGGAATCAAATCTAAATCATTATCATAAACATCAGGTATTCCATCTCCATTAGCATCTGTATAATTTGTAATAGAGCCATCTCCTGTGAAATTATTATCAAAGATATCCTGCCAATTTAAAATACCATCTCCATCTTCATCACCGTCTGGATCATTTCCATTAGATTCTATTGCATCTAAAATTCCATCATCATCATCATCTTTATCATATATATCTGGTAATCCATCTCCATCTTCATCACTACAATTTAAAACACTACTATAATCCGTGCCTAACATGTAGAAGTATGTAAAGTCCACAGTTTCACCACTTGCTAGACTTCCTATATTAAAAGCAATTGAAATAGCCTTATCATGTGTTGCTGAAGCACCTTCCATGTTAGATAAACTAGTTCCATTCCAAATACCGGAAGGGCTTCTATTAGAAAAGCCTCCAAATGTTACTCTTGCCTTTTCATCAGAAGCCATCAGATGAATCACAGAACCATCGGGGTCGGTAGACTCCCCAACAGGATTTTGAGAGCCCTTACTACAGCCAGTTTATCCAGAAGACCTGATGCTTGGGCTTCAATTGAATTAGTTGTATCAAAATTTCCAGATAAGCCCTGATTATTATCAGGGTCTACATTATGCATCCAGAAAATATTATTTAGTGTTGTACTACTGGTGTTTGTTAGGGTAGTTGTCATTTTTATAAAAAGTCCATTTTCAGTAACAATATAGGATCTATGTACATCGATACCGCCAACACTACCTTCCCAAATTACTTCTGCAGCATCCTCAGCACAATAACTTGTACTCGAATTAACAGAAGTAATTGAACCTGGAATTTCTTCAATTGGTCCTCTTGTGTTATTATTATATGTAGTTCCATTTATTTCTATTGCAAATCCCTCTTCTGGAGTTCCTGGTATGAAATAGTCTCCATCATAATTCACCCATCCATCATTCGCGGGATTTGCTATAAAACCTAAAGAAGAAAATCTTGAATTATGATAACCGGAAGGTCTCGTTCCATTTGGAGCACCAAACGTCCCCCTATCTGACAAACCTGCTTCTATGTAGTTCCCTCTAAAATAAGCATTTGTTCCAGACAATTGAGCGTTAGGTACCTGTGCATACATAAAACTTACACATCCAAATAATAAAAAAAACAGAAAAACATCTAGTCTATTTACTAAATAACATGAAAAAAACTTTTTAACCATAATCTGGGAATTAGATTAATTAATAATTAACTTTTAAAGTTTTAAAAGATTAATTATTCATTATGAGTAAAAAGTAAAGGATTATACTAAAGTGTAGTATAACTAAAAGAATAAGTATTTTTAAGTATATTATATTGTGTGGGGGACAACACTAAACTCTTGATTTATAAATATATAAAAAAAAAATATTTTTACAAAAAAAATATTAAATTATTTATCCATCTCATTTACAGCTAGTAAAAACTGACGTATTAATTTTCTTTAGGAAATGCTTGTTTATTAAATATAAAAAGTAAGATAACTCCAATAGTAATCCAAGAATCAGCACCATTAAATATAGCGTTAAAAAAAGTAAAGCTTTCACCTTCATATATTGGAAAGTAAAGCATATCAACTACTTTACCATAAAACAATTCTCCATAAGGTTCATCTGAGAATAATGTAGCTACCTTATGCATAGAAGAATCAAAAATAACTCCATAAAATACAGAATCAATAATATTACCAACAGCTCCGGCTAAAATTAATGCTATAGCTGTAATTACTGCATTATGAGTTTTTCTTTTTATACTTTGATTAAGCCAATATATAATTCCTGTTACAGCTACTAATCTAAATAATGTCAAAAATAATTTCCCTGATTTACCACCAAATTCGAACCCCCAAGCCATTCCATTATTTTCGGTAAAGTGAATTTTAAACCAGTTGCTAAAAACGACTACCTCTTCACCTAAAGTAAAGTGTGTTTTCACATATATCTTACTGACTTGATCAATTAAAATTGCTAAAATTACCGTTAGGATTGCTATGTTCTTTTTTGACATTTTTTTGTATTAATGAGGACAAAAATAAGAAAACTATTGTTATTGACTAATTTACAATTAACCTTTATCAATTATTTACAAAAATTCTATCCTAAAGAAATTTCAGAACAATTATTTATAAGACTCTTTCTAAGTACTAATAATATATCAAAACAATCTTATTAAATTCAAAATCTAATATTCTCACTTAATAAAATTAACGTAAGACGCACTTATCTTTAAATTTAATTTAACATAGTCTAATTCCAGTATTTTAAAAAGCATGAAAAATATTAAATTATATAATTAAAACTATGAATAGAAAAAGAGCAATCATCAAAGCAATAAACTAATTATAAATTATCGAAATAAACATACTAATTACGTATTTTCTTGTAATTGTAATGTTTGACTTATAAAAAAACGCCTCCTTACAGAGACGTTTTAATTACTTTTTATGTATTCTTTAATTATTGAGTACTCGTTTTTACATTTTTTCCTCCACTTACTATATAAAAATACGATCGCCTGTTTTTCTGATGATCCTCTTCACCACATTTACTTTTCCATCCTTCTTTACAATCGTTCAATAATTGATCCTCGCCATATCCTATAGCACTCTCTATTCGTGATGAAGGGATTCCTCTTGAAATTATATAATCTCGTGTGGACTTAGCTCTCTTATCTGAAAGAATCCTATTGTAATCTCTCGGACCTCGACTATCCGTATGAGACTCTATTTTTATTATCATTTCTGGATTGTTATTAAGTACCGAAACTATATGCTCCAACTCATACTCTGCATCCTCACGGATATTAGATAAATCAAAATCAAAATAAATCGGGTTGATTACTATTTGATTTTCAGCTATCAATGATTCTAATTGTAAATCAGAGCTTATATCCTTTTCATTGACATCTAATGTAACTGTGGCTTGTTGTGTTGCCTTATAGTCTGCTTTTGACGCTACAACTACAAAGTTCTTTTCACATGCTACTTTTGAAAATAAATAAACACCATCTGTTTTTGTTACTTGTTCTGATATTAGAACTCCTGATTCATCCATTAACTGTACTCGTACATTTTCTATTGGAGAGCCTGTTCGGGAATCTGTAACAATACCCTTTATATTTTCTTTACACTTGTAAATTGTGAAACTATAAATATCATCATCACCGACTCCTCCTTCTCGATTAGAAGAAAAGAAACCTGCTGTTCTATCTTTATTGATTACAAACCCAAAATCATCTAGTGAACCATTAACTGGTGCGCCTAAATTAACAGGAACTGAATATCTGTCCCCTTCTATTTGCGATTCAAATATATCTAATGCTCCTAATCCTAAATGTCCATTGGAAGAAAAATACAATCGATTGTCTTCTCCTACAAATGGAAACATCTCTCGTCCTTCTGTATTTATTGTTGAGCCTAAATTCTCTGGAGAATCCATAATTTCCGTTTTCATCTATCGATACTTTATATAAATCAGTTCCTCCATAACCATTAGGCATATCTGAAACAAAGTATAATGTTTTTTCATCTGAACTCAATGCTGGATGTCCGGTAGAGTATTGATCACTATTAAATGGTAGTTCTTTTACATTTCCCCAAGTCTCATAAATCTTTTCTGCGCTATATATCTTTAAATGAGTTGTACGATTTTTATCTGATTGCAACTTATTGCCATCATAATTATCTCGTGTAAAGTACATCATTTTTCCATTCTTACTTATTATTGCATTAGATTCATGATACTTCGTACTTAAAGATGCTACCTTATTTGATAAAGACACATCTAATCCCTTATCTTCTTCTAATCGATTTAATTCTGAGCGATAAATATTTAAATAAGGCTGATTATTCCATTGATAAATTTTCTTGTTTTCAGCATCTGGACGGGTAGAAGCAAAATAAAAGGAATCTTCATAAATAAAACCTCCAAAATCTGAATACGTTGTATTGCTTGATAAATTGTGAATATTAATAAACGTTTTCTCTTTATTGGTGTATTCTACAAAATAATCTTTATTCTTTTCTAAGGCGATAGCTCTACTATCATTTTCTCCTAAGTCTTTTAACTTCAACATCCATTGATCTGAGTCTTTAATCTTTCCATTACTCTTTAATGTTTGAGCATAACGAAATATATGCTCTGATGAAACTATTGATGGATAATTTTTTATCAATTCTTCATACCACTGCTCAGCTTTATCAAAAGCTACATTAAAATAATGTGAATCTGCCAACCTACTTATTACCAAGTATGTTTTATCTCCTTTCTTATAAATAGTTTCATATAACTCTGCTGATTTTTTATAAGCGTATTCTTTAAAATACCTATCTGCTGCATACTTGCGTTGCCCGAAACTTAAAACTGTAACTAACAACAATAAAATTAATAATATTCTGTTCTTCATATCCTTAGATTTTAATTCATTAGAAAAATCTTGGTGATTTCATCTTTTGTTCTTTAAATATCTCATATCGAAGCATTACTTCATGAGTCCCTGAATTATAATTACTATAATTGGATGTCGTTAAATCATAAGCATAACCGATTTGAAGAGATTCATTGATTTGAAATCCTAAAAGGGCACTTATTGAATCGTCCCATCTCCATGCTGCTCCTAGCCTGAACTTATTATTGAATAAAAAATTTGCCGAGACATCCAATGATAAAGGTGCTCCACTTACAATTTTACTCAATACAGCGGGTTTAAACTTTATAGAATCACTTAAATCAAAAACATAGCCTCCTATTAAAAAATAGTGCATACGTTCTGTTGCTACAACTCCTCCATTACTAACATCATCATAATGTTCTGTGCGTAATAAATTAGGTACTGCTAATCCTAAATACCAATTTGATTTGTAATAATAAACTCCTGCTCCTATTGTAGGTAAAAACTTGCTTATATTCTCATTTAAAGAACGATCATTTCCATCTCGAAAAACACCTTTACTCCAATCTACACTAAAAAATCGACCCCCTAATTTTAATCCAAATGCTAAATTACCTTCTTCACTTGTCCTTACTGTATAAGATACATTAGCATCTATGTAAGTCTCATTAGAAGGACCTAT
This sequence comes from Tenacibaculum sp. nBUS_03, assembly GCF_051201695.1. Classification (GTDB taxonomy): domain Bacteria; phylum Bacteroidota; class Bacteroidia; order Flavobacteriales; family Flavobacteriaceae; genus Polaribacter. The sequence goes on along the minus strand of NZ_CP179214.1, from coordinate 3,179,504 downwards.
TGCATCATTTACCAAATTTACTCCTAAACCTACTCCTGAATAGCCTAAAGGGGTATCATAACTTAATGTTTGCGTATCCGGAGCTCCATCAATTCCTACCCATTGCGTACGCGCCAAAACATTTATCATAGTATGTCCTTTTGAGCCAACATACGCTGGATTTACACTCATTGTATTAAACATATATTGTGTATACTGAGGATCTTGCTGTCCGTTTACAATATATGAACTGAATACTAATAGTAGTATGCTGATTACTTTTAATATATTATTCATCCTTACTAATCTATTTAGATTTATTATTGTTTTTAAATTATTCTATCAAAAATTACACTAAAAACTTCTTCTCAAACTTTAAAAAAATAAACTTGTTAAATATATAAAGATAGTTTTTTTATAATTTTACAAAACTATGATATTAATCTCTATTAATATAGATCCATCCTTTTTTAACTTTATTTCCATTTCCTAAATCAAGAACATAGAAATACGTACCTGAAGGTAACTTATCTTCTACTTGAATATTTGCTCTTCCGTTAGAAGTACCATCCCAAGTGTTTTTGTATTGTTTTTTACTATACACTAAATTACCCCAGCGATTAAATATCTCTAATGTATTATTTGGATAATTCTCAATACAATTAATAATTAAAGTATCATTACTTCCATCATCATTAGGTGTAAATTCATTATAAACAGTAACACAATCATCTACTCCAACTGCATCTCCAAAAACAGCGTTGTTGATGTCTGCACTATCTGAAATTCCGTCACCATCACTATCTGTTCCACTATCTGGTAAAACTCCTGTTCCTCCACTATTTGGATCCGTTGGGTCTGTATCATTTACATCGGTATTTCCTGCATCTCCAAAGCCTGAATCATCCTCATCTACTTCATCTAAAATTCCATCACCATCACTATCTGGACCATCTACTATTCCATTTCCATCTTCATCATCATTACCGCCTTCTGTTATATCATTGATACCATCATCATCACTATCTAAATCCTGATAATCCGGTACACCATCACCATCCGTATCAACAGTATCGCCTTCTCCTCCATTGCCTTCGCCAAAATTAGACGAATCTGAATCTACACTATCAGATATACCATCTTCATCACTATCCGATCCGCCAGTATCATTTGAATCGATAACACCATCATTATTCGTGTCTAAATCACCATTGCCATTCTCAATAACATCATTTATTCCGTCATTATCACTATCTAAATCTTGATAATCTGGCACACCATCACCATCTGTATCTGGCTCCTCTTCTGTATCTACTGAATCATCTGCTTGTCCGTCATTATCCGAATCTACATATCCAGTGTCATTTGAATCGATTACGCCATCGCCATTAGTATCTAAATCACCATTACCACCTTCATCTACATCTAAAATACCATCATTATCACTATCTAAATCTAAACTATCTGGTATTCCATCACCATCCGTATCACCTGTTCCCTCTGCACTATCGGGTATTCCATCATTATCATCATCGACATCTATATTATCTGGTATTCCATCACCATCTGTATCTGTAAAATCTCCAAAGCCTGTATCATCTCCATCAACACTATCTGAAATACCATCTCCATCACTATCTGTTCCACTATCTGGTACTACTCCTGTTCCTCCACTATTTGGATCCGTTGGGTCTGTATCATTTACATCTGTATTTCCTGTATCTCCAAAGCCTGAATCATCCTCATCTACTTCATCTGAAATTCCATCTCCATCACTATCTGGACCGTCTATTACCCCATTTCCATCTTCATCATCATTACCGCCTTCTGTTATATCATTGATACCATCATCATCACTATCTAAATCCTGATAATCCGGTACACCATCACCATCCGTATCAACAGTATCGCCTTCTCCTCCATTGCCTTCGCCAAAATTAGACGAATCTGAATCTACACTATCGGATATACCATCTTCATCACTATCAGACCCGCCAGTATCATTTGAATCGATAACACCATCATTATTCGTGTCTAAATCACCATTGCCATTCTCAATAACATCGTTTATTCCGTCATTATCACTATCTAAATCTTGATAATCTGGCACACCATCACCATCAGTATCTGGCTCCTCTTCTGTATCTACTGAATCATCTGCTTGTCCATCATTATCTGAATCTACATATCCAGTGTCGTTTGAATCGATTACGCCATCGCCATTAGTATCTAAATCACCATTTCCGCCTTCATCTACATCTAAAATCCCATCATTATCACTATCTAAATCTAAACTATCTGGTATTCCATCACCATCCGTATCACCTGTTCCCTCTGCACTATCAGGTATTCCATCATTATCATCATCGACGTCTATATTATCTGGTATTCCATCACCATCTGTATCTATAAAATCTCCAAATGCTGTATCATCTCCATCAACACTATCTGAAATTCCATCACCATCACTATCTGTTCCACTATCTGGTACTACTCCTGTTCCTCCAATATTTGGATCCGTTGGGTCTGTATCATTTACATCGGTATTTCCTGCATCTCCAAAGCCTGAATCATCCTCATCTACTTCGTCTAAAATTCCATCACCATCACTATCTGGACCATCTACCAATCCATTTCCATCTTCATCATCATTACCGCCTTCTGTTATATCATTGATACCATCATCATCACTATCTAAATCCTGATAATCTGGAACACCATCACCATCTGTATCAACAGTATCGCCTTCTCCTCCATTGCCTTCGCCAAAATTAGACGAATCTGAATCTACACTATCGGATATACCATCTTCATCACTATCAGATCCGCCAGTATCATTTGAATCGATAACACCATCATTATTCGTGTCTAAATCGCCATTGCCATTCTCAATAACATCGTTTATTCCGTCATTATCACTATCTAAATCTTGATAATCTGGCACACCATCACCATCAGTATCTGGCTCCTCTTCTGTATCTACTGAATCATCTGCTTGTCCATCATTATCTGAATCTACATATCCAGTGTCATTTGAATCGATTACGCCATCTCCATTAGTATCTAAATCACCATTTCCGCCTTCATCTACATCTAAAATTCCATCATTATCACTATCTAAATCTAAACTATCTGGTATTCCATCACCATCCGTATCACCTGTTCCCTCTGCACTATCAGGTATTCCATCATTATCATCATCAACATCTATATTGTCTGGAACTCCATCTTCATCAGTGTCTTGATCTAAAACAATTGTGACTACGCCTGATCCTGTATTTCCTCCGGCATCCGTTGCTACAACGTCAATCGTATCATTGTCTGCTAACGTTGGGAAAGTTCCACTGTCAGGTGTTGCTGTATCGGGATCAATACTCCAGTTTCCTGAGGCGTCAGTTGTTACTGTATACGTTACTTCTGGAGTTCCATCGCCATCTGCATCTACCATAATGGTTAAGGTTTCATTTGGCTCACCTGATCCTGTTAAGGTTGGTGTAATATCATTACTTGTAAACGTATCTGCGGTTGGGGCTGTGGTATCAATCGTTACAACTCCTGATCCTGTATTTCCTCCGGCATCCGTTGCTACAACGTCAATTGTATCATCATCTGATAACGCTGGGAAAGTTCCACTGTCAGGTGTTGCTGTATCGGGATCAATACTCCAGTTTCCTGAGGCGTCAGTTGTTACTGTATACGTTACTTCTGGAGTTCCATCGCCATCTGAATCTACCGTAATGGTTAAGGTTTCATTTGGCTCACCTGATCCTGTTAAGGTTGGTGTAATATCATTACTTGTAAACGTATCTACGGTTGGGGCTGTGGTATCAATCGTTACAACTCCTGATCCTGTATTTCCTCCGACATCCGTTGCTACAACGTCAATTATATCATCATCTGATAAGGTTGGGAAAGTTCCACTGTCAGGTGTTGCTGTATCGGGATCAATACTCCAGTTTCCTGAGGCGTCAGTTGTTACTGTATACGTTACTTCTGGAGTTCCATCGCCATCTGAATCTACCGTAATGGTTAAGGTTTCATTTGGCTCACCTGATCCTGTTAAGGTTGGTGTAATATCATTACTTGTAAACGTATCTGCGGTTGGGGCTGTGGTATCAATCGTTACAACTCCTGATCCTGTATTTCCTCCGACATCCGTTGCTACAACGTCAATCGTATCATCATCTGATAAGGTTGGGAAAGTTCCACTGTCAGGTGTTGCTGTATCGGGATCAATACTCCAGTTTCCTGAGGCGTCAGTTGTTACTGTATACGTTACTTCTGGAGTTCCATCGCCATCTGAATCTACCGTAATGGTTAAGGTTTCATTTGGCTCACCTGATCCTGTTAAGGTTGGTGTAATATCATTACTTGTAAACGTATCTGCGGTTGGGGCTGTGGTATCAATCGTTACAACTCCTGATCCTGTATTTCCTCCGACATCCGTTGCTACAACGTCAATTGTATCATCATCTGATAAGGTTGGGAAAGTTCCACTGTCAGGTGTTGCTGTATCGGGATCGATACTCCAGTTTCCTGAGGCGTCAGTTGTTACTGTATACGTTACTTCTGGAGTTCCATCGCCATCTGAATCTACCGTAATGGTTAAGGTTTCATTTGGCTCACCTGATCCTGTTAAGGTTGGTGTAATATCATTACTTGTAAACGTATCTGCGGTTGGGGCTGTGGTATCAATCGTTACAACTCCTGATCCTGTATTTCCTCCGGCATCCGTTGCTACAACGTCAATTGTATCATCATCTGATAACGCTGGGAAAGTTCCACTGTCAGGTGTTGCTGTATCGGGATCAATACTCCAGTTTCCTGAGGCGTTAGTTGTTACTGTATACGTTACTTCTGGAGTTCCATCGCCATCTGAATCTACCGTAATGGTTAAGGTTTCATTTGGCTCACCTGATCCTGTTAAGGTTGGTGTAATATCATTACTTGTAAACGTATCTGCGGTTGGGGCTGTGGTATCAATCGTTACAACTCCTGATCCTGTATTTCCTCCGGCATCCGTTGCTACAACGTCAATTGTATCATCATCTGATAAGGTTGGGAAAGTTCCACTGTCAGGTGTTGCTGTATCGGGATCGATACTCCAGTTTCCTGAGGCGTCAGTTGTTACTGTATACGTTACTTCTGGAGTTCCATCGCCATCTGCATCTACCGTAATGGTTAAGGTTTCATTTGGCTCACCTGACCCTGTTAAGGTTGGTGTAATATCATTACTTGTAAACGTATCTGCGGTTGGGGCTGTGGTATCAATCGTTACAACTCCTGATCCTGTATTTCCTCCGGCATCCGTTGCTACAACGTCAATCGTATCATCATCTGATAAGGTTGGGAAAGTTCCACTGTCAGGTGTTGCTGTATCGGGATCGATACTCCAGTTTCCTGAGGCATCAGTTGTTACTATATACGTTACTTCTGGAGTTCCATCGCCATCTGCATCAACCGTAATGGTTAAGGTTTCATTTGGCTCACCTGATCCTGTTAAGGTTGGTGTAATATCATTACTTGTAAACGTATCTGCGGTTGGGGCTGTGGTATCAATCGTTACAATTCCTGACCCTGTATTTCCTACGGCATCCATTACTACAACGTCAATTGTATCATCATCTGATAACGTTGGGAAAGTTCCACTGTCAGGTGTTGCTGTATCGGGATCGATACTCCAGTTTCCTGAGGCGTCAGTTGTTACTGTATACGTTACTTCTGGAGTTCCATCGCCATCTGCATCTACCATAATGGTTAAGGTTTCATTTGGCTCACCTGATCCTGTTAAGGTTGGTGTAATATCATTACTTGTAAACGTATCTGCGGTTGGGGCTGTGGTATCAATCGCTACTACTCCTGATCCTGTATTTCCTCCGACATCCGTTGCTACAACGTCAATTGTATCATCATCTGATAACGTTGGGAAAGTTCCACTGTCAGGTGTTGCTGTATCGGGATCGATACTCCAGTTTCCTGAGGCGTCAGTTGTTACTGTATACGTTACTTCTGGAGTTCCATCGCCATCTGAATCTACCGTAATGGTTAAGGTTTCATTTGGCTCACCTGATCCTGTTAAGGTTGGTGTAATATCATTACTTGTAAACGTATCTGCTGTTGGGGCTGTGGTATCAATCGTTACAACTCCTGATCCTGTATTTCCTCCGGCATCCGTTGCTACAACGTCAATCGTATCATCATCTGATAAGGTTGGGAAAGTTCCACTGTCAGGTGTTGCTGTATCGGGATCAATACTCCAGTTTCCTGAGGCGTCAGTTGTTACTGTATACGTTACTTCTGGAGTTCCATCGCCATCTGAATCTACCGTAATGGTTAAGGTTTCATTTGGCTCACCTGATCCTGTTAAGGTTGGTGTAATATCATTACTTGTAAACGTATCTGCGGTTGGGGCTGTGGTATCAATCGTTACAACTCCTGACCCTGTATTTCCTCCGGCATCCGTTGCTACAACGTCAATCGTATCATCATCTGATAACGTTGGGAAAGTTCCACTGTCAGGCGTTGCTGTATCGGGATCGATACTCCAGTTTCCTGAGGCATCAGTTGTTACTGTATACGTTACTTCTGGAGTTCCATCGCCATCTGAATCTACCGTAATGGTTAAGGTTTCATTTGGCTCACCTGATCCTGTTAAGGTTGGTGTAATATCATTACTTGTAAACGTATCTGCGGTTGGGGCTGTGGTATCAATCGTTACAACTCCTGATCCTGTATTTCCTCCGGCATCCGTTGCTACAACGTCAATTGTATCATCATCTGATAACGTTGGAAAAGTTCCACTGTCAGGTGTTGCTGTATCGGGATCGATACTCCAGTTTCCTGAGGCGTCAGTTGTTACTGTATACGTTACTTCTGGAGTTCCATCGCCATCTGAATCTACCGTAATGGTTAAGGTTTCATTTGGCTCACCTGATCCTGTTAAGGTTGGTGTAATATCATTACTTGTAAACGTATCTGCGGTTGGGGCTGTGGTATCAATCGTTACAACTCCTGATCCTGTATTTCCTCCGGCATCCGTTGCTACAACGTCAATTGTATCATCATCTGATAAGGTTGGGAAAGTTCCACTGTCAGGTGTTGCTGTATCGGATCGATACTCCAGTTTCCTGAGGCGTCAGTTGTTACTGTATACGTTACTTCTGGAGTTCCATCGCCATCTGAATCTACCGTAATGGTTAAGGTTTCATTTGGCTCACCTGACCCTGTTAAGGTTGGTGTAATATCATTACTTGTAAACGTATCTGCTGTTGGGGCTGTGGTATCAATCGTTACAACTCCTGATCCTGTATTTCCTCCGGCATCCGTTGCTACAACGTCAATCGTATCATCATCTGATAAGGTTGGGAAAGTTCCACTGTCAGGTGTTGCTGTATCGGGATCAATACTCCAGTTTCCTGAGGCGTCAGTTGTTACTGTATACGTTACTTCTGGAGTTCCATCGCCATCTGAATCTACCGTAATGGTTAAGGTTTCATTTGGCTCACCTGATCCTGTTAAGGTTGGTGTAATATCATTACTTGTAAACGTATCTGCGGTTGGGGCTGTGGTATCAATCGTTACAACTCCTGACCCTGTATTTCCTCCGGCATCCGTTGCTACAACGTCAATCGTATCATCATCTGATAACGCTGGGAAAGTTCCACTGTCAGGTGTTGCTGTATCGGGATCGATACTCCAGTTTCCTGAGGCATCAGTTGTTACTGTATACGTTACTTCTGGAGTTCCATCGCCATCTGAATCTACCGTAATGGTTAAGGTTTCATTTGGCTCACCTGATCCTGTTAAGGTTGGTGTAATATCATTACTTGTAAACGTATCTGCGGTTGGGGCTGTGGTATCAATCGTTACAACTCCTGATCCTGTATTTCCTCCGGCATCCGTTGCTACAACGTCAATTGTATCATCATCTGATAACGTTGGAAAAGTTCCACTGTCAGGTGTTGCTGTATCGGGATCGATACTCCAGTTTCCTGAGGCGTCAGTTGTTACTGTATACGTTACTTCTGGAGTTCCATCGCCATCTGAATCTACCGTAATGGTTAAGGTTTCATTTGGCTCACCTGATCCTGTTAAGGTTGGTGTAATATCATTACTTGTAAACGTATCTGCGGTTGGGGCTGTGGTATCAATAGTTAATGTTGCTGAATTAGAAGTAACTGATGAGCAAACATAAGAACCATCTGTTATGATAACCTGATATACATATCCGTTCTCAGTCGCAGTTGCTCCTGTTAGTGTTAGTAATGCCGTATCACTTCCTGTGTAAATATCAGTTGTATTAGTTGAATCGATGTTTACAAAGCCTCCTCCACTTTGCTTATCAACCTGCCATTGATAAGCATAATAATTTAAATTTGGCAATACCTGAAATACTACTGAACCTACTCCATTAGTGATTAGACTCGTTGGCTGTGAAGTTATCGTTAGGGTAGTACCTGCTTGTTGAAAATCAAAACGTGTATCATTTGCTGGGGATGCCCCATCTATATTAACAGGAGTGCTATATGCGGCAGCAACAACAATACCATTAGAATTTACTGTACCTGCTACTTCGGTTAGAGGTTCTGTTGCTGTATTCGAAGGATTGTAAACTCCTCCATCTCCACCATCAGCATTAGCATCGGCGTATGCTTCATTGGCATCACTACAACCATCACCATCGCTATCAGTGTTTATGTAATCTGCTGGACTTGTGCTTATCGTATTGATTGGCGAAGTACCTGTTGCTGCTGAGCTTGGTATTCCATTAGTAGTTGGGCTAGTACCTACTGTTCCGTCAGCTTGCCCCAAGTTGGTAGTACTTGGTGTTCCTCCTGATTCTACTACATCATAAATACCATCATTATCACTATCTAAATCTAAATGGTCTAGTACTTGGTCTCTATCTGTATCACAAACTCTTAACTCGATAAAATATTGGCTATTTGAACCAGCTATTGAAGTAGAAGAAAATCGTATTCTTTTTGCTCCTGGCTCTGTTGATTGCCAATCTAATCTTTGACCATTATTTACAATGGCTCCTCCCACTGGATTCTCTACATAATAATTAGACCCAGAATTAAAAGAAATAAAATCGGAAGCCAATGGGGAATCGAGTTTAAATTCTACTAAGTCTAATGATTCAAAACCATCTTGGACACCATCTCCTAATGATCCACCGTGGGCTGCTGTAACAAACATAAAATCTGAATAAGGCCCTGAAAACTCAAACGTACCAGCACCAGTCCCTGCATTTGCTATCCATGCACCACCTGATGGATTGGTAGCACCATTGGTTATGGTCACAAATAAACTATTTGGAGGCAAATTGAAAAGATCACTTATATCTTCATTAACAACACTATACATTGTAGCATTCCCACCTGGTGGGCTTGATAGGTCAGTTGGCTTTAATTTTATAAAAGCACATTCATCAGCATCCAAAATACCATCATTATCATCATCTAAATCACACACGTTATTTATACCGTCTGCGTCAGGATCATTCGGAGTCACTGTACCAGCTGTTGCTAAATTTGTACATGGATCAATTACAGTTAATGTAGCACTATTTTGTATATCTACACAAGTATTATTTGGGTGCGTAACTATTAAGTTATAAACTTTTCCGTTTAACCCTGTTACATCTGAAATTGTTAAAGTAGAAGTATTAGTTCCTAGATATACTCCGGTATTAGACAAATTTACTCCATCTTCCTGCCACTGATATACCAATGTTCCAGAAACATCTGTTGCTGAAGGCCCTGAATAATTTGGTAAAGAACCCGTATAATCAGTAGTATTTGTTGCTGAAGCTGAAGTAATTGTAAAATTTAAACCATTTCCAGTTTGTTGTGTCACATCTATTAATGCTGAAGCATCTAGAGCAACTTCAGTAGCTACTATCTCATTTCCTCCTCCTTGGCCTTGACCATTTGAATTCACCAATTGAGGTACTCCATCACTATCTATCCCTCCCTGAGTTGCTATATCAATCGCACCTACCGAATCTAACTGTGAAGCTGTGACTGTTTCATCACCTTCAATTGCATCAAAACAACCATCATTGTCTGAATCAGTATCAAAATGATTAGGGACACCGTCGTTATCTGTATCAAACACATCTGGTATACCATCATTATTAGCATCTGTATAATCTGTATTTGAACCATCTCCTGCATTCCCGTCATCATTCAAATCAAGATAGTTTGGAACAGTATCGCCATCTTCATCACCTACTGGATTAAATGCACCAGCCTCATCTACATCTAAAATACCATCATTATCATCATCTAAATCATTCAAATCGGTTTCACCATCATTATCAATATCAGAATTGGAGCAAACAATCACTGAAAGTGATGCCCCCGATCCAGGAGAATTATCTAACCCAAAATTATTTAAGTTTAAATCAACATTCTTAACCCAACCTGAAGCGGTAGCCCGCATGGTGAAATTAACAACATCAACATTTAAATAAGAAAACTGCGCATCTAACTGATTAACTCCACCTGCCTGAACCAGACCATCAGCCAAAATACCTCCAGCTGTTTCAGACAACGCAACATCTTCTTCGGCTCTAATAAAGGCTACCCTATCTGAACAAGGTATAAATACCGATTCGGGAGTATCAATATCTGCAATAATATAAGAAAAATTACCTGTTACTCTTGTGTTGGTATTGTCTAGAAATTCCAAAACAACTTCAACATCTGTAGAATTTTGATGTGAGAATGTTATATTATCACCACTTTTAGTGAACAAACCAGTTCCACTAACAATTGTAGCCCTAACATTTACAATTTCCGGTTTTGCGGAAGAACTGGCTGGAAAAACCTGTACGTTTCCAGTATTAACAGGATTACCTGTAATGGCAACATCAACATATTGTGCAAACACATTTTGCTGATAACCAAAAAATAAGACAAAAAACAATAAATAGAAACTGTTTACTTCACGCCACGAAAAGTACTTTTTTACCATAATCTGGGGATTTAATTAACAATAATTAATAGCTGTTAAAAGCATAATTATTCATTCTCAGTAAAAAAGTAAAAAGTAAAAATTATACCATATTGTATATAGTATAGTGAAAAGAGTAACTTTTTTTTAAGTAAAATATATTTCGTGGGGGAAAACATTACTCTATCTGTCCGCTAATATATAGAAAATTTACTCTCCCAACAAAAAAAAACACCTTTTCATACATAAAACACTGTAAATCAAGCATAAAATATTTTAATTTCTTTAAAAAATCCTCATTCATTAAGAGTTGGTAAAGTAACGTATTCAACTTCTTATAGCAGAAAGTAAAACACAGCAACTAATTTAAACTAAGACTTATTGAATACAATATAAAAGTTGATACACAAAAGAATTGAAATAATTCCAAAACACGAAATCAATAAAAACAACCAACGGTTTCAACTAAAATTGAGACTGTAGCCATAATACTTAAATTATAAAAGTTTTTTTTAATCACCTATCAAACTAAAAACCACAAACAACTCCCTATTACTTACCCCTCAACTATTTCAAAATGTATTTCCACTTATTTCTTAAATTAATCTAAGCTTCTATCTATTATTTGTAGTAATTTTTTCCTGTAAGATTTTCCTATAGCTAATTTAAAGTTGTTTTGTAAAACAATTTGATTGCCATCTATCATTTCTATTTTATTAAAATTAACAGCAAATGACTTATGAATTCTTATAAAATTACTTGGAATCTTTTTTAAGAAATCGGTAAGTGTTTGTGGAGTAAGAATTCTTTTGTCTGTATAAATTTTTATATAGTTTCCATAGGCTTCAATATAATTGATTTCATTAAAATTTAGTTTAATGATTTTTTTATCACTTTTAACAAAAATTGAACTACTTTCTATATCTTTATTTATGGATACTACTTCTGACTTTATAACATTTGTTTTATTTACTTTCAAAACAGCTTGAAAAAAACGTTCAAACGAAAAAGGCTTCAACAAATAATCTGTTACCGATAATTCAAAACCTTCAATAGCATATTCAGGATATGCAGTAGTAATAATAACTGAGGGCTTTTGTTGTAATGTTTTCAACAAACTTAACCCTGAAAGCTTAGGCATATTTATATCTAAAAAAAGTAAATCTATTTCTTTTTCTTGTAAAACAGTCATTACTTCAAATGAGTTTTTACATGATGATACCAATTGTAAATTTGGCAATTCTTTAATATAACTTTCTAATATTTGACGAGCAATTGGCTCATCATCAGCTATAACACATTTGAGCTTTTCCATTTAAAAACTAAGTATTAATTTAACACTATATTCATTTTTCATTTTTACAATTTCTAAATCATGAGTTTCTGGATACATCAAACTTAAACGTTTTTTAACATTTTCCAATCCTATTCCACTTTTCCCTTTTTCTAAATTTTTCTCAACTAAATCATCATCTATCGAATTTATGCATTCAAATTCCAAGTTTTTATCAGTAAGATTAATAAAAACCTTAACATTACTTTTTTCACCTAAATTAGCTCCTAGATGTTTAAATGCATTTTCTACAAAAACAATTAAAAGCATAGGTGCAATTTGTTTTCCTCTATAATTACCTTCAATTTCAAATTGAATTTCTGATTGCTCTTCTAACCTTATTTTTTCTAAAGAAACATAATTTTGAAGGTAGCTCATTTCTTTCTCTAACGCTACATAAACATCTTTTGTTTCGTACAAGCTATAACGCAGTAAATCAGAAAGTTTCAACATTAAACTAGGTAACTTATCTGATTTAACAACAGATAGTCCGTATAAATTATTCAATGTGTTAAACAAAAAATGTGGATTTAACTGTGCTTTTAATAACTTTAGCTGTGCTTCTTTCTCTTCTTGGCGACGAGAAAAACTATCTCTTGCTATTTTTATAGCCATACCAAAAACCATTGCTAATAACACAAATCCAAAAAGGTTTAAGAACATTTTTAAACTTAATGTTTCCTGTAAAGATCTACTTATAAGATATACAGGAACTATTGTAAAAATTATTCCATTTAATATAAAAGCTGAAAAAAAAATTATTTTCTTTTTATTAAAAAAAGGTAAAATAAAATAGTTCGTTGAGTAAATAGTTGGTATGATAAATAAAATAGCGTAAAAAGCAGCAGAAACTCTATTTTCTGACTGTATACCTCCTACTAAAACTATAAACAAGCATAACCAAACAAAAATATTTTGTACAACTTTATTATCAATCCAAGTATCTATTTTTTTCATGCCATATATTTAAAAAATCTTTCAAACCTACATTATGCTTTCAAGAAAAGCATTTTTAAATGACGAAAGGTACTTTTTTTTATTTGAACATTCTTCTTCCAATGATGATGGTAAAAAACACTTTTATCATTTTTAAAAGATAGTTTATCATTCTTCTTTTTTTCAACACAGCTTTTGATTGACTTTTGAAGTGTTGAATATAAAAAAACTAATAATTATGAAATTTCACAAATCAATCTTATTTTATCTTTTATGCATAGCATCTAGTGTTATTCATGCACAATTACTACAATCTCAACTAGATAAATACACTCCTTATATTACAGAACTAAATCAAGGGGTTGGTGTATTAGTTAAACAAAACAGAAAGGTTTCAGTTGCGAATACTGGCAAATACAATTTTAATGAATATACAATTTTTAATATCGGAAGTGCTACTAAAAAAATGACTGCAATTTTACTTTTACAAGAAATTGAAAAAGGATCAATAAAATTATCGGACTCCATAGGTACTTATTTGCAACCAATTAAAAATGTTGATGGTAGTTTAACTATTGAATCATTACTGAGACATAGAAGTGGTCTTGGAGAAATTGTAGGAAAAAACATTGAGAAAGATTTTTATGCTAAAAGTGATGTTTTTTACAACTCAAATTTCCTTAATAAAATACCTAAGAGTAACTCTAAAAAAATTGGAAAATATAATTATTGTAACACTAATTATATACTATTAGGTCATCTTTTAGAAAAAGTAACCGATAAAAGTTATTTCAATTTACTCCAAGAAAGAATCTTTACTCCTTGTAATATGAAAAACACTTATCCGTATATATCAAAAAAACTTAAAAACTTAGCAAAACCAATTCACAGAAAAAAAGATGTAACATCATATTTAGACTATAGGTTCTTTGCTAATTATGCATATGCTGCAGGAAGTGTTGCTTCTAATTTAAATGACATTTCAAAATTTTACAACCACTTATTTAAAAAGGGGACATTAATTTCTAAAGAATCTTTACAAAAATTTACTGCTTTTGACGATGCCAATTACGGATTAGGAATCATGAAATTTAAAGATGGATACATTGGCCATGGTGGTAATAATATTGGATACTCTTTTAGAGAATATTACAATCCTGAAAATCAAAATTTAATTCTACTATTCAGTAATTCTCGTATAATCCCTTTTAATAAAATGATTAAAAATGAACTTTTTAATTTTATAAATGGTAAAACAGAAACAATATATTTCAATAAAAATGTTACTTCAGATTTTAAAAATGTGTTAGGTAAATACCTATTTAATTCACATGGAATGAAAATGACAATGGAAATTAAAGAAGAAAATAATCATCTTTATTTTTTAGCTCAAGGAGCACAAGTTATTTTAATAAGTAAAGAAAAAAACAAGTTATATAACGGTAGTTTTGGAATAGAGCTAGAAATAAACCCTAAAGAATCTGAAGAATTAATTTTTAGACAAAATGGGTTAGAAACTACTATTAAACTTATAAAATCCTAAAAACATGAAATTAGAAATACAAAACATATCAAAAAAATACAACAAAGAAAAATTCGGTTTAAAAGATTTTTCAATGACTATTGAAAAAGGTATTCTAGGATTATTAGGGCCTAATGGCGCAGGAAAATCTACCTTACTTAAAATGATAGCAACCGTAAGCAACCCTACTAATGGTAGCATTTTATTAAATAAAAATAACATAACTAAAGACACAAACTATATGCGTAAACAGTTAGGTTTTCTTCCCCAAAATTTTGGGGTATACCCAAACTTAAATGCTTATGAATTTTTAGAATACATGGCTGCTATGAAAGGTATTGGAGGTAAAAATCTAAAACCAAGAATAACACATTTATTAGAAGGTCTAAATTTAATTGACGCGGCAAAAAAACCTATCGGTAGTTATTCAGGAGGAATGAAGCAACGTGTAGGCATTGCTCAAACTTTATTAAACAACCCTAATGTTTTAATTTTTGATGAACCCACTGTTGGCTTAGATCCTGAAGAACGTGTTCGTTTTCGTAATTTAATTTCAGACCTAGGAAACAATTGTATTGTTATTTTATCATCACATATTGTGTCGGATATTGATACCATTGCTGATGAAGTTGCTATTCTTAAAAACGGTTCTTTACTAATAAAAGAACATCAAGAAAATATTATAAAAAAGGTTCAAAATAAAGTTTATGAAACTAAAATTAAAAAAGAAGCATATACTGCTTTCAAAAACTCAAATATCATTGTAAGTACCACACGTAAAAATGGTGATTTAGTTGTTAGATATATTTCTGAAACACCTGAAATAAACGCCAAAAAACAACAAGCTAATTTAGAAGATGCTTATTTATATCTAACTAAAACTAATTAACTATGAAATCTTTCTTGACTATTATAAAATTAGACTATTTACAACGTACTAGGAGCTATACGTTTCTAATTACACTCTGTGCTAGCTTAGCAATTGCATACACTTTTATTCCTGAACCTAATGCTAATTATTCTACTATACGAATTGCTAATTATATTGGTACTTATAATACCGCTTGGTTTGGTTATGTTACTGCAATCATGTCAAGTCTTTTTCTTTCTTTAATTGGTTTTTACTTAGTAAACAATAGTATTAAAACTGATTTAAACACAAAAGTAGGCCAAATTATTGCTTCTACTAAGATTGAAAACTTCAACTATTTATTTTCTAAAGCTTTAAGTAATTTTTTAGTTTTACTAGCCATTTTATGTACCATCTTTATCATGAGTAGTATACTTTTCCTTTTCTACAATGATGGTTTCCCTTTTGAAATTCTTCATTTTGTAAAACCTTATTTTATAATAACGATACCAGCTCTTTTTTTTATTTCATGTATCGCTGTTATTTTTGAAGTTTTTTTAGGGAAGTATTCTGTTTTACAAAATATCGGTTTCTTCTTTTTATTCTCGCTACTGATGCTATCTAACAAAAAGAATCAAAACAATTTTTCATTAGATGTCTTAGGTACAGAAATAGTAATGCATCATATGGAAAATCAAGTTAGAAAGATTACCAATGCGAAAAAAACTAAAGAACTAAGTATTGGTTATGTTTTAGGAAATGTAAAAAAAGCTAAAAAATTTCAATTTGATGGAATAACATTTCCAACGACTTTTATTTTAAGTCGTTTAGCATGGGTTCTTTTTTCTATCGGAGCAATAGGAATGACTTCTTTATTTTTTCATCGTTTTAATATAGAAGAAAAAAAATCAGGTAAAAAAACTAAAATCAAACCCCAACAAAAAGCTTCACATAAAAATATTAATTTACTCAATTTACCAACGATAAAAACTAATTTTAGCATTTTCCCATTACTAAGAACCGAATTTCTCTTACTAATCAGAAGAGGGAAAAAGTGGTTATGGCTTATTAATTGTGCCGGAATGATATTATTATTAGTGACACCTTTGCAAATTGCTCATCAATTCATCTTACCTACTCTATGGTTTTTACAAGTGGGCAGATTATCTGATGTTTCAACAAAAGAAGTAGAAAATGATATTTATTTTTTTTCATTTTCATCATATAAACCTATCTCTCGCTTATTATTTTCTCAAATTTTAGCAAGTATTTTGTTACTTCTTTTATTAGCAGCTCCTTTATATATGCGTCTAATAGTTAACGGTAATTTTATAGATTTTAACTCAATAATTTTAGGAGGTACCTTTATTGCATTAGTAGCTGTTTTTTTGGGAATCATAACAAAAGGGAAAAAATTATTTGAAATATTATTTTTTATAATCACTTATGCCAATCTAAATAAAATTCCTTTTTTTGATTATTTTGGAGCCTTAACACATAATTATATACATATTAATAAATTAATAATAAATATAGCTTTACTAACAATCTTTAGTTTTTTGATAAGAAAAAAAATAATGAGCAATTTATAACCTTAACAATACTAAACAAACGACTCAAAATAAGTGGAGATAAAAACAATAAAACCAAGTCCTCTTTTAGAAAAATATATTCTGTTTTATTATGAGCTAGAATTAAACAATGACACATATTACGCATATCCTTCTGATTGTAATGTTGTTTGCCTTTTTGAAGATGCTGATGTAACTTATTCTAGTAATGAAATTAAAATTACAAAAACAACCTCTTCCACAAATTCTTTTTCTGCTTTAAATAAATTTACCTCACCGTTATTTGTTAACAACAAAGGCATAGTAAAAGAATTTGTAATCATTTTCAAAGCTTTTGGTTTATCTCAATTTATTACTAAAAACTATAACGGAATCCCTTTTTTCAAAATTGAAGAGTTTGATGATTTTTTTAATAAAAATGATACTTTTTTTCAAAAAACAGAGACCGCTAAAATTAAAATAATCGAGGACTTTCTTCTTACTAAACTGAATGAGAAAAAAGATTTAAAAATTATTATTAAAAGTATTTCGTTAATGGATAATAATGAATTAACTATTCATGAAATTGCTAAAACATGCAATTGTAGTTATAAAAAACTATATCGTCTTTTTTTAGCTCATTGTGGAACTACTCCTTCTGTTTTAAGAAAAAACATTAAATTTCGTAACTCTATAAAAAAAATAAAATCTAAAGATTCTTATTTTAAAATTTCTGATATTGCTTTAGATTTAGGGTTTTACGATCAAGCATTCTTTAATAAAATGTTTAAAAAACTCTCTGGTGAAACTCCAAAACAATTTTTAAAAGATGTTAGTGTTTTATCTAAAAAAGAAATTTATTTTAAAAATATTGAATAATGTTAATGTCCATTTAATACAATTATTTTTTATGATGGAAAATTATCTTCGAAAGTTATATTTTATCAATTTTTAAACACATGAATACTTTTCCAAAAACTTCTACCTGGTCTAGTTCAGAAAAAATATTATTTCGTTTTTTCTTTACTTACTTTACTTTATTCATCCTTTTTAAAAATAATGGCGCCTACCCTTTTTTTGGTTACCTCAATGAACTATTTAATAAAATTTTACATAATTTCATTCCTTGGGTAGGAAAAAACATTTTAGGAATTACATATAAAATTAGAGTGGGACCTAACGGAAGTGGAGATACTACTTACGATTATGTATTAATTTTTACAATTGCTATTATTGCTGTAATATCAACAATAGTGTGGTCTGTTTTAGGTAAAAAAACTAAGAACTATTCAAAATTGTATTATTGGCTAACATTAGCGGTACGCTGTTATGTAGGAATAATGTTAATTAATTATGGAATGGTTAAAGTAATACAATTACAGTTTTCTGCTCCTTCAATGTCTAGATTAACTCAAACCTATGGAGACTCATCTCCTATGGGATTAGCATGGACTTTCTTAGGGTTCTCTAAAGGATATAATTTATTCATGGGAATTGCTGAAGTTGCAGCTGTACTACTTTTATTTAGAAGAACACTAACTTTTGGGTTAATTGTTGCTTTAATGACTACAGCAAACGTAATGGCTGTAAATTATTTTTATGATGTTCCTGTAAAAATACTTTCAACACATTTATTTTTGATGTGTATTTTTTTAATTGCTAGAAACTTTAAAACTTTATGGAAATTTTTCTTTTTAAGAACTCCTATTGCTCTTACTGATATTTATAAGCCTGCTTTAAAAAAAGGTTCTAGTAAAGCTATATTCGCTTTTAAAGTATTACTTTTAGGTTATGTTTTAGGATATGGTGCTTATAGTACTTTAAAATCTAAAGAAAAGTACTATGGAGACAGCTCAAAAAGTATTTTAAGAGGTTTTTATGAAGTAAATGAGTTTAAGTTAAATGATTCTTTAACCTCTACTTCCAACAAGATAAAGAAGTGGAAATATTTGATGATTGACAGAAAAAAATATGCTAAAATAAAACCAATTGGGGAAAAAAGTCAGTGGTATAAATTAACTATTGATTCTACTAAAAATGAAATGGTTTTAAAAAATTATAAAGATACTTTAGAAATCTATAATTTAAGGTATACAGAAGGAGACAGTACTAATTTTTATTTAAAAGGAACAGTGAAATTAGATACGATATCAATAAAATTAAAAAGAACAAAAAATTACAAAAAGAATTTTTTATTAACTAATAGAGGTTTTAATTGGATTAATGAATTTCCTTTCAACAGATAAATATGCTACCTAACATTGATAAAAATAATTATTTAATACTTTTTGATGGGGTGTGTAACTTGTGCAACAATAGTGTACAATATGTTATTAAACATGATAAACAAAAGATGTTTTTATTTACTTCTTTGCAAGGAGAAACAGGAAAAAATATTATTAAGCATTTTAATATTGACACAAATAAACTTGATTCTATTTTGCTGTTCACTCCAGACAAAAAAATTTATGCTAAATCTACTGCTGCATTAAAAATAGCTTTGAAACTAAGCCTTCCTATAAAACTATTAGGATTTTTTTTTATTGTACCTACTTTTATTAGAAATACTGTGTATTCTTATATTGCAAAAAATAGATACAAATGGTTTGGAAAAAAAGATGCTTGCTACATTCCAACTCCTGAATTAAATAATCGTTTTTTACCTTAAAAAAAAGACCAATGTTAAACATTGGTCTTTTTTTTATAAACTAGATTGAATTATCCTTTTAACCATATTTTGCGTAACTCTTTTTGCTTTTGAGTTGCATTTGGATTTTCAATCAAACTACTTCCTTTAGTATATGATTGAGTTAATGTTGTTTTTATTACAACCTCTTTATCTCCTCTTTCTAATTTAACTTCCACTTCTTTTCCAGGTTGCCACATATACATTGTTCTAAATATTTGATTTGCATTTTCTTTCGTTAAAACAACTCCATCAACTACTTTAATAGCATCGTTTGGTTGGGCTCCATTTTCTGCCCAAAAGCTATTATTTTTAACTCCTCCTGTAAATCTAACACTCTGAGTTGCTTTATCTCCTTTTACAATCATCACTCCATCATTTTGAATATAATTAGTTTTTACTTTAGACTCAGAAATATTTAATCCTGCTTTAGCAAAAAATGTATTATAATCTATCGGAGTAGTCCCTACAACGTGTGTATTTAAAAACACTCCTATTGATGGATAAGTCATTGCAGTTATCTCTTCAATTAAATTATCATCTACAAATGGTTTATTTTTCCCATACTTATTAGACAGCTCTTTCATTAATGATAAGATTCCTCTTCTACCATTACTCTCCTCACGCATTAAAATATCAATACACATACCTATTAAAGCTCCTTTTTGATATACGTTATAATATTGTGGGGCATATGGTTTATCTAAAACATTTTCACTCATTTTAGTAAAACTCATAGTATCATTCATTCCAGAAGCAGTTTTAATTTTACCCATAATTTTAGCGTAAAACTCATCTTCATTCACCAATCCTTGATTTACTTGAAATAAAGTAGCAAAATATTCAGTTACTCCTTCATACATCCATAAATGTTTTGAAAAAGTTGGTTGGTTATAATCAAAATAGTGTACGTCTTCAGAATGTACACTTAAAGGAGTTACAATATGAAAAAATTCATGCGACACAACATCTATCATACTTTTTGCTAAAGCATTATCAGGCATTCCTTCAGGTAAAACTACAACAGTAGACGTATGATGTTCTAAAGCTCCAAATCCTTTAGGTGCTTTCTCTGACCCATCAGATAAATATAAATAAATATCGTAACGAGCTGTGCTATTAATACTCCCTAAGTAAGCTTTCTGAGCTTGCATCATTTTTTCCATTACTGCTTTAATTTTTTCAGCAGAATGTATTTTATTTGGAGAATATACACTTAGTACAATTTTAATGTCTCCTACTTTAAACTCTTCAACATCTAACTCACCATAAAACATTGGATTATCAGTGATATCAAAATATCGAGGAGCAAAATAACTTGTTGTTAAAGAAGATCCGTCTTTACTTGTTTTCGTTCCAACTTCTTGTAAAGCCGAAGTTCTAGCAAATTTTGATGGAGCCACTACATCTAACTTGTATTGACTGTTTTTTAATGAATCAAAATACCCTATGAATCCATGAAGGTTTAATACATAATTTGTACTTTCAATATTAGTTCCAGCAGGTGAAAAAGGAGCTTCTCCTCCAATACCTCCTTTAACTTCCATATCAAAAGTATCATTTACTAAATATGTAATTTTATCTAAACTAGTGGCATTATTAATTTCCCAAGTATTGGTATCAACTTTCTTTACCGATAGCTTATTACCTTTATAATCAAATGCTTTAAAGCTATCAATATACTTACCAAAATCACTAACAGAATATGTACCTTGAACAACTCTTGGCAACCTATATGTTACTTTATCAATTGTAAATCGACCAGGATTAATCGTTACTGGTACTTTATCATTTTCAACCTTAGTTAAGTTTAATGTTGTTTCTATTGGA
Source organism: Tenacibaculum sp. nBUS_03 (assembly GCF_051201695.1). Taxonomy (GTDB): domain Bacteria; phylum Bacteroidota; class Bacteroidia; order Flavobacteriales; family Flavobacteriaceae; genus Polaribacter. The sequence goes on along the minus strand of NZ_CP179214.1, from coordinate 3,157,856 downwards.
TTTGAAGATGCTAAATCATTAATCTTAGCTTTTGATGCATTACACCCAACTAATAATACACCTGTAATTGCAGTAATTAATATACTTTTATTCATTTTTAATATTTTTCTACTGTTTAAGACGCACAAAAGTATAATCTGTTACTTTATTTTTTAATAAAAGAAAGTTAATTCTATTTAAGAACAATATTAGTATATCTTAATTAAGATTTTTCATCTAATAAAATAACTTTTAAAACATGATTCATAATATTTTACATTAATACAACATCTATAACCTGAAGACTATAAGTTCATTTTTTTAGATACAATACTTATTATAAATAATTTTTCTAGTGAAAATAAGCTAGCATAAGAAACATTAATAGAAACCTCATAATTTTTATATTAAAAAAGACCCCTTAATTAAGGAGTCTTTTTATGTATTTGCTTTTTATAATGTTATAAAACTATTGTTTACGCTTAGCTTCAATACTTAATGTTGCATGCGGTACAAGCTTTAATCGTTCTTTTTGAATTAATTTACCAGTAACCCTACAAATTCCATATGTTTTGTTTTCAATACGTGCTAATGCATTTTTTAAATCACGGATAAATTTTTCTTGCCTAATAGCTAATTGCATGTTTGCTTCTTTAGACATTGTATCTGAACCTTCTTCAAAAGACTTAAAAGTAGGAGAAGTGTCTTCAGTACCATTTCCTGATCCATTTTTATAAGAATCAACAAGTAATTTTAAATCTTCTTCAGATTTTTCAATTTTCTTTAAAATAATTTCTTTGAACTCCTGTAAATCATTATCAGAGTATCTTACATTAAAGTTATTCATAATGCTATATTTTTTCAATTAACATTTTACTTTTAATGGTATCAAATTCAATCTCTGTACCATTTTCTAACGCTTCAACAAAAACCAACTCATTTGTTAATGTTTCAGTTTTAATATAAACTTCATTTGCTAATACTGATTCTTCTAAGTCTGTAAAATTCAAAAAAGTTAACCTTATTCTATCTGTTACTTCTAAACCGGTTTCTTTACGTGCATTTTGAATTCTATTTATTAATTCTCTTGCAACACCTTCTTTACGTAAATCATCAGTTATGGTAACATCTAGAGCTACTGTTAATCCTTCAGCATTTGCTACTAACCAACCTTCAATATCTTTCGATGAAATCTCTACATCAGCGGTCTCTAAATTAACAATTTTCTCATTAATTTCAACAGATATTTTCCCTTCTTTTTCAATCATTGCAATGTCTTCCTGAGAAAAAGACTGTATCTTACTAGATATCAACCTCATATCTTTACCGAATTTTGGTCCGTAAAGCTTTAAAATTTGGTTTTATTTGTTTTACTAGTATACCAGAAGCATCATCCAACAATTCAATTTCCTTAACATTTACTTCAGATTTTATTAGATCAGCGACTGCTAGTATTTCCTCTTTTTGCGTTTCATCTAATATAGGAATCATTATTTTTTGTAATGGTTGGCGCACTTTTATTTTCTCTTTAGCTCTTAAAGACAGAACCAAAGATGAGATTATTTGCGCGTTTTCCATTTTTCTTTCCAATGACTTATCCACAAAAGATTCATCATACATTGGAAATTCTGCTATATGAACACTTTCAAAGTTTTCTTTTTGAGTTGCTCCAGTTAAATCTTTATACAGCCTATCCATAAAAAAAGGAGCTACAGGTGAGCCTAACTTAGCTACCGTAAGCATACATGTATATAAGGTTTGATATGCTGATATTTTATCTTGTGCATATTCTCCTTTCCAGAAACGTCTTCTACATAAACGAACATACCAATTACTTAAATGATCTTGAACAAAATCAGAAATTGCTCTAGTAGCTCTTGTAGGCTCATATTCTGAATAGAAAGTATCTACTCTTTTAATCAGTGTATTTAATTCAGATAAAATCCAACGGTCAATTTCAGGTCGTTCATTTAAAGGAACATCCGCCTCTCTGTAACCAAAATCATCAATATTTGCATACAATGTAAAGAAAGAGTATGTATTGTATAATGTACCAAAAAACTTACGTTTTACTTCCTCTATACCTGCTAAATCAAATTTTAAATTATCCCAAGGATTAGCATTTGAAATCATGTACCAACGTGTAGCATCTGGTCCATACTCAGCTAGAGTTTTAAATGGATCTACTGCATTGCCTAAACGCTTAGACATTTTATGTCCATTTTTATCCAATACTAAACCATTAGACACAACATTTTTATATGCTACAGAATCGAACACCATGGCTCCAATAGCGTGTAATGTATAAAACCATCCACGTGTTTGATCTACACCTTCAGCAATAAAATCTGCTGGATAACTTTCTGTATTATCTATTAATTCTTTATTCTCAAATGGGTAATGCCATTGTGCATAAGGCATTGAACCAGAGTCAAACCATACGTCGATTAAATCACTTTCTCGATACATTGGTTTTCCTGAAGCTGATATTAAGATAATTTTATCAACAACATTTTTATGTAAATCAATTTTATCATAATTCTCTTCAGACATGTTTCCTACCTCAAAATCAGCAAAAATATCTTCAGATAACACTCCTGCTTCTACTGATTTTTTGATTTCTTCTTTTAATTCAGCTACTGAACCAATGCATAACTGTTCTCCTCCATCTTCAGTTCGCCATATAGGTAAAGGAATTCCCCAAAAACGAGAACGAGATAAATTCCAATCGTTAGCATTCTTCAACCAGTTTCCAAAACGCCCTTCTCCTGTTGATTTTGGCTTCCAATTTATGGTTTCGTTTAAATCAAACATTTTTTCCTTAACATCAGTCACCTTAATAAACCAAGAATCTAACGGATAATATAAAATTGGTTTATCAGTTCGCCAACAATTTGGGTAACTGTGTACATATTTTTCTACTTTAAAAGCTTTATTTTCAGTTTTAAGTTTTATTGCTATTTCAACGTCTACTGATTTTTCTGGAGCTTCTCCATCTGCATAATATTCATTTTTAACATATTTCCCTGCAAACTCACTTACTTCCTCTCTGAATTTACCTTGTAAATCAACTAATGGTACAGGGTTCTCATTTTCATCTAATACTAACAATGGCGGCACTTCAGGTGTAGCTTGTTTTGCTACCAATGCATCATCTGCACCAAAAGTCGGAGCTGTATGTACAATACCAGTTCCATCTTCAGTGGTTACAAAATCACCTGAAATTACTCTAAATGCATTTTCTGGATTTTGATAAGGTAATACGTAGTCTAATAATTGTTCATACTTAATACCTACTAAATCTTTACCTACAAATTCTTTAGTAATTAAATATGGTATTTGCTTATCTTCTCTTGTGTATTTATTTAAATCACTTTCGTTTTCAACTTGTTCAAATTTCTTTCCAGCAAATTGTTTTGAAACTAAGTTCTTTGCTAATACTACCTGAATTGATTCAAATGTGTATTGATTGAATGTTTTTACTAAGACATACTCTATTTTTGGACCTACTGTTAAAGCTGTATTACTTGGTAAAGTCCAGGGTGTTGTTGTCCATGCTAAGAAATGAACATCTCCTTCTACTTGTAAAAATTCAGGTAATGTTTCTTTAACCGTTTTAAATTGAGCAACGACAGTAGTATCGGTTACATCTTGATAAGTTCCTGGCTGGTTTAACTCATGAGAGCTTAAACCTGTTCCTGCCTTAGGTGAATAAGGTTGAATTGTATATCCTTTATACAATAAGTTTTTATTATAAATTTGTTTTAACAACCACCATACTGACTCCATGTATTTAGGCTTATAAGTAATATATGGATCTTCCATATCTACCCAATATCCCATTTTTTGAGTTAGATCGTTCCAAATATCCGTATAACGCATTACTGCAGTTTTACAGGCTGTATTATATTCTTCTACAGTTATTTTGATTCCTATGTCTTCTTTCGTTATTCCTAATTCTTTTTCTACTCCAAGTTCTACAGGTAAACCATGTGTATCCCAACCGGCTTTACGCTTTACTTGGTACCCTTTTTGAGTTTTATAGCGACAAAAAATATCTTTAATAGAGCGTGCCATTGCATGGTGAATTCCAGGCAACCCATTTGCAGAAGGTGGTCCTTCAAAAAAAACAAACGGCTCGTTTCCTTCACGGCTAGTAATACTTTTTTCAAAGATGTTGTTTTCTTCCCAATAGTTTAATATTTCTTCTGCTACTTTTGGTAAATCCAAGCCTTTGTATTCAGTAAACTTCTTACTCATTTCGTTATTATCTTTATTGAATGTGCGAAATTACGTATTTTCTTGTAATTGTAATGTTTGACTTATAAAAAAACGCCTCCTTACAGAGACGTTTTAATTACTTTTTATGTATTCTTTAATTATTGAGTACTCGTTTTTACATTTTTTCCTCCACTTACTATATAAAAATCGATCGCCTGTTTTTCTGATGATCCTCTTCACCACATTTACTTTTCCATCCTTCTTTACAATCGTTCAATAATTGATCCTCGCCATATCCTATAGCACTCTCTATTCGTGATGAAGGGATTCCTCTTGAAATTATATAATCTCGTGTGGACTTAGCTCTCTTATCTGAAAGAATCCTATTGTAATCTCTCGGACCTCGACTATCCGTATGAGACTCTATCTTTATTATCATTTCTGGATTGTTATTAAGTACCGAAACTATATGCTCCAACTCATACTCTGCATCCTCACGGATATTAGATAAATCAAAATCAAAATAAATTGGGTTGATTACTATTTGATTTTCCGCTATCAATGATTCTAATTGTAAATCAGAACTTATATCCTTTTTATTGACATCTAATGTAACTGTGGCTTGTTGTGTTGCCTTATAGTCTTCTTTTGACGCCACAACTACAAAGTTCTTTTCACATGCTACGTTTGAAAAGAAATAAACACCATCTGTTTTTGTTACTTGTTCTGATATTGGAACTCCTGATTCATCCATTAACTGTACTCGTACATTTTCTATTGGAGAACCTGTTCGGGAATCTGTAACAATACCCTTTATGTTTTCTTTACACTTGTAAATTGTAAAACTATAAATATCATCATCACCGACTCCTCCTTCTCGATTAGAAGAAAAGAAACCTGCTGTTCTATCTTTATTGATTACAAACCCAAAATCATCTAGTGGACCATTCACTGGTGATCCTAAATTAACAGGAACTGAATATCTGTCCCCTTCTATTTGCGATTCAAATATATCTAATGCTCCTAATCCTAAATGTCCATTGGAAGAAAAATACAATCGATTGTCTTCTCCTACAAATGGAAACATCTCTCGACCTTCTGTATTTATTGTTGAGCCTAAATTCTCTGGAGATCCATAACTTCCGTTTTCATCTATCGATACTTTATATAGATCAGTTCCTCCATAACCATTAGGCATATCTGAAACAAAGTATAATGTTTTTTCATCTGAACTCAATGCTGGATGTCCAGTAGAGTATTGATCACTATTAAATGGTAGTTCTTTTACATTTCCCCAAGTCTCATAAATCTTTTCTGCGCTATATATCTTTAAATGAGTTGTACGATTTTTATCTGATTGCAACTTATTGCCATCATAATTATCTCGTGTAAAGTACATCATTTTTCCATTCTTACTTATTATTGCATTAGATTCATGATACTTCGTACTTAAAGATGCTACCTTATTTGATAAAGACACATCTAATCCCTTATCTTCTTCTAATCGATTTAATTCTGAGCGATAAATATTTAAATAAGGCTGATTATTCCATTGATAAATTTTCTTGTTTTCAGCATCTGGACGGGTAGAAGCAAAATAAAAGGAATCTTCATAAATAAAACCTCCAAAATCTGAATACGTTGTATTGCTTGATAAATTGTGAATATTAATAAACGTTTTCTCTTTATTGGTGTATTCTACAAAATAATCTTTATTCTTTTCTAAGGCGATAGCTCTACTATCATTTTCCCCTAAGTCTTTTAACTTCAACATCCATTGATCTGAGTCTTTAATCTTTCCATTACTCTTTAATGTTTGAGCATAACGAAATATATGCTCAGATGAAACTATTGATGAATAATTTTTTATCAATTCTTCATACCAGTGCTCAGCTTTATCAAAAGCTACATTAAAATAATGTGAATCTGCCAACCTACTTATTACCAAGTATGTTTTATCTCCTTTGTTATAAATAGTTTCATATAAATCTGCTGATTTTTTATAAGCGTATTCTTTAAAATACCTATCTGCTGCATACTTGCGTTGCCCGAAACTTAAAACTGTAACTAACAACAATAAAATTAATAATATTCTGTTCTTCATATCCTTAGATTTTAATTCATTAGAAAAATCTTGGTGATTTCATCTTTTGTTCTTTAAATATCTCATATCGAAGCATTACTTCATGAGTCCCTGAATTATAATTACTATAATTGGATGTCGTTAAATCATAAGCATAACCGATTTGAAGAGATTCATTGATTTGAAATCCTAAAAGGGCACTTATTGAATCGTCCCATCTCCATGCTGCTCCTAGCCTGAACTTATTATTGAATAAAAAATTTGCCGAGACATCCAATGATAAAGGTGCTCCACTTACAATTTTACTCAATACAGCGGGTTTAAACTTTATAGAATCACTTAAATCAAAAACATAGCCTCCTATTAAAAAATAGTGCATACGTTCTGTTGCTACAACTCCTCCATTACTAACATCATCATAATGTTCTGTGCGTAATAAATTAGGTACTGCTAATCCTAAATACCAATTTGATTTGTAATAATAAACTCCTGCTCCTATTGTAGGTAAAAACTTGCTTATATTCTCATTTAAAGAACGATCATTTCCATCTCGAAAAACACCTTTACTCCAATCTACACTAAAAAATCGACCCCCTAATTTTAATCCAAATGCTAAATTACCTTCTTCACTTGTCCTTACTGTATAAGATACATTAGCATCTATGTAAGTCTCATTAGAAGGACCTATTGCATCATTTACCAAATTTACTCCTAAACCTACTCCTGAATAGCCTAAAGGGGTATCATAACTTAATGTTTGCGTATCCGGAGCTCCATCAATTCCTACCCATTGCGTACGCGCCAAAACATTTATCATAGTATGTCCTTTTGAGCCAACATACGCTGGATTTACACTCATTGTATTAAACATATATTGTGTATACTGAGTATCTTGCTGTCCGTTTACAATATATGAACTGAATACTAATAGTAGTATGCTGATTACTTTTAATATATTATTCATCCTTACTAATCTATTTAGATTTATTATTGTTTTTTGAATTATTATTCTTGACATAAATTCAAGCATTTACACTAATTTACCTTCTTATTTAATTTTTAACATCATTCAAACGTTCGTTTTCATATATATTTCGTTGAATAGTTAAATTCTGTCGTTAAGTGAAATTGAATCCTAAATAGGTTAAATGACTTAACTTACAACAATATTTCCTAATAATAGTTACTATTCAAACCAATAACTCTCTTCTAAAAATTGATCCTTAAACTATTTAAGATATTCTATATTATTATTCTCTATTAATATAGATCCATCCTTTTTTAACTTTATTTCCATTTCCTAAATCAAGAACATAAAAATACGTACCTGAAGGTAACTTATCTTCTACTTGAATATTTGCTCTTCCGTTAGAAGTGCCATCCCAAGTGTTTTTGTATTGTTTTTTACTATACACTAAATTACCCCAGCGATTAAATATCTCTAGTGTATTATTTGGATAATTCTCAATACAATCAATTATTAAAGTATCATTACTTCCATCATTATTAGGTGTAAATTCATTATAAACAATAACACAATCATCTACTCCCACTGCATCTCCAAAAACAGTATCGTCTAAATCCGCACTATCTGAAATACCATCTCCATCACTATCTGTTCCACTATCTGGTAAAACTCCTGTTCCACCTCCTTCATTTGGATCTAGAAAATCAGGTATACCATCAGAATTTCCATCAGGTAAATCATCACTATTCCCTGTATCTCCAAAACCTGAATCATCCTCATCTACTTCATCTAAAATTCCATCTCCATCACTATCTGGACCATCTACTATTCCATTTCCATCTTCATCATCATTACCTCCTTCTGTTATATCATTGATACCATCATCATCACTATCTAAATCCTGATAATCTGGAACACCATCACCATCTGTATCAACAGTATCGCCTTCTCCTCCATTGCCTTCGCCAAAATTAGACGAATCTGAATCTACACTATCGGATATACCATCTTCATCACTATCAGATCCGCCAGTATCATTTGAATCGATAACACCATCATTATTCGTGTCTAAATCGCCATTGCCATTCTCAATAACATCGTTTATTCCGTCATTATCACTATCTAAATCTTGATAATCTGGCACACCATCACCATCAGTATCTGGCTCCTCTTCTGTATCTACTGAATCATCTGCTTGTCCATCATTATCTGAATCTACATATCCAGTGTCATTTGAATCGATTACGCCATCGCCATTAGTATCTAAATCACCATTTCCGCCTTCATCTACATCTAAAATCCCATCATTATCACTATCTAAATCTAAACTATCTGGTATTCCATCACCATCCGTATCACCTGTTCCCTCTGCACTATCAGGTATTCCATCATTGTCATCATCGACATCTATATTATCTGGTATTCCATCACCATCTGTATCTATAAAATCTCCAAATGCTGTATCATCTCCATCAACACTATCTGAAATTCCATCACCATCACTATCTGTTCCACTATCTGGTACTACTCCTGTTCCTCCACTATTTGGATCCGTTGGGTCTGTATCATTTACATCGGTATTTCCTGTATCTCCAAACCCTGAATCATCCTCATCTACTTCATCTAAAATTCCATCTCCATCACTATCTGGACCATCTACCAATCCATTTCCATCTTCATCATCATTACCGCCTTCTGTTATATCATTGATACCATCATCATCACTATCTAAATCCTGATAATCTGGAACACCATCACCATCAGTATCAACAGTATCACCTTCTCCTCCATTGCCTTCGCCAAAATTAGACGAATCTGAATCTACACTATCGGATATACCATCTTCATCGCTGTCCGATCCTCCAGTATCATTTGAATCGATAACACCATCATTATTCGTGTCTAAATCACCATTACCATTCTCAATAACATCGTTTATTCCGTCATTATCACTATCTAAATCTTGATAATCTGGCACACCATCACCATCAGTATCTGGTTCTTCATCTGTATCTACTGAACCATCTGCTTGTCCATCATTATCTGAATCTACATATCCAGTGTCGTTTGAATCGATTACGCCATCGCCATTAGTATCTAAATCACCATTTCCGCCTTCATCTACATCTAAAATCCCATCATTATCACTATCTAAATCTAAACTATCTGGTATTCCATCACCGTCCGTATCACCTGTTCCCTCTGCACTATCAGGTATTCCATCATTGTCATCATCGACGTCTATATTATCTGGTATTCCATCACCATCTGTATCTATAAAATCTCCAAATGCTGTATCATCTCCATCAACACTATCTGAAATTCCATCACCATCACTATCTGTTCCACTATCTGGTACTACTCCTGTTCCTCCACTATTTGGATCCGTTGGGTCTGTATCATTTACATCGGTATTTCCTGCATCTCCAAAGCCTGAATCATCCTCATCTACTTCGTCTAAAATTCCATCACCATCACTATCTGGACCATCTACCAATCCATTTCCATCTTCATCATCATTACCGCCTTCTGTTATATCATTGATACCATCATCATCACTATCTAAATCCTGATAATCTGGAACACCATCACCATCTGTATCAACAGTATCGCCTTCTCCTCCATTGCCTTCTCCAAAATTAGACGAATCTGAATCTACACTATCTGATATTCCATCTTCATCGCTGTCCGATCCTCCAGTATCATTTGAATCGATTACGCCATCATTATTCGTATCTAAATCGCCATTGCCATTCTCAATAACATCGTTTATTCCGTCATTATCACTATCTAAATCTTGATAATCTGGCACACCATCACCATCCGTGTCTGGCTCTTCATCTGTATCTACTGAATCATCTGCTTGTCCGTCATTATCTGAATCTACATATCCAGTGTCATTTGAATCGATTACGCCATCACCATTAGTATCTAAATCACCATTTCCGCCTTCATCTACATCTAAAATCCCATCATTATCACTATCTAAATCTAAACTATCTGGTATTCCATCGCCATCTGTATCGCCTGTTCCCTCTGAACTATCGGGTATTCCATCATTATCATCATCGACATCTACATTATCCAGTATTCCATCGCCATCCGTATCTAAACATTGTCCTGTTGAACTAACAGTAATTACAATACCTGGGCTTAAAGATTCACACCCAGTTGAATTATCAATAACTCGAACAGTTACTTCTTGACCATCAGTCAAACCTACAGCCTCAAAAGTTGCCTTTGTTGATAATACCTGAACTACAACTCCATCAAGTAAAAATTCATACTCATCTCCTCCTGACGCAGAAAATATTATACTATCAACAGCACAAATTGAATTATCTGAATCATTACTAATTAAACCTATACTTGGCTGTAAGTTATTTGTGATTACTACTTCATCAAAAACACTACAAGTTCCATTGGTGACTGTCCATCGAAGTGTTGCACTTGTTCCTGCTACTAATCCTGTTACGGTAGTAGTTGGTGAACTTGCTGTGGTAATCGTAGCTGTTCCACTTACTATACTCCAAACTCCTGTTCCTACTGTTGGTGCTGTCTGTGTCATTGTAAAGTCCGTAGTATCACATAATGCCTGATCTGATTGATCACTTACTACTGGTAAGACATCGTTGGTAATTACTACTTCATCAAAAACACTACAAGTTCCGTTGGTGACTGTCCATCGAAGTGTTGCACCTGTTCCTGCTACTAATCCTGTTACGGTAGTAGTTGGTGAACTTGCTGTGGTAATCGTAGCTGTTCCACTTACTATACTCCAAACTCCTGTTCCTACTGTTGGAGCTGTTTGTGTCATTGTAAAGTCCGTAGTATCACATAATGCCTGATCTGATTGATCACTTACTACTGGTAACACATCGTTGGTAATTACTACTTCATCAAAAACACTACAAGTTCCGTTGGTGACTGTCCATCGAAGTGTTGCACTTGTTCCTGCTACTAATCCTGTTACGGTAGTAGTTGGTGAACTTGCTGTGGTAATCGTAGCTGTTCCACTTACTATACTCCAAACTCCTGTTCCTACGGTTGGGGCTGTTTGTGTCATTGTAAAGTCCGTAGTATCACATAATGCCTGATCTGATTGATCACTTACTACTGGTAACACATCGTTGGTAATTACTACTTCATCAAAAACACTACAAGTTCCGTTGGTCACTGTCCATCGAAGTGTTGCACTTGTTCCTGCTACTAATCCTGTTACGGTAGTAGTTGATGAACTTGCTGTGGTAATCGTAGCTGTTCCACTTATTATACTCCAAACTCCTGTTCCTACTGTTGGAGCTGTTTGTGTCATTGTAAAGTCCGTAGTATCACATAATGCCTGATCTGACTGATCACTTACTACTGGTAACACATCGTTGGTAATTACTACTTCATCAAAAACACTACAAGTTCCATTGGTGACTGTCCATCGAAGTGTTGCACTTGTTCCTGCTACTAATCCTGTTACGGTAGTAGTTGGTGAACTTGTTGTGGTAATCGTAGCTGTTCCACTCACTATACTCCAAACTCCTGTTCCTACTGTTGGAGCTGTTTGTGTCATTGTAAAGTCCGTAGTATCACATAATGCCTGATCTGATTGATCACTTACTACTGGTAACACATCGTTGGTAATTACTACTTCATCAAAAACACTACAAGTTCCGTTGGTGACTGTCCATCGAAGTGTTGCACTTGTTCCTGCTACTAATCCTGTTACGGTAGTAGTTGGTGAACTTGCTGTGGTAATCGTAGCTGTTCCACTTATTATACTCCAAACTCCTGTTCCTACTGTTGGAGCTGTCTGTGTCATTGTAAAGTCCGTAGTATCACATAATGCCTGATCTGATTGATCACTTACTACTGGTAAGATATCATTGGTAATTACTACTTCATCAAAAACACTACAAGTTCCATTGGTGACTGTCCATCGAAGTGTTGCACTTGTTCCTGCTACTAATCCTGTTACGGTAGTAGTTGGTGAACTTGCTGTGGTAATCGTAGCTGTTCCACTTACTATACTCCAAACTCCTGTTCCTACGGTTGGGGCTGTTTGTGTCATTGTAAAGTCCGTAGTATCACATAATGCCTGATCTGATTGATCACTTACTACTGGTAACACATCGTTGGTAATTACTACTTCATCAAAAACACTACAAGTTCCGTTGGTGACTGTCCATCGAAGTGTTGCACTTGTTCCTGCTACTAATCCTGTTACGGTAGTAGTTGGTGAACTTGCTGTGGTAATCGTAGCTGTTCCACTTACTATACTCCAAACTCCTGTTCCTACTGTTGGTGCTGTCTGTGTCATTGTAAAGTCCGTAGTATCACATAATGCCTGATCTGATTGATCACTTACTACTGGTAAGACATCGTTGGTAATTACTACTTCATCAAAAACACTACAAGTTCCGTTGGTGACTGTCCATCGAAGTATTGCACCTGTTCCTGCTACTAATCCTGTTACGGTAGTAGTTGGTGAACTTGCTGTGGTAATCGTAGCTGTTCCACTTACTATACTCCAAACTCCTGTTCCTACTGTTGGAGCTGTTTGTGTCATCGTAAAGTCCGTAGTGTTACATAATGCCTGATCTGATTGATCACTTACTACTGGTAATACATCGTTGGTAATTACTACTTCATCAAAAACACTACAAGTTCCGTTGGTGACTGTCCATCGAAGTGTTGCACTTGTTCCTGCTACTAATCCTGTTACGGTAGTAGTTGGTGAACTTGCTGTGGTAATCGTAGCTGTTCCACTTATTATACTCCAAACTCCTGTTCCTACTGTTGGAGCTGTTTGTGTCATTGTAAAGTCCGTAGTATCACATAATGCCTGATCTGATTGATCACTTACTACTGGTAACACATCGTTGGTAATTACTACTTCATCAAAAACACTACAAGTTCCGTTGGTGACTGTCCATCGAAGTGTTGCACTTGTTCCTGCTACTAATCCTGTTACGGTAGTAGTTGGTGAACTTGTTGTGGTAATCGTAGCTGTTCCACTTACTATACTCCAAACTCCTGTTCCTACTGTTGGAGCTGTTTGTGTCATTGTAAAGTCCGTAGTATCACATAATGCCTGATCTGATTGATCACTTACTACTGGTAACACATCGTTGGTAATTACTACTTCATCAAAAACACTACAAGTTCCATTGGTGACTGTCCATCGAAGTGTTGCACTTGTTCCTGCTACTAATCCTGTTACGGTAGTAGTTGGTGAACTTGCTGTGGTAATCGTAGCTGTTCCACTTACTATACTCCAAACTCCTGTTCCTACGGTTGGAGCTGTTTGTGTCATTGTAAAGTCCGTAGTATCACATAATGCCTGATCTGATTGATCACTTACTACTGGTAATACATCGTTGGTAATTACTACTTCATCAAAAACACTACAAGTTCCGTTGGTGACTGTCCATCGAAGTGTTGCACTTGTTCCTGCTACTAATCCTGTTACGGTAGTAGTTGGTGAACTTGTTGTGGTAATCGTAGCTGTTCCACTTACTATACTCCAAACTCCTGTTCCTACTGTTGGAGCTGTTTGTGTCATTGTAAAGTCCGTAGTATTACATAATGCCTGATCTGATTGATCACTTACTACTGGTAACACATCGTTGGTAATTATTACTTCATCAAAAACACTACAAGTTCCGTTGGTGACTGTCCATCGAAGTGTTGCACTTGTTCCTGCTACTAATCCTGTTACGGTAGTAGTTGGTAAACTTGTTGTGGTAATCGTAGCTGTTCCACTTACTATACTCCAAACTCCTGTTCCTACTGTTGGAGCTGTTTGTGTCATTGTAAAGTCCGTAGTATCACATAATGCCTGATCTGATTGATCACTTACTACTGGTAAGACATCATTGGTAATTACTACTTCATCAAAAACACTACAAGTTCCATTGGTGACTGTCCATCGAAGTGTTGCACTTGTTCCTGCTACTAATCCTGTTACGGTAGTAGTTGGTGAACTTGTTGTGGTAATCGTAGCTGTTCCACTTATTATACTCCAAACTCCTGTTCCTACTGTTGGAGCTGTTTGTGTCATTGTAAAGTCCGTAGTATCACATAATGCCTGATCTGATTGATTACTTACTACTGGTAACACATCGTTGGTAATTACTACTTCATCAAAAACACTACAAGTTCCGTTGGTGACTGTCCATCGAAGTGTTGCACTTGTTCCTGCTACTAATCCTGTTACGGTAGTAGTTGGTGAACTTGTTGTGGTAATCGTAGCTGTTCCACTCACTATACTCCAAACTCCTGTTCCTACTGTTGGAGCTGTTTGTGTCATTGTAAAGTCCGTAGTATCACATAATGCCTGATCTGATTGATCACTTACTACTGGTAACACATCGTTGGTAATTACTACTTCATCAAAAACACTACAAGTTCCGTTGGTGACTGTCCATCGAAGTGTTGCACTTGTTCCTGCTACTAATCCTGTTACGGTAGTAGTTGGTGAACTTGTTGTGGTAATCGTAGCTGTTCCACTTACTATACTCCAAACTCCTGTTCCTACGATTGGAGCTGTTTGTGTCATTGTAAAGTCCGTAGTATCACATAATGCCTGATCTGATTGATCACTTACTACTGGTAACACATCGTTGGTAATTACTACTTCATCAAAAACACTACAAGTTCCATTGGTGACTGTCCATCGAAGTGTTGCACTTGTTCCTGCTACTAATCCTGTTACGGTAGTAGTTGGTGAACTTGCTGTGGTAATCGTAGCTGTTCCACTTACTATACTCCAAACTCCTGTTCCTAAGGTTGGAGCTGTTTGTGTCATTGTAAAGTCCGTAGTATCACATAATGCCTGATCTGATTGATCACTTACTACTGGTAAGATATCATTGGTAATTACTACTTCATCAAAAACACTACAAGTTCCGTTGGTGACTGTCCATCGAAGTGTTGCACTTGTTCCTGCTACTAATCCTGTTACGGTAGTAGTTGGTGAACTTGCTGTGGTAATCGTAGCTGTTCCACTTACTATACTCCAAACTCCTGTTCCTACGATTGGAGCTGTCTGTGTCATTGTAAAGTCCGTAGTATCACATAATGCCTGATCTGATTGATCACTTACTACTGGTAACACATCATTGGTAATTACTACTTCATCAAAAACACTACAAGTTCCATTGGTGACTGTCCATCGAAGTGTTGCACTTGTTCCTGCTACTAATCCTGTTACGGTAGTAGTTGGTGAACTTGCTGTGGTAATCGTAGCTGTTCCACTCACTATACTCCAAACTCCTGTTCCTACGATTGGAGCTGTTTGTGTCATTGTAAAGTCCGTAGTATCACATAATGCCTGATCTGATTGATCACTTACTACTGGTAAGACATCGTTGGTAATTATTACTTCATCAAAAACACTACAAGTTCCATTGGTGACTGTCCATCGAAGTGTTGCACTTGTTCCTGCTACTAATCCTGTTACGGTAGTAGTTGGTGAACTTGTTGTGGTAATCGTAGCTGTTCCACTTACTATACTCCAAACTCCTGTTCCTACGGTTGGAGCTGTTTGTGTCATTGTAAAGTCCGTAGTATCACATAATGCCTGATCTGATTGATCACTTACTACTGGTAAGATATCGTTGGTAATTACTACTTCATCAAAAACACTACAAGTTCCGTTGGTGACTGTCCATCGAAGTGTTGCACTTGTTCCTGCTACTAATCCTGTTACGGTAGTAGTTGGTGAACTTGTTGTGGTAATCGTAGCTGTTCCACTTATTATACTCCAAACTCCTGTTCCTACGGTTGGAGCTGTTTGTGTCATTGTAAAGTCCGTAGTATCACATAATGCCTGATCTGATTGATCACTTACTACTGGTAAGATATCGTTGGTAATTACTACTTCATCAAAAACACTACAAGTTCCGTTGGTGACTGTCCATCGAAGTGTTGTACTTGTTCCTGCTACTAATCCTGTTACGGTAGTAGTTGGTGAACTTGTTGTGGTAATCGTAGCTGTTCCACTTACTATACTCCAAACTCCTGTTCCTACTGTTGGAGCTGTTTGTGTCATTGTAAAGTCCGTAGTATCACATAATGCCTGATCTGATTGATCACTTACTACTGGTAAGATATCGTTGGTAATTACTACTTCATCAAAAACACTACAAGTTCCGTTGGTGACTGTCCATCGAAGTGTTGCACTTGTTCCTGCTACTAATCCTGTTACGGTAGTAGTTGGTGAACTTGCTGTGGTAATCGTAGCTGTTCCACTTACTATACTCCAAACTCCTGTTCCTACGGTTGGAGCTGTTTGTGTCATTGTAAAGTCCGTAGTATCACATAATGTCTGATCTGATTGATCACTTACTACTGGTAACACATCGTTGGTAATTACTACTTCATCAAAAACACTACAAGTTCCATTGGTGACTGTCCATCGAAGTGTTGCACTTGTTCCTGCTACTAATCCTGTTACGGTAGTAGTTGGTGAACTTGCTGTGGTAATCGTAGCTGTTCCACTTACTATACTCCAAACTCCTGTTCCTACTGTTGGAGCTGTTTGTGTCATTGTAAAGTCCGTAGTATCACATAATGCCTGATCTGATTGATCACTTACTACTGGTAAGACATCATTGGTAATTACTACTTCATCAAAAACACTACAAGTTCCGTTGGTGACTGTCCATCGAAGTGTTGCACTTGTTCCTGCTACTAATCCTGTTACGGTAGTAGTTGGTGAACTTGCTGTGGTAATCGTAGCTGTTCCACTTACTATACTCCAAACTCCTGTTCCTACTGTTGGAGCTGTTTGTGTCATTGTAAAGTCCGTAGTATCACATAATGCCTGATCTGATTGATCACTTACTACTGGTAAGGCATCAATCGTTACTGTATAGGTATACGGATCACCTGTACATCCATTACCACTAGTAGGGGTAATTGTATAGGTAACCGTTTGTAGACTATTACTCGTATTTATTAGTGTATCGGTGATACTGGTAGTGGTTGAAATACCTGTGGTCTCCCCTGTTACATTAATGTTGTCCGCAACTACCCAGCTAAAAGTAGTCCCTGGAATATTTACATCAGATGTCAAATCATGGTTCAATGCTAAACCACTACAAATATTATCAGTAGGTGCAGATACAATATCTGGCTCTGGATTAACAGTAACTGTATACTCATATGAATCTCCTGAACATATATTTGAACTTACCGGAGTAATAGTGTATATGACAGTTTGAACAGAACCACTGGTATTAGTTAAAACATCTGCAATAGTAGTTGCCCCAGACACTACAATGGTTTCTCCATCTACATTTGGATTATTAGCAGCCAACCAGATAAATGTATTTCCTGATAATGTTACATCTGGAGCTAAATCATGGCTTAACGCTTCTCCACTACACACGGTATCTGTTGGAGGGGTTGTGTTTACTGGTTTAGGATTTATTGTTAAAGTAACCTCTGAACTTATTGCACTAGCACATACATTTTTTGTACTAGTTAACAATAACCTGTATTTATTAGTTGAAAAGGTTGAGGGAGGATTTGTTAATGTTAAACTTGCAAGAGAAACACCACTGTAAACTCCTCCGTTAGTTATGTTATTCCAAGGCCCCATGCCCCCAACTTGTACTTGCCACTGATAAACCATATTTGTTAAAGTTGAAGTACTACCAGTATAATCAGGAGTTGTTGTAGGTGCAGTACCTGAAAATGAAGTTGTACTCAAAGAAGAGCCTAAAGCAAAAAAATTAACATCACTTCCTTCACATATAATTGTATTATTGGGGTTTAGAGATATCTGCACTTTAGTTGCTTCAATTTCATTACCAGTAACCCCGTTGTATCCTCCTGATCCACCGGTCACCTGACCATTACCATCAAAACCAGTTCCATCTAAAACACCATCACCTCCAGAATCAATACCACCCGATTCAATGACATCATTACAACCATCATTATCACTGTCTAAATCTAAATAATCAGGAGTTCCGTCTCCGTCAGTATCTAATAAACAAGTCAATGAAGAAAAAGGAATATCTTGCTTCACTATTGATGGCCCTTCATATTGAACTTGTAATGATTCTAAACCTCCAATATCGAAATATTCTACTTCTATCTGGTGATAACCAATCCCAAGATTAATGTTACCACTTCGTTCTTGAATTGGATGTGGCCCGTCATTATCAACTATCTCTATCCCATTTATATAAAGCTTTGATCCATCATCTGAATTAGTATAAAAGGTATAGTTACCTCCTTCGGAAATTAAAATTAAGCCTTTATACCTAACACTAAACGCATCTGAAGCACTAGGGATAGAACTAACTAAAGTAACCAAATCAAAATTTGTAACACTTCCAGTACTAATAGCTCCTGTAATAGGGATATTATCAACAGTCCCTCCTGAAGGAGAATTATTATAAAACTCATATTGAATTGAACCTGTACAAGGATTTTCAATGGTATCTAATATTCCATCATTATCATTATCTAAATCACAAGCATCAGCAACACCATCGGAATCAACATCGGTAAAACCAGAAACCGAAACATCGCAACATGCAGTGCTATCAGAGCTATCTGTTACAGCAGCTGCAGTCCCTTGTCCTCCTGATGTTGTTAAAGGAACACCATTAGCATCTACACCTCCTGTAAACACTCCAGAAGATAATTGTGTATGAGTATACGATCCCGCAGCTTCTAATGCATCATAACAACCATCATTATCACTATCTAAATCTAAATAATCAGGAGTTCCGTCACCATCTGTATCACATGAAATTAACGAAATCGATATTTCATCTATCAATAAAGTATTGTAAGGGGCATCGGCATTATTATTGTATATTTCTACCGTTACATTTGTAGTAGTAGATGTAAATAAAAACTCAAATCGTTGCCAATCTAATGTTAATGTTCCTGTATCAATTGTTTGTAAAACAGTTCCACTCCCATCCTTAATTTGCATCCTAACATTAGGATAAGCACTAGCAGGCTGACCATTTGCTTCTTTAGCTGCTAAAGCAAATAAACTATAGGAATACTCTTCATTAGCCTGAACTGTTATACTTTCTTGATAAACTAAAACTGGTGCTACTCCTACAGGATTATCTAATGCTAAATACCTTCCTTCACTTTCTCCACTTGCATCCAATCCTGAATTTGGCTGGTACCAAGATTGTCCTGCAAAATCAGCATTAGTTCCCACTCTGACGTTTGCTACATTTGCAGCAGGAACATTTGGGTGGCTAGTAGCTGGACTACCTGTTCCAGTTCCAAAATTATCAGAAAAGGCATAACAAGCTCTTTCATTAATATCTAAAATACCATCATTATCATTATCTAAATCACAAGAATTAGCTATTCCGTCAGAATCAACATCCGCAAACCCTGAAACTGATACTTGACAACATGCTGAATTATCGCTACTATCTGTTACCCCAGATGTAGTTGCTTGGCCACCTGAAACGGTAGAAGGAACTCCGTTACTATCAACTCCTCCAGTAAAAGCTCCAGAAGATAATTGAGTGTGTACATAACTTCCAGCACCTTCTAAGGCATCGTAACAACCATCATCATCACTATCTGTGTCTAAATGGTCAGGTGTACCATCTCCATCGGTATCTAGTGCAGGGCAAATTTTCATATTTACAGTTCCACCATTAGTAGATGTAGTAGTGTAAGTTACCTCAGTGAACCCTACTATTGAAGCAACTGTTAGCTCTACAGTAAAAAACGAATTATGCGTAACAGATGAACTTACTGAGCTATTATTAATAATAGTTGTTTCTGTCGGACAATTAGAAGTAATAGACTGGCTACCTGAAGTATTTGTAACAAAGTCACCACTTCTACCAGCTTCCATGCAACCTAAGATAAAAGTCACGTCATTCACTATTCTATCAAAAGTCACTGTAAAAGTTCTACCTACATTAACATTTGTAGATCCTGTGACTGAAGAATAATCCTCCCCAGCACAGTTTGGCCTTGTACCACCTGCAACACATGAATTTCCCGAGAAAATTGGTGAAGGAGAAGTAGCTGTGTAATTGACTATTTCTCCCAAATCATTTAGGTAGAAACCTGAAGTACCTCCACTATTACTACCTACATCTGTTATAATACACGATCGATCGTTTTCTACAGAATCTAATATTCCATCATTATCGTTGTCCAAATCACAAGAATCAGCGATACCATCTGAATCAACGTCCGCAAAACCTGAGACTGAAACAGCACAACACGCAGTGCTATCAGAACTATCAATAACCGCTACAGTTGTTGCTTGTCCTCCTGAAGTAATTGTAGGTATTCCATCTGCATCTACTCCACCAGTAAGAGCTCCTGAAGATAACTGTGTATAATTATATGCACCAGATGCTTCCAGGGCATCATAACAACCATCGTTATCTGAATCAGTGTCTAAATAATCAGGTTTTTGGTCACTATCAGTATCGGTTGAACAACTTGTATCTCCTGCTCTTACCCACAATGTTAAAGATTCAGAAGCTCCTATATTACCTAGGTCATTTCGAAGTTGAACTGAACCTGAAGAAGGAATCCAGTGCACAGTAAACGTATTTCCACAAGGGTGAAAAATATTTGCCGCTAAAGAAGTTCCTGCAGTTGTTGTACAAGTAGCGTTTTCCTTTAAATACTCTTCTTGAGTACCTGTCCAATCATCGTGTAGTGTATTATCACCAAGACCAGTGTGTAAAGTTTGCCCTGCCACCAATCGTGTCAATAAAGTTGCATTAGAACTAGTTATATCAATTTCACCTGTTGAAGAAGATAGTCGTATTTCATTAGCATCGGTTAATTCCGCTAATGATGTATTATTTAATAGTCCTCGTGTACTATTTGTTAAACTTGTTGATTGAGGTAAATTCCCCGAACCATTACCATAATCTATAGCCACTTGAACATACCCATCTTTATTTACATAGGTTGAAAAAGTTTGTCCATTTAAATCAAAATGATATATCCCAGCTACTGCAACACTTCTTGCTGCTCCTAAGCTTGTAAATGGATTTGAGGAAGTCCCTTTACAAACTCCTTCATTTATGTCTAAAATTCCATCATTATCAGAATCAAGATCATCAATACCTGCCAAACTATCTCCATCAAAGTCAATGAGTATAGTTTCTGTAGGGTCATCAACAGTATTGTTCGAATCAACCTGATCTTGTGTATTTGTAATCGTATTAATCAAATAATGTTCTCTAATATCATTATTTACTGTTGCTGTTATTGTTAACGTATGTTTTTCTCCTGAATTTATCGTTCCTATTGTCCAATTTGGTGATGACCAAGAACCAGCACTTGGTGTTCCACTGACCAGTGTTAACCCGTTAGGAAGAACATCAGTAATTACTAAATTCGTTACCGGATCAACTCCTTTACTTTCAGCTGTAATGGTATAACTAACAGTATCACCAATATCATAAGTTGTAGCATCAGCTGTTTTAGTTAGAACAATATCTGAGCTACAGTCATATACAGTGATAGGATCTGAAGGAAAAGTACAAGTTCCTAGAGTTACTTCTACATACAATTCAGCGAAGGTTACATACGAAGGTGGCGTGTATGATGATGATGTTGCTCCTGGAATCGCAACTCCATCCATATACCATTGATACCCATCAAATGTACCAGTTACTTCCTCAACAGTTCCACTAGGCAAACATCCTCCTCCAGTTATTTGAACGTCAACAACTGGTGCAGTATCAAAACCAGAAAAATAACCTGCAATCCCTGCACTTCCACTAGCTCCTAGAAAACCTACAGAAATTGGCCCTGTTGAATTTACAGATACATTTCCTGTTAATCCTGATACAAAGAAAGTTTTCCAATCTGAACTTCCTGCAACAGAACTTGATGCTGGCAAAGTAACGGGCCCTGAACCATCGGTTACCGAAATATTTGCATCTAAAGTACTTGTTGAAGCTATTATAGTTATACCTCCTGAAAAATTTAAACCTGCTACATTTCGTATATCTGGAATATTATCCAAAATTGTTGGCATTAAACAATTAACCGGTGCAATAAAATTTAACCCACCAGTTGCCTCTGAAGAAGAACCAGCCAAGGCTTGGTAAGCATAGGCCCTATTAGAAGTGGTAACATACATATTACCTCCAGCCGAAGAAGATGAATAATTTGACCCTGGAATATCAAAATAATCTCCATTATTTAATGTTGCAATTGGTGTTGTTGATCCATTAACAAAAACTTCTGTATTATCTTGAATAGCAATAATTATTGGTCTTTCCATAGCATCAACACCATTTCCTCTAACAAATACATACTCATTCCCTAAAATATCTTCTGGGACAGCCTGATCAATTCCAGCATCTCTTGATGCAGAACCTGCATTTATCATATTTAAAAGACCTCCATTACTCACTACAATGTCTTTAGTAGATGTGATATTCGCTCCTAACCAACCATCTTCATTTGCTGCAGCTTGACCTAATAAAGCCTCTAATACATATGATTCACCTGCATCTAAATTTATAGTAATTGTATTAGTTGTTATTCCAGCAGCATTCGACCCTTGCCTAAAAACACAGTTAGTGTCGTAACCTGAAATAGTTATATCTGTATTTGCTTCTGTAGCCATTATTCCTAAAGTAGCAGATTGAGAAGCTGTATTTGTTGATCTTAATGGTATACCTCCCCATTTAAATTGAGTTCCAAATGCACTTCTTCCTTTAGAAGTTAGGGAAGCGGCTTGAGAAGTATGTCGCCCTCTATAATTTACATAGAATTTTTTACCTCCAGTAGACTCAAATCTAAGCCCACTAGTAGTTAATATGTTTCCAGTATTCGCATTTGTTACCAATGTTATATTATTATCACCGTTGGCAACATTGTAAGTTAATGAATTTGTATTTGACAAACCTACCAACGTAGCAATAGCAGTTCCATTTGTACCTTGATACACTTTAACATCGAATCCTGCAGCTTCAGGTGTTGATAAATAAAATCGTTGTTGTATAATAGCATTATTATTTGAATATTGTTTTAAAGGTGGTAAATAATGCAAATCACTCAATTGAGCTTGAGCCTTAAAAATTAATAGAAAAAAAATAAGTAAATTTACTAAAACACGAATAGTTTTTACTTTTTGGTTTTGTAATAATAATCTCATCTGTCTACTTTTAAAGGAAATTGTTCAGGAATTTCAATATTATTTTACTTGCAGAATTTAAATATCGATTACAGGTAGGAAGATATAGACCAGATGACTATAACATCTGATATAAGAAATACACATATTTTAACTTACCTTTAAAATAAAACTAACCAACAACATCCTTAAAATAGTGACTTCAAAGAATTAATATCTAGGAAATGTACTTTTTAGGAAATTGTTTAAAACAGGGCTTCAAAGCCTTTATTTTATTTTTTATTTTAAAAATTAGATTAAAAAGATACCACCCCCCACGGGCAAACACACTTGTTAAACTCTGAAAACAAATCTACTAAAAAAAAGTAATTAATTTTAACATTTATTTAACTACTTGTTTTTTCATGAAAAATTTCAGTGTTTTTTCACGCAGTAAAAATTAAAAATAAGTTTAAAAAATCAAACTTTACAAGAAGATTGAGAAATCAATTTTCTTAATAATGAAATTACATTTTAATAAGCTATTTCATAAACTTAAGTACTGAAAAAATTTGCTAAGTTTTCTAAAAAACATTTTTATTTTAGATAACGTATTATAGAAAGAATTGATAAAAAATATTACCAAAAAACTAAAATAAATTAAAAAAGGACAAATAACCCCAGTCACTCCTTACTCTTGTTCTAACAAAATTGTAATTCAACAAACAAATCACATTCCTCTTTGTCTTTTTATTTCATCATAAGCTTTCTGAACTTTCTGGAATTTTTGCTTTCCCATTTTTTCATGTTCATCCCCCAAACCTATTAATTTATCTGGATGGTATTTTTTCACCATCTTTCTATAAGCCTTTTTAACTTCAGCATCAGAAGAACTTTTAGGTATTTCTAAAATCTTATAAGAACTTTCAGATTCTGAAATAAACATAGCCTTAATAGAAGCATAATCATGTTCATTAATATACAAATAATAAGCTATTTTTTTTATTGCCTCTTCTTCAAAAGCATGGATAGCACCATCAGCATTTGCTATACCAAATAAGAAATGTAGCAATTGTAAGCGAGATGAATGTGACATATATTGCCTGATTTGTAAACAAACTTGCCTTGTAGATATTTCTCTTTTTACTATTCCATTAAATAAACTAAATGCACTATTAGCCCTGGTCTTACCATACAAATTCACAAAGTATTGTCTTACATAATCCAACTCCCTTTTGTCAATTTTTCCGTCAGACTTAATTACTATTGAAGCCAAAATTAATAAACTAATTTCAAAATCTCCAGATTGAACATTCTTGTTTCGTTTATGTTGATGTCCTCTATATTCTTGCTCTTCTTCTTTTAAATCATCGACAGAAACTCCGTCAATAAAACTTCCTACTACAAAACCAATTATAGCCCCTATTGGCACCTCCTAATGTAAATCCAGCACCTGCACCTAACCATTTCGCAAATTTCCCCATGTAAATATTTTTAATCAAATATAAACACTCTTTAGTTAAACTTGAAAGCTTTTTATTACTAAGAACAATTTGTGCGGAAACAATACTACTATTTTTGATTTTTTGTTTCAATTGCATAAAAAAGGTATCTTTGTAAAAAATTTTATTTATGTACCCAGAAGAATTGGTAAAACCTATGCGTGATGAATTAATAAACGCTGGTTTTGATGCTTTGTATACCGCTGAAGATGTTGATAATGCTTTAGCAAAAGAAGGAACTACTTTAGTAATGGTAAACTCAGTATGTGGTTGTGCAGCAGGTACTGCAAGGCCTGGTGCTATTGCTTCTTTAGGAGCAGATAAAAGCCCAAAACATTTAACAACTGTTTTTGCAGGTGTTGAAAAAGAATCAACTGCCAAAGCTAGAGAGCATATGATTCCTTTTCCTCCTTCATCTCCAGCAATTGCTTTATTTAAAGATGGACAGTTAGTTCATATACTAGAACGCCATCATATTGAAGGTAGATCAGCACAAGCCATAGCTCAAAATTTGGCTGCAGCTTATGATGAATTTTGTTAAATTTTAGTTGAAAATATTCTTTATACTAAACAATAAAAAAAACAAAAACCACTCAAATGAGTGGTTTTTTTTATAATTTTACCTCTTACACATTACAAATCATGACAAAGAAATTTAAAATTGATGGTATAGATAAAATAATTATAAAAAGGCTAGTTCAAGATGCTAGAACTCCTGTTTTAAGTATTGCTCGTGAAGTTGGAATTTCTGGTGCTGCTATTCATCAAAGATTAAGAAAATTAGAAGATTCAGATTTAATTGATGGCTATAAAATGGTATTAAACCCCAAAACTTTAGGATATACTACTACCGCTTTTGTTGGTGTGTTTTTAGATGCTTCCAGCCTATACTCGTCAGCTATTAAAAGATTAAAGGAAATACCTGAAATTGTAGAAAGCCATTACACCACAGGTAACTATGCTGTTTTTATAAAAATTATGTGTAAAAATAATGAGGACTTAATGCATCTTCTAAACAAAGATATTCAAACAATAAAAGGAGTATCAAGAACTGAAACTTTTATTTCATTAGACCAACAAATTAACCGACAAATTAAAATTTAATAGTTAAATGAACGATTTTATTTTTTATTTTAAAATGGGCTTATTTCATGTTTTGGACATAAAAGCCTATGACCATATTCTTTTTCTAATTGTTTTAGCTGTTGTTTATCAATTTAAACAATGGAAAAAAGTTTTATGGCTAATTACTTTATTTACTATTGGTCACTCTATTACATTAGCCCTTTCTGCATACGGTATTATAAATGTACGAGCAGACTTGGTTGAATTCCTAATCCCCTTAACAATATTCATTACTGGTTTAATGAACGTGTTAACCGCTAAAAAAGCTTCTGTAGGAAAGGAAAATCAAAATTTATTCTTTGCCTTATTTTTTGGATTAATACATGGGCTAGGTTTTTCAAATTATTTTAAAATCATGATAGGTAAAGCGAGTGATAAATTAGTTCCTTTATTAGAATTTGCTTTAGGAGTTGAAGTTGCTCAAGTAATAATAGTTTTAGGAATTCTCTTAATAGGATCTTTATCACAAAGTGTATTAGGGGTTAACCGCCGTGACTGGATACTTGTTGTTTCTTCTATAGTTATTGGTTTTGCTTTTCAAATGATGATTGATCGTGTTTTTTGGTAAAAATTAACAATACTAAATTATAATTCTAACTAAATTAGCCTTTTATCTAAATTTTTAGATCTTGAATAAAAAACAACGTAAATACGACATCGCTTACTTAAAGATGGCACATGAATGGGGACAATTATCTCATTGTAAAAGAAAAAAAGTAGGTGCTCTTATTGTTAAAGACCGAATGATTATTTCTGATGGTTATAATGGTACTCCTTCTGGTTTTGAAAACTATTGTGAGGATGATGAAGGCTATACTAAATGGTATGTTTTACATGCTGAAGCCAATGCTATTTTAAAAGTTGCGGCCTCAACGCAATCATGCCTTAATGCTACTTTATATATTACATTATCTCCTTGCCAACAATGTAGTAAACTTATACACCAAGCTGGCATTAAACGAGTTGTTTATGCCGATGCTTATAAAGATCGTTCTGGATTAGATTTTTTAGAAAAAGCAGGAGTAGAACTGACACATTTACCAAATGAATAAAAATAACTTACCTATTTATTTTTCTATAGCTGTTGTTTTCGGTATTCTTATCGGGACATTTTTCAGTAAAGGAAACTCAAGCATCATTGGAAAAAATTCATCGAATGAACGTAAAATCAAAAGACTGATTGATTACATTCAAAGTGATTATGTTGACAATGTAAATACTGATAAACTATTAGACGGTGCCATTGCAGAAATGCTTGGAAAATTAGATCCTCACTCAGTGTACATTCCTAAAGAAAATTTGCAATTGGTTACCGAAAATATGCAAGGTAATTTTGTGGGAATTGGTGTTCAATTTAGAATGGACGAAGACACTATAACTGTTATTGAACCTATAAAAGGAGGGCCTAGTATAAAAAAAGGTATTAAAGCTGGTGATAGAATTTTATTAGCTAATAATGACACTTTATATGGTAAAAAATTAAAATCTGCACAAATACTAAAAAAACTAAAAGGGAAACCAAATACTAATGTTGATTTACAAATTTACAGAAAAACTAATGACAGTATTTTTAATACTATTATTACACGTGGTAAAGTAAACATTAAAAGTGTTGATGTAGCTTATATGGTTAATGAAACCATTGGTTATATCAAACTAGACCGTTTTGCTCGTAATACCTATAAAGAATTTAAGCTTTCTTTAAAAAAATTATTAAACGAAGGAATGACCAGCTTAGTTTTAGATTTACGTGGTAATGGTGGAGGGTTTATTGACATCGCTAATAAAATTATAGATGAATTTTTAGAAGAAGATAAACTCATGGTGTACACCAAAAATAATAAAGGAGATATTAATAAATCTTTTGCTACTGAAAAAGGAGATTTTGAAAATGGCAGCTTATATGTTTTAATAGATGAAAACTCTGCTTCAGCCTCTGAAATTGTAGCTGGTGCTTTACAAGACAACGATAAAGGTATAATTATTGGTCGTAGATCATTTGGTAAAGGGTTAGTTCAACAAGAAATGGATTTAGGAGATGGTTCAGCAGTTCGGCTAACAACAGCTCGTTACTACACCCCTACTGGTCGCTCTATTCAAAAACCTTACAAAAACGATAAAAAATCAACAGATTACAGAAGCGATATTCAAAATAGATATACAAATGGAGAATTGTTT
This sequence comes from Tenacibaculum sp. nBUS_03, assembly GCF_051201695.1. GTDB lineage: Bacteria > Bacteroidota > Bacteroidia > Flavobacteriales > Flavobacteriaceae > Polaribacter. The sequence goes on along the minus strand of NZ_CP179214.1, from coordinate 3,129,705 downwards.
GATAAAGATAGTATAAAAACTATTGATAGCTTACAATTTAAAACCCCAAAAGGTAAAATCGTTTATGGAGGTGGAGGGATTATTCCAGATATATTTGTAGCGGTTGATACTACAGCCTATTTACCTACAATTTTTTTCAGTCCGTTAAATAACTTTGCCTTTGAATATGTTGATGAAAACCGCAAAAAATTATCAAAATTATCAATAAATAACTTCATTAAGAATTTTGATAAAAACAAAACAGTATCTACTACTTTTTTAGACAAACTAAAGAAGTATAAGCTTTCTGAAAGAACCAAAAAACAATTAGAACAAAACTTGAAAATTCTTATTGCAAGAAACCTATATAATGACGAAGGCTTGTATAAACTTAATCAACAAAACGATAAAATGCTACAAAAAGTTTTAGAAATTGAAACTAAAAGCAACCGTTAAAAACCTTATTAAAACAACCTATCCAAAAAACTAACAATAGCTTCATTATTGTTAGTTTTTTTGGTTATGAAGTAAAAACTAGAATTCTTAGCTTTTGAAATTTTAGTAGCTTTTCACTTTACAAATTAGATATTTTAAAATGTATTTTAAAACTAATTCATACACTCCTTTAATTAACAAGTTTTTACAGAATATTTACAGGTAATTTCTCACTTTTATAAACTATTTTTTAAAATACAACTACGGGAAAACCCTTAGACTTACACTAGGGGTATTGGGTATTGCTTGTTTTTAAAAAACACTGTAATTTTGAAAAAGCATTATTTGCTATAAAAGACTAATAATCAATACAAAACATTTATTTTAAACAATCATTTACTACTATATTTACACTTGTATTAACTTTAAAATAGTGTAAAATGAAAAACTTAAGAACAATTTTAGCAGTAGTATTTTGTATGGTAGTATTAACTAGTTGTACAGATAATTCTTTAGAGGAAATTGAACAAAATGAAAGACAAAACAATATCCAACTCATTGAACCAGGGGACGATGGAGTACCTGAACCCGAAGAAGAGGAAACTGGTGAAGAAGAGTAACATAAAAGGGATTATACTAGGCATAGTAGCGTTTTGTATAGTTGCTATGTCTTTATTTCATATTCCTTTCAAAAGATATTCAGAAAATTTCTTAGAGCATAAAAAGGGATACACAAAAATTATAAAAGAAAGAAGTTATCTTCAAGATTCTTTATTGAATGAACTAGGCATCACCCTGACAATAGCACAGTATAAAAAAGCTAAGAAAAAATATTGGAAACTATCTCAAAATAAATTAAAAACATATACTAAAAGGAAAAAAGAGCTAATAGAGGAACACTCTTTTAGAGGGAGAACAAGTTTTCGGTTTTGGCTTTTTGTATTTGGGTTAGTTATAGCCTTACTCTTTTTTAGTTGCAAATCATTGTATCATGATATTGTAAACGGTAGCACTTTTAAATTTCAATTTATATCACTCACTGGTATAGCAGTCTCTTTTTTTTGGTTAATACACTTAGTGTTTCTTACCCAACAAGATTTCAATAAAAATAGTTATATAGCAATTCTATTAATAGCAGGAATACTTTCAAGTTGTTTCACATACTTTTTAGTGAAAAACTACACCTATAAAGATGATTTAATATTAAAACAACTTTCATTAATTGACAGAATAAAAACAGTTCATTATCCTAGAGTAGCTTTGAAAGCACTTTACTCTGAAAGAAACGATAAAGCAATGCTTTCTGCTGACAGTGTTAAAGAAAACACCAATGCATTTGATGATGATATAGTAACAACACTAAAAGGAGTTTAGTATGAGCATGAAGCTGCTGAGAAATATAATACGTAGGATCTTAAAAAAAAGGACCTATACGACTAAAGAACAACGAAGAAACATTAAAAAGAAAACTATTATTGAAATAGCTAAAAAAGTTATTGAAGAAGAAAATAAAACAAATGAAATTAACGATAAATTAGACAAAAAAATGAGTACATTTTTAAACAAAAACAAATCTCTTTTTTTATGAGGTTTCTAGTATCCATTTTTGAGTTTTTGCTCTAATAACTTTTCATAACTTTCTATTTTAGCATACATTTTATTCAACTCTCTTTGTTGTTGAAAGTTAGATAATATTGTAACTACAGCATCAATTTTAGTTTCTTCTCTAAAACTATCAGCATTAATTAAGATATAATCCAATACATCTTCATTACTAACCCCTTCTAAACCAAACAAGTAATCACCCCCTGTATTCAACATCATATCATTTCCTGTAATTAACCAATTAAAATTTAAATCAGGGTAATTAGCAGAAATAGCAACAAGCCACTTAGAATTTATTTCTGTGCCATTATTAATAGCATCACTTAAAACACCATCCCCTATACCAATAGCACTTTCAAAATCACTAATACTAATACCTTTAAAATCAATAAATTTCTTAACTCTGTTTATTATCATGATAAAATATAAAAAGGTTTTAAATTGGGGGTAACACGATATAGCAAATCGCTCTTAACAAATGTAAGAAAATTTAAGATAGTGCTGGTAATAGTTTTTTGTTATAATCTTTAAAATAAAATTTAGCTGTAAATATTTAAACAACAAAAACAGTCTACTTTTTCAATAAATACCTGTTGTATTAAACACTATTCTCTACAATTAAGAATTCTTCTTTTGCTTGTAGTAAATTTTAAAAAACTATTTAATAAGTATGTCAATGGCTTACCAAAAGTAAGCCACTGACTTACTTTTACTTACTTATTTATATGTACTTTTGAAAAAAATAACTTGTAAATTTATAATGCGGAAAACATAAATATAAATTTATGAGAAAATCATTTGAATTATTAAAAGTAAAAGAAGAAAAAGAATTCAATAACATTTACTGTTTAGAGAAAAAAAATAATATCTGTTTCCCTCCTTCATACAAAATATTTATCAATAACTTTTTAGTTGGAGAGAATGGTATTTCATATGAAATGTTTTATCATCCTACTTTTAAAGATAAAAGGTATCTTAGTTATTTTACTTTTTCTTTAAAACCTGAAATTGATTTTTCAGGTTTTAACTCCATTGAAGACTCAATATTATTTTCAAAAGAAATAGAAGATAAAGATGATATTGATTACCTAACTATTGGTCATTGTGCTATTGGAGGTATTTTACTAGGATTAAAAGGAGACAAAAAAGATTTCATTTATTATTATGATCCTGATGGATATCCAAATACTCATACAAAAATTGCAGATAATATATTTAATTTTGTTAGTGCACTTAAAGAAGTTATGCAGCCTGAAGAATATTTAGATGGTGTTAAATTTTATCAACTATATAAAAACTGGGGAGATAAAACATGGAGAGTGAAAGAATAACCCCAAAACAATCATAACTTAAGTAAAAATGATAAAAAAAACATTTTTAATAATCCTATTTTTATTGAGTGTAACAGCTTTTACTCAAAATATAACAGATGGATATTTACAGTATTCTTTAACTTTAAAAAAAGATAATCCTGCGATAACCGAATTACATGCTCAAAACGAAAACAAAGAAGATAGTTTAATTACAAAAGGGGTTTTTGAAGCATCTAAAAGCATCAAAAGTCTTTCATTTAATGTAGAGCTCAATATCTATCCTGATACTGTATTAATAAAAACTGTTGATACTAAAATTTTATTTATTCCTGAAAAACAAAAAAAACACACGCTCTTTTATAGAAATAATAAAGAATACAAAAGGTTTTTTGAAATCACTGAAGATTTAAAAAAGAAATGGAACATAAAACATACAATTGAAATAGACAGAAATGATAAAAAAACAATCAATGGTATTGAAGCCTATAAAATAGTTATCACTGAAATAAAACAATCTTCTTTAGGTGAGCTTATAGATGTTAATGAAGTTTATGTTAATGACAAAATAAAAATTCCTTTTAATAATTATGAAATTCTTGATTTAAAGAACAACATTGATTTAACTGGTTTAATTTTAGAAATAAAATCATACGACAAAGATTCTCCGAGTTTATATAATTTTTATGAACTCAAAGAGTATAATTTAAAAAAGCAAGATAAAAAGCTATTAGAAAGTATAAAAAAAAGAATAACTTCTACTAACTAACATTTAAAATAAAAAACAAGTACAGCCTGTTTAAAAGAAGGCTGTACTTACTAAAATAAACTATGAAAAACTACATTTTACTAATTACGCTATTTTTAAACAGTCTATGTTTTGGTCAAAACCAACATGGTATAAAAATACAAACCACTCAAAGTGAAAGAAATCAACAGTGTCAATACTTTTCAAAAATGTTTAGGCAAAAACCTAAAGAAATAAAGTTTGGCATTAAAAGAGAAGGCACTAAACTTTTTTTTGAAATAAATAACAAAAAGTGGTTTACTCAGCTTTTTAAACAAAGTGGTGATGGTATAGCTGTAGATATTGTACCAAAAACAAGATATGAATGTAATGAAGATGTAAAGCCACAACAAGTAAGAGGTCTTTTATTAAAACCTGTATATGCAAAACAGTTACGAAGAAGTTTAAAGCCCTATCAAAAAAGGTATAGAGTATATGTAGGACAAATACCCAAACCACTTGCAAAAGATGAATTAGAATTTAATATTTTGTTTTTATCAAATAGAACATTGTGTGAATATTATTATATATACAATTTGCAATCATACCCATGGGATTTACTAGATATGGGAGTATATTTAGACTCATTAGCGTACAAAACAAAAAATATAACTACAGTAAAAGATAAATTTGTAAAAAAATACAAAACGCTAAAATTCACTATCCCTTTCAAAAAAAATAAAGCCACCTATTTACCTGAAGATATTAAACCTTTATATGACTCTTTACAGCTAACAGATTTTAATATCAAAAAAATTAATATTAGAGCCTATGCATCAGTTGAAGGAAGTTTAAAAAGAAATACCGAACTACAAAATCAACGTGCTAGTAGTATTGCAAAAGCACTACAGTCATTTCAAAAACCTCATATCCAAACAGAAGTTAAAACCTCAGAAAACTGGGTAGAGTTTTTGAATGACATTGAAGAAACAAAATATACTGATTTTACGGATCTACCAAAAAAAGAAATAAAAAAGAAATTAGTAGGTAAAGTAGCTACTGATTTAGAACCGTATTTAAAAAATCATCGAAAAGCGGTACTTACTTTAGAACTCGATAAAATTGATAAATATAAAGACATGCCAATCACCAAACTGGTAACGCTTTTTAATGAAAACATTGTTAATAACGATATACAACAAGCAATAAACATTCAAAATACGATTATAGGAAAGTTAGCTGAAAAATATTCTCCAGAAGTTTTAACCAACATGGAAATTCCTAGGCAAAAAAAATACATCACCCTACTTACCAAAAATAGTATGGTTAAGTATTTAAACAATATTAGTCAAACATTAATTGTTACTAATGAATTAGAACAATTAGAAAAAATAGCACCAAAAAACAAAAGAATAAAATACAATTTAGCTGTTTTAAAGTTTATTATTTGGAGAAACAATGCAAAATCATTAGATGAAAATAATTTTAAAAAGAAAATTTTCAACTTAAAAAAATATGGTGTTAATCAAAAATTAATAAACCGAATGCTTGTAAACTTTCATATAGTAAAAGCAGAAAAAGAAATGAGAAAAGGAAACTATGCCAAAAAAGATGTTTCTGTAACCTATATTTTAAACAACTATAAAAAATTTCCTCTTTCAAACTATGACTACTTAAGTTTAGCACAGTTTCTATCTCATTATGCCAATATAGATAGTGCTATTGAACTACTAGATAAAAAAGCTAGAAGTATTACCATAGACGAAGATTTACTTTTTTATTATTTAAACTTAACGATAATAAATACAGTATATACTGAAACGACTGAATATAGAACAATCATGCTAAATGCTATTAACATGAATAAAGAGCGTTTTTGCAAACTTTTCAATCCTTCATTAGAAGGTGGCGTTACTTTTCAGCTACTAGAAGACAAGTACCTACGTAAAGCATATTGTGAAAGTTGCGATACTTCTAAGTAATTAAAAAACATCTCAATAATTAAAAACTCACCTAATGGTGAGTTTTTTTTATTTTTTTTCATCCTTAATGTAACCTTTTTGTAAATTGATGGTTTTAAAGATAGAAACTAACAAAAACTAACACATTGAAAAACTTAACAGACGAAGAACTTATGTTATTAGTTGCCAATGGAGATCTGGAAAAATTATCTATAATTTTTGATAGATATCATCTTCGAATCTTTAATTTTTTCAAAAAAATGTTAGGTAATAAAACAATAAGTGAGGATTTAACGCAAGAAGTGTTTGTAAAAATATTAAAATATAAATCATCCTATAAAAGTGGGAATTTTGCTTCTTGGATATTTACAATTGCAAGAAATATTTTTACAACTCATTATCAAAAAAACAAAAAAGAAAGAGCCAATATTATTAATGATGATTTAATAAGTTCAGATGAAGAAATAGGAACTTACGAAAACAAGGAAGAAATAGAACATTTACAAAAATCATTACAAAAATTAAATGTTTCTGATAGAGAATTAATAATAATGCATAGGTATCAGGGAATAAACTACGAACAAATTGCAGAAATTTTAGGAAGTTCAGCTGGTGCTGTAAAAGTCAAAACACATAGGGCTTTAAAGAAATTAAAAAACATGTATTTTCAAACTATAGAAGGTTGATAAAAAAAAAACATTATGAAGTGTAACGACATACAAAACCAACTTATTGATTACATAGACAATAAACTCTTAAAAGAAGAGCGATTAATAGTAGAAAATCACATAAAAACTTGTGATAATTGTGCAAAGGAATTAAAACAAATAGAAGATATTATTTCGGTTATATCCAATGATGAATTAGAACAACCAAGTGAATCATTAAAATTAAACTTTGAAGATTTTTTAGCTAAAGAGATAAAAAAATCAGAAGCTAAAGTTATCTCGATAAACAGCAAATCAGATTGGAAATCGTATCTAAAAATTGCGGCAAGTATTTTAATTGTTTTAAGTGCTTTTTTAATTGGCAGGCAATCTAATCAACAAAAAACAGCAACTGCTAGTAAACAAAAAACACAACAACAGCAACAGTTTTTTGCTTTATTAGATAATCAATCAGCTAGTAAACGAATTTTAGGAGTAAATAATTCAAAAAAGTTTTCAAAAAATAATACAGAAATAATTGAAGCCATAGTTGATAAGTTATTCTATGATAAAAATGTTAATGTGCGATTAGCTGCAGCAGAAGCACTTTCAAAATTTTCATCGTTAGAACTTGTAAAAACAGCTTTAATAAAAGCATTGCAAACAGAAAAAGAAGCCATTATTCAAATTGAATTAATTCAAATTTTAGCTAAAATACAAGAAAAAAGAGCGCTCGAACCAATGAAAAAATTATTAGAAAACAAGGAAACACCCAACTACGTTAAACAAGAACTACAATACAACATACCAAGTTTATTGTAATTAAAATTATAAAACATCATGAAAAAATTAGTCATATTATTAGCATTTATTGGAAGTAGCGTTTTTTCACAAAGTAAAGAGCACAAACATTCTTTACAGGGAATAAAAAAAGTACGTATCTTATCTAATACTAAAATTAAAGTTGTAGCAACCAATACAAATTCATTACTGGTAAAAAACTACGAAAAACACTCTGAAAATCGACATGAAAGAATTATTTATCCTCGTCACTCGAACAACCAAAATAATCAAAAGAAAAAAGAAGAAAAAAGAAAAGGATTAACCGCAATTTATCCCGGAGGTAAAGACAATACTAATGGATTTGGTTTTTCTATAACAAAAGAAGGAAATACGTTAATTGTTAAAGATTTAAAATCTCGTTTCCAACGCAACGGAATACAGTTTGAACTTCCAAAGAATATTAATGTTTTTGTAGATTCAGGTAACTTAGGCAGCATTGACATTGAAGGCTTTTCTTCTGAAATTGAAGCTGATTCGAATTGTGGTGAGATTAACATGAAAAATGTTACTGGTCCTATTACTGCTCACTCAAGTGTAGGAGCTATTACAATAGATTTTAGTAAAGTAAATCAGTCATCTCCTATTAGCATTAGTTCATCTGTTGGTGAAATTGACATTGCTATTCCCGCTTCTACAAAAGCTGACTTAGAAATAAAAACGAACAAAACAGTTTATACGAACTTTGATGTTAACATTCCTACAAAAGAAGGGCTAAAAAATGTAAGTGGAAGTAAAAGAATTATAAGTACTATTAATAATGGCGGGGTACAAATTAAATTAATATCGTCAATGGGAGATATTTATCTTAGAAAAAAATAATCTCTTAAATTACTAATTCACACATAATTTAAAATATAAAAAAATGAAAAGTTTATTCTTATTCATAGGGCTACTATTGCCTTTTAGTACCCTAACCGCTCAAAAAAAAGTAGAAACAAAACAAAATTCTAACTCTATTGAAGAAGTGTATGTAAATACCAAATTTGCTAACACTATAGAAGTTCAAAATTGGAGTAAAAATGAAATCTCAGTAGTTGCTAACGTTAATATAAATGACAATAAAGACAATGATTACTTTAAATTTGAAACTAAAAAAACGAGAGCTATTTATAATGTAAATTCTGATTTTGGTAACTTATTTAAAAAACATAAAAAAGGAGTTACAATAACTCACAGTGGTAAAGGTTGTAACAGTTACAATTTTTGTTCTAACCATAATAATATAGTTATTAATTATGTTATTTATGTACCTAAAAAAATGACTTTAAAAGTTAAAAGTATTTCCGGTGATGTAGCCGTTTCTTCATATCAAGGGAAATTAACGCTAGATTTAGTTAGTGGTAATATTGATATAAAAAAACACTCAGAAAACATGTATTTAAAAACTGTTAGTGGTGATATTGATGTTGCTGTAGTTGATGCTACTTTTGAAGCAAGAACATTAACGGGTACTGTATATTCAGATTTAGATATTGACTTTACTCAAAAAAATAAGAGGTCATTTCAAAATAAAATTAAAGGAACTATAAAAAATGGTACCGCTAGTTTAAAATTAAAAACTGTTAGTGGCGATATTCTTTTAAGAAAAATTTAAATAAGACAACCTTATAAGTACATTTATAGTCTATAAAATAAACACAACATATAACTATGAAAAAACTATTTTTAGTACTTATTTTAACAGGCTTATTTATTTCTTGTAAAGAATCAAAAACACGCAACAATCATCCAGTAATAAATGCATCAACTGTAAATACTAGCTTTAAAATTGCAGAAAACTGGTATAACGGAAGATGGTCTATTGCTCCACAAGTAAAGCATGATACTTTGAAAATCCAATGCCTTTCCAATCCTGAAAAATTCGTTTTCAAAACAGATATGGATAGCATTTCTTTTGATGTTTTTGAAGGAAAATCGTATGATTTTTATGTACATTTAAATGATTCTATATATGCACATACAATAATTAAAGGGACTTCTTTTTCGAGGGAAAAAATAAAACATAACATTACTTCTAAAAATGACAGTCTCTTTATTTTGTATGAAAATAACAAAGAAAATAAATATCTAACAAAACTTGCTTCAAAATACCCTATCCAAAACTTAATCGATCAAAAATCTAACGACACTGAAAAAATCGTGAAAATTTTAGATTGGACAAATGCTAGATGGAAACATAGCGGAAATAACTCACCAAGTAAATCAGACCCAATTACTATTTTAGATGAAGCTAAAGCTGGAGGTAGATTTCCTTGCTTTGCCTATGCAATTGTGCTAAAAGCCCAATTAGAAAATGCAGGTTTTAAGGCTAGAACTATTTATTTAAAAACTAAAGATGTAGAAACAAGAAAATCTTCTCCCGGACATGTAGCTACTGAGGTTTTTATTAATGATATACAAAAATGGGCATTTGTAGATGGTCAGTTCAATGTAATGCCTACTTTAAATAATACTCCTTTAAATGCTGTTGAGTTTCAAAATGCATTAACTAATAACTATGAAAGCCTAGAGCTAACTAGCTTAAAAAAAGTATCAAAGAGATCATATACTGAGTTTGTTTTTGATTATTTATACTATTTAGATACTAGCTTAGATCATCGAAACTTAATTGGAACTGACATTAACCAACAGAAAATAAATGATAAAACAACCCTAATGCTAGTACCAACTGAAGCTCCTAATCCAAGGAGAATTGATTTTTGGAATTCTAAAATCAATTATTGTATCTATACAAACTCTTTAAAAGATTTTTACGCCAAACCACATTAAAATTATTTAGTTAAATTAGTATTCATAATTTAATTTTGAAATAAAATTAAAAAAAGTGTCCTTTTTTATTTTTGGAAAACGTCTTACTAATACAAAACTTTAAATGATGAAAAAATTTATGATGCTTTTTGTTGGAACTGAATACACTGATCTTGGACTTTCTCCAGAAGAAATACAAAATCGCATGGAAAAATGGTTTGCATGGAGTGAGAAAATGGAAAAGGCTGGTATCTTAAGTGGTGGAGAAGCTTTAACATCACAAATAAGACGTATTGTTGGACAAAATAGAACAGTTACAGATTTAACTTCAGCCGAAGTTAAAGAAATTGTAGGGGGCTATTATTTAGTTGAAGCTAGTGATTTTGATTCAGTACAAGAAATTGCGCAAGATTTCCCTGATTACGACCTAGGAAACACGGTAGAAATTCGTGAAATTATGGTATTTGACAGTTAATGGATTCTAAACTCATAGACCATCTTTTCCGCCATCATAGCGGGAAGATGGTTGCTGTTTTAACTCGAATTTTTGGATTATCTAATCTTGAAATCATAGAAGATGCTGTTCAGGATACTTTTTTAAAAACAAGTACAAGTTGGCGTAATCAGCAACCTGATAATCCTGAAGCATGGTTAACTCATGCTGCAAAAAATAGAGTTTTAGATTTATTTAGAAAATTAAAAGCTGAAAAGAAATATATCCCGGAAATTAAAAATGGTATTGAAGCTATTTCCATCAATGACCTTTTTTTAGATACTGAAATTGAAGATGCTCAATTACGAATGATTTTCACTGCTTGTCATCCAAATTTAAATGCAAAAGATAGAATTTCCTTTGCCTTAAAAACCATTTCTGGTTTTAGCATAAAAGAAATAGCTTCTGCTTTATTGACTAAAGAAGAAACCATAAAAAAAAGATTACTAAGGGCTAAACAAAACATTCAGAAAACAAATTTACAATTCAAAATACCAACTGGAAATCAATTACCTATTAGAATTGAAAGTGTTTTAGAAATTTTATACCTCATCTTTAATGAAGGATTTCATTCTAATAAAAAAGAAATTTTAATCCAAAAAGAATTGTGCGGTGAAGCTATGCGTTTATGTAAAATGTTATTAAAAAATAAGCACACAAATATCTCTGCTAGTTATGCATTGTTTGCTTTAATGTGTTTTCATGCCGCTCGCTTAGATGCAAAAATAAATACTGAAAACGAATTACTCGATTTAAAAACTCAAGATAGAAACAAATGGTCTTTTCCTTTAATACAATTAGGAAATACAATGATGAATAAAGCTGTAGAAAACGATGAATTTTCTTGTTATCATTATGAAGCTGCTATAATAGCCGAACATATTAAAGCTCCTAACTTTGAGCTAACAAATTGGAATAAAATATTACAATGGTATCAACACTTATATAAACTACAACCAACAACTTCACATTTATTAAGTATGGCTGTAGTGTGTTTACAAAGTAAAAACTATATTAAAGCTAATTACTATTTTGATAAAATTACTCCTCTAGATTTAGGGCAACGCTCTTATTTATATTTTGGAGCCAAAGCCGAGTTGTTTTATCTAACTGGAAAAATTAAAGAAGCTATAAAATATGTTGATATTTCTTTAAAAAATGTAAATAATACATTAGAAAAAGAATACTTACTGAAAAAGAGAAAAATAATGTATAACCTTTAGTTTTTAGTTCTATCTTTAACTGAAATTACATTGATTAAAACCATAGTAGATGAACACCAACAATCACATAAACTACATAGAATTTACAGCTATTGATCTTGAAAAAATAAAAACATTTTACAGCAATACTTTTGGATGGGTTTTTACCGATTATGGACCAAATTATGTTGCTTTTTCAAATAGTGGTATAGAGGGAGGTTTCGAAAAAGTTGAAAATACTATGAAAAATGGGGTGTTAGTTGTCTTGTATCATGAAAACCTAGAAAGCGTTCATGATTTAATTATTAAATTTAAAGGTCAGATAGTTAAAAATACTTTTTCGTTTCCTGGTGGTAGAAGATTTCATTTTACTGACCCTTCAGGTAATGAATTAGCTGTTTGGTCAGATAATTAAGACTTACTTTTAGTTCTCTTTTCTGTATAAACTTGAGCTATTGTTTTAGTATCAGTACATGATTTTATTTGTGTAAACTGATCCCTGATCTCACAAAACCAGTTTCTACAACCTTAAAATAAATACCCGAAAAGTTTTGTTGCCAAAACTGTTTGACAATTTTCATCGTATTGAAACGAACTCCCAGCTTCATACACGGCTCTCTAGGTTTGGTTACCTCTAAAATTGCCTCTCCTACTTTAAATGTATCTCCAACATGAATCTTTGTTTCATCTAAGTCATCGATTGTTAAGTTTTCTCCAAACATTCCATACTCCCATTCCAATTCAGGATATAACTCTTTCCAATATTCATAGTGTTTTTGAGAGTACCCATAAACAGCCTGATCTACTCCTCCATGATATTTCCTATTACAAATAGCATCTCCTTTTACTTCTTCAATATCTAAATAAATAGGATTCTCAACAGGGAATTTAAAAATACCAGTGATAATCGTTTTACCTTTCCAATCTACTTCTTTACGCTCTCCTATGTTTGTTGCTAATATTTTCATTTTTACTTTTTTGGAATTAAAGTAGATAATTATGTAAAACATCTGCTATTTTACGATTATCTGATAACTGTGGAATTTTATTTTGTCCTCCAAATTTACCTATAGATTTCATGTATTCATGAAAGCCTCCTTTTTTAACTCTTCTAATAACCAACGGACGTAATATTTTACCCTCAATTAAATCTTGGTAGTATATATTTTGTGCTTGCATAGAAGCATCTATTTTCAAAGACAATTCTTGTATGTTTTTTGGTTCATTTTCAAATTCAATAAACCACTCATGATATGGCAAACCACCTTCAGGGTTTACTTGAGGTGCTACCGTAAATTCACTAACGTTTATATCGGTACCAACAATAGCATCGTTTAATGCTTTTTCTACTTCCTTTCCTATAACATGTTCACCAAAGGCAGAAATAAAATGCTTAATACGACCAGTGACTTTGATTCTATAAGGCTTTAATGAAGTAAACTCAACTGTATCTCCAATATTATAGCCCCATAAACCAGCAGAAGTATTTAAAATGATAACATAATTCACACCAATTTCTACATCTTTTAAAGAAAGTCGTGTTGGGTTTTCATCAAAAAATTCAGTAGCTGGAATAAATTCATAAAAAATCCCTGAGTTTAACTGCAACAACATCCCTTTTTCTGTTTGAGAATCTTGATAAGCAATAAATCCTTCAGATGCAGGATATAACTCTACATAATCAATTTTTTTACCTATTAGAGCTTCAAATTTATTTTTGTAAGGTTCAAAATTCACACCTCCATATACAAAGAAATTAAAGTTAGGAAATAGCTCAGAAATTGTTTTTCCAGTTTTATCTATTAATTTTTCAAAATACATTTGTACCCAAGACGGAATTCCACTAATCACGGTCATATCTTCAGGCAAAGTTTCTTCAACCACTTTATCTACTTTGGTATCCCAATCTTCAATACAATTTGTTTCCCAACTAGGTAAACGGTTTTTTAACAAGTAATTCGGAACATAGTGAGCCGCTATACCACTTAAACGTCCTAATTTCACTCCGTTTTTATCCTCTAACACAGGGCTTCCCTGAAGGAATATCATTTTTCCATTAACAAAACTAGCATCTTTTGTTTCCGCTATATAAAATAACAATGCGTTACGAGCCGCCTTAATGTGTGTTGGCATTGACTCTTTAGTTATAGGTATATACTTTGCTCCTGATGTTGTACCTGATGTTTTTGCAAAATAAATAGGCTTCCCTTTCCATAACACGTTATCTTCTCCTGCTACAATTCTATCAACATAACTTCGTAAACCTTCATAATCATTTATTGGAACACGCTTTTTAAAGTCCTCATAGGTATTAATAGATATAAAATCATGATCTTTTCCAAAAGCAGTTTTACACCCTTCAGTTATTAAGTATTCAAATACTTTTTTTTGAGTTTTGTGTGGGTTATTAGCCCACTTATAAACTCGCTTTCTTACTTGCTTTGCAAAAGGAATTGCTAATTTCGATTTAATACTCATTTACTGAAAATCTATATAATTTACTGGGTTTACAGGGTACCCGTTATTCCATAACTCAAAATGTAAATGTGGTCCAGTAGATAACTCACCTGTTGAACCTACATTGGCTATTACTTCACCTGATTTTACTATTTCTCCCTGTTCTTTTAATAATGTTCCATTATGTTTATAAACAGAAATAAACTTGTTTGTATGTTGCAACATAATAACATATCCTGTTTCAGCAGTCCATTCAGATAAAATAACAGTTCCATCAGCGATTGCCATAACTGGAGTGCCTGTTTGCGCTACAATATCAACAGCAAAATGCTTTTCATTAACATCAAATTGCTGAGACATATTACCTTTTAATGGAGCAAAGAATACATTTTTAGCTCTATTTAAACCTCCTTCAGTTAAAGGAAATCTATCTTTACTTTCTACCTTTTCTCTAAAAGCAGAATCTTTTTTTGTAGGTTGTAGCAGTTTCTCATCTAAAACAACTCCCATTCCATCACTAATAATAGAATCTATTTTTTCAGGTTTAATATCACCAGTTAAAACAGGTTTAATAGCTCTAGTATAATTTTCTAATACTATTAGTTTTTGTTTTAACGAATCAGCCTTATAAATTGCTCGAGTCGCTTTCTTCTTTAATGAAGTTGAAGAATATCCTGGTATATATTCTCTTAATGAAGTAAAAGCTATTATTAATGTTGTTAGCATCACTAATAATATGGAAAACAAACCACCAAAAACAAATACATTTAGCCTTGATAACTTTAAAGAAAACCGCTCTTGAAAAGTATCTTCATTTAAAATTACCAGTCTGTATTTGTCTGTTAGCTTCTGTTTTAACTTTCCTTTTTTATGTTTTGTAGCCACAGTTAAGTAATATAGTAAGTTTGGACTTCAAATATACAACGAAAATTTTTCAATTCTTTTCTAACAGAAGTATTAAAGTTTTGTTATAATCCTAATAAATATGCAATAGAAAACATAAATGTTCCTGTTGTTTTAAGATTAGATTCCCCTTCTAAAGCCGATGGAAAATTTAAAATATAACCTGCTTCAAAATCAAATCCAGAATACGAATATTGCAAGGGCAACAAAAGCTGAGCATTTAACAACCCAAATTCATTGTTTTGCCTATATATTGTAAAAGTTCTATTTCTAAAAGTAAATGTTTGTGCTAATTGAATGGTTTGCTGGGCTACAATAAAACGAAGTGTAGGCCTTAAATTCAATTCACTTTTCTTAATTTTTAACAACGAAATCTCACCATAACTAGAGGATACTATTTGACCAGACTTTTCAGTTCCAAACAAAAAACTTGTAGCTAATTCGGTGCCAAGAGTTCTTGATTTATTATCTATCTCTAAACTTAAATTTATAGAATTTTTTAAGGGGTTATTGCTTGGTTCGCTAAAAAAATAACGATCATAATAAACTGACCACCTAAACATTTTTGTTTTCCCAAATCGCTTACCATATCCAACTGTTATTGAAGTATAATCCCATTTAGGATCTAGCTCTTTATAATAAACTCCAGAAAGTCCGGCAAAATATCCTTTAGAATGAATATAGTTTATTTGGGGGGTTATGGATAGTTGATCTATTCCAATATCCCTTCCTGAAAAATATGTATTGTTATTATAATTAATAGAGAAATGTAAAAAATTTAAATTTTCAGACAATTTAAACAAGTCTTCAATAATCTCATCACTAAATAAACTATCTATAATTTCATCTTCTTCTGTAATGACTTCTATTTTGTTTTGTTTTTCTTGAGCATACGCCGTTATAAAACTAAATAGCACCAAAAAATTTAAGCACAGTTTTTTCATGATAATTTAAAAATACAAAAAGTGGTTGAACTATCAACCACTATAATCAAACAAGTTTAAAAAATTCATTAATTTCTTATCCTTCTTCTTTTCTCTCTATTTAAATTTTTTTTAATATTTTTTTTAATCGTCTTCTTTTTATTCCCTATCCTCCTCTTTAATTGTTGTCGCTGCTTAGGTGTTAATGTTGCTCTGAACTTAGCCTTAACATTTTTCACACTTATTTTATTTTGTTTAATAATTCTTTTCTGAAAAGAATTAAGTGTACTCTTTAAAGCGTTTTGTCTTTCTTTTTTGGTTAGAGATTTATCTTTTAGGATTGTTAATTGTTTTTCTGAAAGAGTTTCTTTAAATTCCTTCCTATGCTTTTTTATTAACTCCTTTTGAGTATTTAACAACTCTTTTTGTTCCTCCGAAAGGTTTAAATCCCCCTGTAAATCTTGAGAATACGAATTAAATACACTTAAAAAAAGTGATATTAAAACAATCTCTATAACTTTCAAACTTCTCATCTTTTATCTTATTAAACTCTATTCTTTAGACCCTTATATTCTAAAAAAGTTTTAACTTATTCTACAAAAACTTCTTTTGTAAGTAGTTCTTCATTAACATAATCATCTAATAAATCATCAATATCAGCCTCTTCTTCCATGATAGATGCTATTAAAATATCATTATCTAACTCATACCCTACTTCATCAAAAGGATTATACACTGCTAAGAAAAATAATAACGTAATCACTGCAGCAGCAGACCAAATGTACATTTTCTTAGAAAGAAAAATAATCTTACCTTTTTTATTTTCATGTACCGTTTGATTAAGTATTGCCTTTTTTGATTTTGCAAAATAATCATCAGGTATACCTAACCCTAAATCTTTTTTATGTTTTTTTTCTGAATTCACATCTAATGTATTTCGATAGATAAAGTTATCAATTTGTACGCTCATTACAAACTATGCTTTAATTTTTTCTACATATTCTATAGTTGTAATATTTTTTTCTATATGTTTTACAACTGCATAATAATGCGTTTTAATTGTATTTTCACTTATGTTTAATAGTTTAGAAATCTCTCTAAACTTTAAATTATCATAATATTTCATCTGAAAAACTCTCTTTTGATTTTCAGTCAATGTACTTAATATCTCATGTAATTTTATTTGAGCTTGTTCTCCATCAAAAAACACATCACTTTTTAAATTACTTAAAAAAGTATCACTTACTTCTTGTAACGATGAAAAACTTTTCTTTTTTTCTTTTTCTAAAAACCTAATAGACTCGTTGTACGCTATTCTATACATCCAAGTATGTAAAGAGCTTTCTTGTTTAAATTTTGATAAACTTTTATACACTCGTATAAAAGTATTTTGTAAAACATCATCTGCATTTTCATGGGTGCCTACTATTTTTCTAATATGCCAATACAATCTTTCCTGGTATAAATCTAATAATTTTGTAAAAGCTCTATCTCTGTACTTTTTACTTGATAGTTCTTTTATAAAGTTAGCTTCATTCATAATACTCATAGAATAGTGTTGATTGTTAGACCCTTGAAAAGGTAAAAAGTTCTAAAAAAATAGTTGTTTTTTTTTAAAAAGCCAAATCAAATCATTTAATTTGGCTTTTAAACTCCTGCTATTTACGTTTTCTATCTTTCAAAGTTATCTCTTTAACTCTTCCAGTTTCATCAGTAATCGTTGCTAAATTATCACACGATCCATCACCAAAATCTAATACATATTTACTAGTTCCTTTAGTTAGCTCAATTACTCCACTAACAATATACTTACATGCATATTCTCTTCTTAAGCTAGTTGTTATTTGTGCTTTTTTAGCATTTCCATTTTTATTTACAGACTCCCAAAAACCTGAAATTAAAAACACATCATCGCCTCTATCTTTTGTATCAGCTCCTGCTATTTTTTCTTTTACTTTTTCCCCTTTTTTAACAATGGCTTCTCCTGATTCTAATGTAATGGTAATATCAACCATATGCGATCTCTCAGGATTTCCATTTGCATTTTCTTTTACTTTACTTGCAGACATTCCTCCTTCAATAGCATTTCCATTAACTGAGAAATTTTCAAATGATACTGTTTTAGAAAATGACTGATTTTCAAGCACATACTCTATAATAATTTTCCCGGCAAAAATTCTTCCTCTTTTACCTTCACAACCAGCTCCAAAATCTAAGTTTACGATTTTACCGTTTGTTGTAGCTTCAACTGTTCTTACTATACAAGATGGATGATTACTTGTTGTTGAAGTTCCTCTAGATGCTAACTCAATTTCTGCCGAATCATCTTCAATAACATCGTCTACATCTGATGTTATATCATCTGCTAAAACAACTTTTAATGCTTCTTCTGTAGTTAAATCATCATTTAATAGCTCTTCATTACTATTTGATTCACATGAAGCAAATAATAAAAGTCCTAAAAATCCAAGGTAACATAAATTTCTTTTTACAAATCTTAAAGTCATAATTACTAATTTTTAAAGTTAATCAGTTCTTTGACCTAAGAGTTCTAAAAAAGTTTTAAAAAAAGTTTATTTTTTATAAAAGTTCATCTCATCAATATACTTCCATACTTCACTAGAAAGAAGTGGACGTACTGATTTATCTAGCTTTATAGCATTTCTAATCATTGTAGAAGAAATTTGCACAATTGGAGCTTGCACTTTATTAATTTTTATGTGATTATCAAATTTATTCTCAATAATCCCCTCAGATATTCGTGGGTATACATAAACACTATAATCATCCAAAATAGCTTCATAATTTTTCCATTTATGAAAGCTTTTTAAGTTATCCTCTCCCATAATTATACTAAATGAGTGTGTAGGATATTTATCAGAAACATGAGTTAAAGTATTGATTGTATAATTAGGTTGAGGCAAATTAAACTCAATATCAGACGGTTTAATTTTATCATACTCTTTCGTAGCCAAGTACACCATCTCTAATCGATGGTAATTATCTAAAAGCGAACTTTTTTTCTTAAAAGGATTATGAGGTGTTACTACCATCCATATTTCATCAAGATCAGAGTTTTCAACCATATGATTAGCTATAATCAAATGCCCTACATGTATAGGGTTGAATGTTCCAAAATACAATCCTACCTTTTTACTCATAAAAACAAATCTATTAATACTTTATAGCTTATTTTAACTCTAAAAACTCATCTACTAAATCTTCGGCATCTTGCAAAGCTACTTCTAAATCGTAGTTTTTTATAATCTTATCAAACTGAGGTGCCGTAGCTAATTCAATTGGTGCTTTTGCTATTCTTGCAGCAATTTTCTTATCGCTTTCTTCTCCCCTTTTCTTTAACCTTTTCAATAATTCATTAATGTCTGGTGGCTTGACAAAAACGGCTAATGTTTGCTCAGGAAATTTTTCTTTTATGCGAAGTCCTCCCCTAACATCTATATCAAAAATAACGTGCTTCCCTTTTTCCCAAATGCGTTCTACCTCTGTTTTAAGAGTTCCATAAAAATTATCCATATATACTTCTTCCCACTCTAAAAACTCTTCACTCTTAATTTTTTGTTTAAAATCTGCCAGAGAAATATAATAATAATCAACTCCTTCTTCCTCATTACTTCTAGGTTCGCGAGAAGTAGCTGAAATAGAAAACTCTAAATTAAACCTTTCTTGAGCCAATAAATGACGTACAATTGTTGTTTTACCTGATCCTGAAGGTGCTGAAAACACAAATAATTTACCTTGAAAATCTTTCGCCATTTATAATACGTTTAAAATTTGCTCTTTAATTTTTTCTAACTCGTCTTTCATTTGAATGACTATTTTTTGAATTGGTGCAAAATTAGCTTTAGACCCTGTGGTATTGATTTCTCTTCCTATTTCTTGCACAATAAAACCTAGTTTTTTTCCATTAGAATCAGCAGTTGCTAATTGTTGTAAAAAATATTCTAAATGATTGGCTAAACGCACTTTTTCTTCGTTGATATCTAACTTCTCTAAATAATAAATTAGTTCTTGCTCAAAACGATTTTCATCCGCTTCAACTTTCAAATCAGCTAACGCTTTTTGTAGTCTTTCTTTGACATGATTAATTCTATCTCCATCTAACTTCTTAACTTCTTCTAAAGCTATTTTTATATTTTCAATTCTTTGCTGAAAGTCTTCTTCTAATGATTTAGCTTCATCTTTTCTATATTGAACAATTTCTTTTACAGCAACTTCAATATGACTTTCTATTTGTTTCCACTCTTCAACATCTAATTCTTCTCTTTCTGTTTTTAAGGCATCTGGCATTTTTATGGCCATTTGCAATAAGTCTACATCATCACTAGAACCTGTTTGAACAATGTTTCTTAGTTGCTCCATGTATTCTTTAACAACTCCTTTATTTACAGCTGTTGAAGTTTCATCAGCAGTCATTTCTACATAAATTGAAAAATCAACCTTACCTCTTACCAAACTGCTAGCTAACTTTTTTCTTACTGTTAGTTCTTTCTCTTTGTAGTAAGATGGTATACGCGTATTTAAGTCTAAATTTTTACTGTTCAGTGATTTTATTTCAATTGTTACTTTCTTGGTAGGTAACTGCAATACGGACTTACCGTATCCTGTCATAGACTGTATCATATTTTCAATTTAATGAAGTGCAAAGATACACTTATTTATTAGTAGTTTTTGGCACTTGTTTTGTTACTAAAGCAACCCCTAAAAATATAAGTAAAGTTGCAATTACTTTTACAATATTTAAACTATCACTTCCTCTAAACAAAGCAAACATCGTTGCCAATACTGGTTGTAAATAAATAAATACGCTTACCGTTGTGGGTTTTAATTTTGTTAATGCAAATAGGTTGAATAAGTAAGTAATACAAGTTGAAAAAAACACAACGTACCCTATTTTTAAATAAACAGAAGTACTCATCATATTAAAATCAATATTCATAAGCTCAGTAAAACCAAAAGGTAATACCATTATAAAACCAAACAAATACAACCACCTAACAAAAATTATTGGATTGTACTTATTAATTAGTTTTTTCACCAACACTAAATACAAGCCATAAGAAGCCGCATTGATAAACACTAAAAAATTTCCTAATACTACATTACTTCCATATTTATCTGATGTATTTCCGTAAATTATTAATACAACAGCTCCTATTAATCCTATAATAACACCTAATATTTTTATTGGTACTATTTTTTCCTTTATTAATATAGATGAAAAAATCAAAACTAGTATCGGTGCTGTTACCATAATTGCTGATGCACTAATTGGAGTTGTATAACTTAACCCTTTAAAAAAAGTTAACATATTTAAACAAACTCCAAAAAAAGCGGCTATTGCGATCTTTTTATAATCTTCATATTCAATTTTTTGCTGTTTAATAAATAAACTTGTTAACCAAAAAAAGACAGTTGCACCCCCTATTCTTACTACTATAAAACCATAAGGAAGTATATGTTTTGGCATTACCTCTTTAGCAATAGTAAAAGTTATTCCATAAATTAAAGCAGTTATAGCTAGGGCTATTAAAGCTAAAGTTCTTCCGTTCATATATAAAAAAATAAAGTGCAAAATTGAGAATAAAATTCAAATTTCCACTTATTATTTCATCTAAAATAAGTTAAAAAAAAGCACTACATCACGTAGTGCTTTTCTTTTGGTTGATTAACTTTTGATTAGTCCACTATAGGTGGTATTCTCAACACTTGTCCTGGATAAATTTTATCTGGATGTGATAACATTGGCGTATTTGCTTCAAAAATAACTGGATACTTCATAGCATTACCATAAAATGTTTTAGCTATTTTCCCTAAAGTATCTCCACTAACAACAGTATGAAACTGCGCCAAATCTTCTTCTTTAATTTCTTCAACCTCGGCAACAGTCATATTATCTTCAACAGTAGCAATGCCCTCTGTATTCCCTACTACTAAAACTACTTTTTCTTTAGTTGCTAAATCAGCAGCTTCTCCGTTTACTATTGCCTTATCATCTTCAATATCTATTGATAAATCAAGTACAGATAATTCTAAAGCGTTTACAGCATCTACTAATTTAGCTGCTTTTTCAGCTGCTTCCTCTTCTGTTGATTTTCCGACACCAAAAACTTTCGCTCCGGCATTCTTAATAAATGAAAAAATTCCCATTCTTTTTTTGATTTTTTGTTAATTAATACTCATTTTCGTTGGACTAATATACAATATTTATGCCAAGAAAATAAAATTAAAACACTCGTATCTACCTGCAATAGAACACCAATAAAACAATTTAATAATGATTCAAAATATATTTAGAAACAATTAAAGCATAAAAAAAGCCGTTAAAAACGACTTTTTTATTTTTATCCTTTAAAAGAGTTCCATCCTTGAGCCTTTAGTTCTATTTCTTGATTGGCCCTTGTTACTAAATTCATTCCTTGATTTTCTTCAGTAATATGGCCTACCACACTTAAATTAGGATTTCCTTTTATTTTATCATAATCATCTATTGAAATTGTAAATAACAACTCATAGTCTTCTCCTCCACTTAAAGCTACCATTGTAGCATCTATATCAAATTCTTCACAAGTAGAAATTACTTGAGGATCTAAAGGTAACTTATCTTCATATATCTTACAACCAGCATTACTTTGAGTGCATATATGCATTATTTCAGAAGATAATCCGTCTGAAATATCAATCATAGATGTAGGCTTAACATCTAGCTCTTTCAATAATTCGGGGATATCTTTTCTAGCTTCAGGCTTTAATTGTCTTTCAATAATGTAAGAATAATTATCTAAGTCAGGTTGATTTTCTGGATTAACCTGAAACACTTGCTTTTCTCTTTCTAGAACTTGCAACCCTAAATACGCTCCACCTAAATCACCAGAAACAACAATTAAATCAGTAGGTTTAGCCCCATCTCTGTATATTACATCTTCTTTATTTGCCTTTCCAATTGCTGTGATTGAAAGTAACATTCCTTTTGTTGATGAAGTAGTATCTCCTCCAATTAAATCAATATTATAAGTATTACACGCTAATTGAATTCCTGCATATAACTCCTCTAACGCTTCTAATGGAAACCTATTCGAAATTGCAATTGATACTGTTATTTGCTCAGCCTCAGCATTCATTGCATATACATCTGATAAATTAACCATTACTGCTTTGTACCCTAAATGCTTTAGAGGCATGTAACTTAAATCGAAATGAACACCTTCAATTAGTAAGTCTGTAGTTACTATTGTTTGTTTTTCAGATGAATCTATAACAGCTGCATCATCTCCAACACTTTTAACAGTAGTTTTATGATATGATGAAAAATGTTTTGTTAAATGTTTTATTAAGCCAAACTCACCTAGTTCAGACAACGACGTTTTTTCTTGATTTTTATCTTCTAACATTTTGCAAAGATACTACTCCGATTGTAAACTAAAGAAGAATAATACAACATCCTTTTTTTAAGCTATATTTTTTCGCTTAGGGTGTTTACTTACTTAATTGTTAAACTTATACATATAATCTTTTAATATTTCATAAATTTGTCTTAACCCAAAAATTATATCATGATAAGAAAAATACTTTTTTCACTTTCTTCTATTGTATTATTTACAAGTGTTAGCTATGCGCAAACACCTTGTGATAATGGAAAAGCGGGTGAATACCCATGTAAAGGTTTTGATTTACTATCTAATATTCCTGTATCTACTTTAGCGAATAGTAATAAAAGTGTAAATGGGAATGACCCTGATGGTAGTGATATTTGGGGATGGACAGATGCTACAACAAACAAAGAATATGCTATTGCAGCAATGACTAACAGCACTGCTTTTGTTGACGTTAGTGACCCTGTTAATCCTATTTTTTTGGGAAGATTAGATTCTAATGCTAACAGTCATTATTGGAGAGATGTTAAAATATACAACAACCATGCTTTTATTGTTGCTGACAATGTTGGTAACCACGGAATGCAAGTTTTTGATTTAACTAGATTAAGAAATGTTACAACACCACAAAATTTTACAGCTGATAAAATTTATACTGGGGTAGGTAGTTGCCATAACATTGTTATTAATGAAGCAGCGGCTGTTGCCTATTTAGTTGGCTGTAAAAGCACCAATGGAGGTGGACCTATTTTTGTAGATATTTCTGACCCTACAAATCCGAAAGACCTAGGAAATTATACAGATGACGGGTATTCTCATGACGCTCAAGTTGTAACCTACAATGGACCAGACACTGCGTATAAAGGAAAAGAAATTTACATAGGTAGTAATGAAAATGAAGTAGTTATTTTAGATGTTACAGATAAAACAAATGTAAAAAAACTATCAACTATTGATTACCCTCAAATAGGATATACACATCAAGGATGGTTCACTGATGATCATCGGTTTTTTATCCTTGGAGATGAAACTGACGAAAAAGATCTTGGTATGAACACCAGAACTTTAATTTTTGACCTTCAAGATTTAGACGCTCCAAAATTATCGTCAACCTACCTTGGAGCTTCAAAAGCTATTGATCATAACGGATATGTTAAGGGGAATGAATTTTACATGGCTAGTTATAGAGCCGGTCTAAGAGTTTTTGACATTACTAATATAGCGGCTTCATCAAATTCAATGACTGAAACTGGATACTTTGACACATATCCTGCTGATGACAATACTGCTTTTGACGGTGCTTGGAGTGTGTACCCTTATTTTGCTAGTGGTAATATTATTATTAATGATATTAACCGTGGCCTTTTTGTTGTTAGAAAAAGTGGTACTCTTTCTTCAGGTTCTGAAAATTTAAAAGAGAGTAGCTTTTCAATAAACCCCAATCCAACAAACACTTCTCCAATAATTAGTGCTAAAAACAATACTATAAAATCAATTGAGGTATACAGTATTTTAGGAAAAAAAATATTTTCTAAACAAAATATTAACCAAACAAAATTCGTTTTACCAATTAGTCAAAATGCAAAAGGAATTTACCTTGTAAAAATAAATGGACGAACATCAAAAAAACTAATTCTTAAATAACTATAATTGGTAAGAAATTTATATAAATATATTTTAATTTTCTTCTTTTTAAGTTGTTCGAAAGAAGGCATTACATTTAAAAACAATACTTTCTTAGAACAACTAGATTTTGTAAAAACAATAGGAGGCTCTAAAAATGAAGTTGCAAAATCTGTGATTAAAACAATAGATGGTGGGTATGTTATTTTAGGATATACCCAAAGTAATGATTTAGATTTCTCACAAAAAACAAATACTAGTTTTGATTATACTGTTCTTAAATTTTCTTCAGATGATACATTAGAATGGAAAAAAACATATGGAGGATCTAATGACGACAGAGGAGAAAAAATTATCTCTACATCTGATGGAGGATATGCTATTTTAGGGTACACTAAAAGCAATGACATAGATATTACTAACAACGCTGGAGACAGAGATTACTGGTTAGTTAAACTTACCAATAACGGAAACATTTCATGGCAAAAAACTTTTGGATATATTGGTAAAGATATTGGAACTGCGCTCATACAAACTGATGACGGTGGCTTCTTAATTGCTGGCGAATTAGACGTAACATCCTCTGGAGGTTTAGGAAACTCCAAATCTTCTGTAATACAACATGCTGGTGGCGACGTTTGGGCTTTAAAATTAAATAACCTTGGAGCAATAGAATGGAGTAAATATTATGGAGGAACTTTTACCGATACACCTCATGGTATAGTTAAAACAAATGATGGTTATATTTTAGCTGGAATTTCTGACAGTAGCGATGTTGATATTACAAACAATAAAGGCTCTTATGACTTTTGGGTCATTAAAATAAACAAAAAAGGAGAACTCATATGGAATAAAAATTTTGGAGGCTCTGAAATTGATGAAGCAAAAGCAATTGTTTCTACCGATGATAATAATTTTTTAATTGTTGGAAATACAAGAAGCTCCGACAAAGATGTTAGTAATAATAAAGGAGGAGCTGACCTATGGGTTATTAAAATTAATCCTGCTGGGGATTTATTATGGCAAAAAAACTTTGGAGGCAATAACTTTGATGTGGGAAATTCTATTAAAAAAATGAACGATGGAAATTTTCTTCTTGCTGGAAGTTCAAGAAGTGCAGATGGAGGTGTTACTAATAAAGGACAAAATGATGCTTGGATTTTAAAAATTTCTCATACTGGAAATCTATTATGGCAAAAAACAATTGGTGGTACTGAGATAGATTTTTGCTACGATGTAACAGAGCTTAACAATGGAACTGTTATTGGCGTTGGAGAAAGCTCAAGTAACAATAATGACATAACAAACAATAAAGGTTTTTCTGACCTACTTATAATAAAATACAAATAAAACAATGAAAAATTACGCTATACTATTTTTATCTATTATACTTTTTTCTTGTAGTGTTGATAACGATGAACCTATTAAAGAAGTTTCAATCAAGCTAAATTTTGCTCATAATTGGGGTGGAACTGAAGTAACAAAAAGCGATTTTAATACTACAGAGTTTGAAAACTCAAAAGGAGTTAAACAAACGATAGAACGCTTACGCTATTTAATTTCTAGAATAACACTTACAAACGGAAATAAAGAAGAAATTAATTTTGACGGATATAAACTAGTCGATTTGAGTGATTCTGAAAACTTAACACATACTTTATCTCAAAAAATTTCTGAAGGAACCTACACCCTTTCTTTCACTTTTGGTTTTAATAATGAAGACAATAAAGATGGTATTTATAAAGATTTAAACACTGCTTTGTGGAACGTTACTATGCTAAATGGTGGCTATCATTTTATGCAACTTGACGGAAAGTATAAAGACAATCTTGGAGACCTTCAACCTTATAACTTTCATGCAATTCAAGCGTACGATAAAACAACTAATGAAAGTAAAGATACATTTTTTGTTGTTGAGCTGGGCACTGTATCATTACAAAACAATGCCACTATTACCATAAATATGGATATTTCTAAATGGTTTAAAACTCCAAATGAATGGGATTTAAATACTTTAAATGTAAAGTTAATGGGTAATTTCGAAGCTCAACAACAAATTTCTGAAAACGGTCGAAATGTATTTAGTATTGGAACTATTAGTCAATAAATTAAATGAAGAGAATAGGCATACTACTTCTTGTATTTTTTATAAATTGTTCTTCACAAAACGAAGAAGAAGCATATGTACCTAAACCTATAGACCTAGAAATACCTGAAATACTAAAAATAAAACTGATAGCGCCGGTTATTCCTTCAACAAACCCTTTAACCGAAGAAGGAGTTGCTTTAG
The DNA here is from genome assembly GCF_051201695.1 of Tenacibaculum sp. nBUS_03. Lineage (GTDB taxonomy): Bacteria > Bacteroidota > Bacteroidia > Flavobacteriales > Flavobacteriaceae > Polaribacter. Next base: position 3,102,168 of record NZ_CP179214.1, on the reverse strand, counting down.
GTAAAAAATTATTTTTTGATACACTTTTATCTAAAAACAATACACAATCTTGTGCCAGTTGTCATAATCCTAAAAAAGCATTTACCGATGAAACACGATTTAGCGATGGGGTAGACGGAATATTTGGCACAAGAAATTCTATGCCGTTATTTAATTTTGCGTGGAATTTTGATGATCGTTTTTCTTGGGACGGTAAAGAGCTTAGCTTAGAAAGACAAGCTTTTGAACCAGTTAGAAACCCTATAGAAATGCATAGCTTATGGACAAAAGTTGAAAATAAATTACAAAAACACCCTGAATACCCTACACTGTTTAAACAAGCATTTGGCACTTCAAAAATTGATTCAACACTCATAACTAAAGCAATAGCTCAATTTGAGAGAACATTAATTTCGGCAAACTCAAAATTCGATAAACACCTACTTGGTAAGGCACAACTAACTCCAGAGGAATTAAATGGATTCAATGTTTTTATAGATGAAGACAAAGGAGATTGTTTTCACTGTCACGGAAGCAATAACAACCCACTTTGGACAGATAATAAATTTCACAACAATGGCCTTGACAATACTTTTACCGATTTAGGCCTTGGAAAAGTCACTGGAGACTCTAACGATAATGGTAAATTTAAAACTCCTTCATTAAGAAATTTAGCGTTTACTGCTCCATATATGCATGATGGAAGGTTTTCAACACTAGAAGAAGTTATTAACCATTATTCCGAAGGTCTAAAATCATCAGCAACAATTGACCCTCTAATGAAAAAAATAGACAAAGGAGGAGTTCAACTAACTGAAAAAGAAAAAACGGATTTAAAAGCTTTTTTATTATCTCTATCAGATTACGACTTTATTAATAATCCTAAATTTCAAGAATAACTTTTAAACTATCAACAAATCTTATTGACTTATAAATGATATTCATTTCAAAAAATCATAAAAGTCATTTTTTGTGACTATCTTTGTAGTTGATTTAGATTTAATCTACTTTACATTATGATAAAAGTTTCAGATACAGCAAAAAAGAAAGTTATCGAGTTAATGACGGATGACGGATTTGATGCTACTAATGATTTTGTTAGAGTTGGCGTAAAAAGTGGAGGATGCTCAGGCTTATCATACGATTTAACTTTTGACAACAAAGAACAAGATGATGATAAAGTTTTTGAAGATAATGATGTAAAAATCATTGTTGATAAAAAAAGCTTTTTATACTTAGTTGGAACAACTTTAGAATACTCTGGGGGTTTAAATGGAAAAGGGTTTGTTTTTAACAATCCTAATGCCAATAGAACTTGTGGGTGTGGAGAAAGTTTCTCTTTATAAACTTATTGAAAACAGAACTTAAGAACTGATGAGTAAATACACTGAAGACGATTTACGAGAAGAACTAAAAACCAAAGAATATGAATATGGTTTTTATACAGATATAGAAAGTGAAACCTTTGCAAAAGGGTTAAATGAAGAAGTGGTTCGCGCAATTTCTAAAAAGAAAAACGAACCAGAATGGATGACTGAATGGCGTTTAGAAGCTTTTAGAGTTTGGGAAAAAATGGAAGAACCTGAATGGGCAAATGTTCATTATGAAAAACCTAACTTTCAAGAGATTGCATATTATTCAGCACCAAAAGAAAAACCAAAATTAAACAGTTTAGATGAGGTTGACCCTGAGTTATTAGACACTTTTAAGCGTTTAGGAATTTCTATTGATGAGCAAAAAAAGTTAGCAAATGTTGCTGTTGATATTGTAATGGATTCAGTTTCAGTTGCTACTACCTTCAAAGAAACTTTGGCTGAAAAAGGAATAATTTTTATGCCTATATCTGAAGCAATTCAAGAACACCCAGAATTGGTTAAAAAATATTTAGGAACTGTAGTACCTACTACTGATAATTTCTATGCAGCATTAAATTCTGCAGTTTTCTCTGACGGATCTTTCTGTTACATTCCTAAAGGAGTTCGCTGCCCAATGGAGTTATCAACCTATTTCCGAATTAATGAAGGAGGAACTGGTCAATTTGAAAGAACTTTAGTTGTTGCTGACAAAGGAAGTTACGTATCTTACCTAGAAGGATGTACTGCTCCAAGTAGAGATGAAAACCAATTACATGCAGCCGTTGTAGAATTAATTTCAATGGACGATGCTGAAATAAAATATTCTACAGTTCAAAACTGGTACCCTGGTAATGCTGAAGGACAAGGTGGGGTTTACAACTTTGTTACTAAAAGAGGATTGTGTGAAACAAACGCGAAAATTTCTTGGACTCAAGTAGAAACAGGGTCAGCTGTAACATGGAAATACCCTAGTTGTGTTCTTAAAGGGAATAACTCAGTAGGAGAATTTTATTCAATTGCTGTAACCAATAACCATCAACAAGCTGATACGGGTACTAAAATGATTCATTTAGGGAAAAACACTAAATCTACTATTATCTCTAAAGGTATATCTGCAGGAAGATCTCAGAATAGCTATAGAGGTTTAGTACAGATAAACTCTAGGGCTGAAAATGCACGTAATTTTTCTCAATGTGATTCCTTATTAATGGGTAATGAATGTGGTGCACACACATTTCCTTACATTGAAGTAAAAAATAAATCAGCTCAAATAGAACATGAAGCTACTACAAGTAAAATTGGAGAAGATCAATTGTTTTACTGTAATCAAAGAGGAATTGACACTGAGAAAGCAATTGCTTTAATTGTTAATGGATTTAGCAAAGAGGTTTTAAATAAACTTCCTATGGAATTTGCTGTTGAAGCTCAAAAATTATTAGAAATTTCGTTAGAAGGAAGTGTTGGATAATCTCCAATAAAATTAATTCCATATATATAAATATTAATTGTAAAAATCACACGCTTGCGGTTTAAAAACCAAAAGTAAATAGCATAAATATTAAGATGTTAAAAATAGAAAATTTACACGCGCAGATAGAAGATAAAGCTATTTTAAAAGGATTAAATTTAGAAATAAAAGCTGGTGAAGTTCACGCAATAATGGGGCCAAATGGTGCTGGAAAAAGTACTTTTGCAAACATTGTTGCTGGTAAAGAGGAATATGAAGTTACCAATGGAACTATTGAATTAAATGGTGAAGATATTAGCGAACTTGCTCCAGAAGAAAGAGCTCATAACGGTGTATTTTTATCTTTTCAATATCCAGTAGAAATCCCTGGGGTTACAGTAACTAATTTCATCAAAACAGCTATAAACGAATCTCGTAAGGCAAAAGGATTAGAAGAAATGCCAGCTAAAGATATGCTAAAAAAGATTCGTGAGAAATCTGAGCTATTGGAAATAGATCGTAAATTTTTATCACGTTCTTTAAACGAAGGATTTTCTGGAGGAGAAAAGAAACGTAACGAAATTTTTCAAATGGCAATGTTAGAACCTAAATTAGCTATTTTAGATGAAACTGATTCTGGCTTAGATATTGACGCTTTACGAATTGTAGCTAATGGTGTAAATAAATTAAAATCAAAAGACAATGCAGTAATCGTAATTACGCACTACCAACGTTTATTAGATTATATAGTACCGGATTTTGTACATGTTTTACACGATGGTAAGATTGTTAAATCTGGTGATGCTTCTTTAGCCTTAGAACTAGAAGCTAAAGGTTATGACTGGATTAAGGAAGAAGTAAATAGTTAAGAAGTTTAAAACAGTAACTTTTTAAACGTATACACTTTTAAACTAACAATAATGGAGTTGAAAGAAAAATTAATATCATCATATGTAGCTTTTGAGAACGACATCAATATCAATTCTGATATACATGAAATTCGCACAAAAGCTTTACAAAACTTTGAAGAATTAGGATTCCCTTCTAAAAAATTAGAAGCTTGGAAATACACTTCTTTAAATTCAATATTAAAAGAAGACTATAGTCTTTTTCCAGATAACGAAGTAGCAATTCAATTAGCTGATGTAAAAAAGTATTTTATTCATGAAATTGACAGTTATGCTATTGTTTTTATAGATGGTAAATACAGTTCATTTTTATCAAATACAACTCACGATGAAATGGATATCTGTTTACTATCTGCTGCTTTCACTAAAAGTAAATATAAGCCTGTAATTGAAAATTATTTCAATAAAATAGCTAAGCAAGATAATTTAACTTCGTTAAATACAGCTTACGCTAACGAAGGCGCTTTTATTCATATACCAAGAGGTGTTGAGGTTGAAAAACCTATTCAAATCATTAACTTCACTACTGGTAAAGAAAACGCTACAATGTTACAGCCTCGTAACTTAGTTGTTTTAGAAAATAATGCTCACGTTCAAATAATCGAGCGTCATCAAAGTTTAACTGACAACCCTGTTTTAACAAATTCTGTAACAGAAATATTCACAGATGTTCATGCTACTGTAGATTATTATAAAATACAAAACGATAACATTAATGCTTCTTTAGTTGACAATACTTACATTGAGCAACAAAGAGAAAGTATTTGTTCTGTGCATACATTCTCATTTGGAGGTAATATCACTAGAAATAACCTTAATTTTTATCAAAAAGGAGAGCGTATAGATTCTATATTAAAAGGTATCACAATCATAGAAGGAAAACAGCACGTTGACCATCATACATTGGTTCATCATATTGAGCCTAACTGCGAAAGTCATCAAGATTATAAAGGTATTTTTTCGGAACGTTCAACAGGTGTTTTTAATGGAAAGGTTGTAGTAGAGAAAGAAGCCCAAAAAACGAATGCTTATCAACAAAATAACAATGTACTTATTAGTGACAAAGCTACCATAAATGCAAAACCTCAATTAGAAATTTTTGCTGATGATGTAAAATGTTCTCACGGATGTACAATTGGACAACTTGATGATCAAGCATTATTTTACATGCAACAAAGAGGGATTCCTAAAAAAGAAGCTCAAGCATTATTAATGTATGCTTTTGCAAACACTGTTTTAGAAAGTGTGAAAATACCCGAAGTAAAAAAGAGAATTAACAAATTAATTGCAAACAAACTTGGAGTAAATATAGGTTTTGACTTATAAAAATCACGACCTTTTCTATTATATTAAAAAGAGCTCAGAAATTTCTGAGCTCTTTTTTTTTAATAATTATATGCTTTATAATTTTATTTTTTATTTGTTTTAATGAAACTCTTTGAATATGAATCCTTAGTACTTTGTACCTCTAGTACATAAAATCCTGCTTTAATTTCTTCGACAGAAATAGACTTAGCCAATGTACCTGTTTTAACAACAGCACCCGTTAAGTTAACTATTCGATAAGTTCCATTTAGTTTTCTTTCAGGTATGATTATATTCAACACACTATTAGAAGGGTTAGGATACACCATTAAATCATCTATAACTACTGACGTAGGAGTAAAAACTTCCACTTCATTTACCACACTATTTGTTCCAACACAGAAAGCTTTAGTATCAGTACTTGTAAATTGACCTCCTGAAGCTAAAACAGTTCCAGAACTATTTGTTAATTTATAAGAACCATTTCCATAACTACAACATATACCATCTCCATAAGAATCTTTAAAAATCAAGCTATAACAACCATTAGGTAAAGTTTTATTAACCGTGATTTTTGACCCATTTGCTTGACTGTTATAATTACTTCCTGAAGCAACTACAGTATTAGAACTATCGGTTATATCCCAACTTGTTTCTGACGAATAATTATCAAAAATTATTTCTAAGCTAACAGTAGAGTTTCCACCTCCAGTACTACCTGTAGAAACAGATAACTGATCAATAGCCATATCACCTTGCCAAGTGCTTCCTGTTACACCATTAAATCTAACCTGAACATCTGCACCAACATAACTTCCTAAATTAACACTAGCTGTTTGCCATGCGTCTCCTTGGTTACCAGATTTTTGCCAAACATTAGTCCAATTCACACCTTTATCAGTACTTACTTCTACTTTTAAATTCCCCATACCTGAAGCACCATACATATGATACTTAAATGACAAAGAAGCACTACTAGCTTGTTTTAAATCAAAACAAGGTGAAGTAATAATTGCTGATTTGTTTGAATAGTTTGGAGCTGAAGATTCCATGTATAAATAATAACTACCTTCATCAGCTGATGATGGACCTGTATTTCTAGAAGGTGTTGATCCAGATTTTAATGCCCAATTAAAATCATCAGTTGTACTTTGCTTCCAGTTTCCTAAAGAGCTTTCAAAACCTTGATTATAAGGAAATGAAGACACTGTGTTACTACATGTACCACCAGGAGGGTTTCCACCACCTCCACTGTTATCAACTCCTTTAGATGGCATATCAGAACCTATAGAGCTAATTAAGTTATCGGATCTTCCATAAGACCCATTAGGACATCCACCAGTGTTATGGATAGCTATTACCAAATTAGAATTATAATTCAATACAGGAGAACCTGAACTTCCTCCTTCAGTATCCGCATAATATCTTACTTGTTGACCTGATCCAGAAGAGCTTTCAAATACACGAGAAAAACCATCAGGAGTAGCATCTCTATCAGACTTAACTGAAATTTCTTTTCTTCTACCTCCTGGATGTTGAGGTATATATATTCTATCACCTTTTGAAGGAGCTGCTGAACTTAAACTTAAAAAACCATAAGTATTAGTAGGGTTTACAAGTAGTTTAACCAACGTATAATCAAGTGATGAATTTGTTTTGATAAATGAAGCTGAAGAAGCAACAACATTAGACTGTGCATTAGTTGACCCAGAACACCCTTCATATTGATAATTAAATACATAATCAGTATTTTGAGCATCAGAAGCAGACCCTATACAGTGATTATTAGTCATTAAATGACCTTCATCACCCAATAACCAACCTGTACATAAAGAACTACCACCTATTAATAACCTACAGACAGCTTTTGCTTTTTCATACATTTCAGTTCCTTGGTAACAAGCAATACGTTCCTTATCGTCATTAGAACATATTGATCTTCTTTGATTAGCCAATTTTTTCATTATTCTATCTTCACTATACCCATAAGCAACTTTACTAATTTCAAATCCATTATGCTTATTTGCTTTTCCAGAAGAATACAACTTAACTTCTACTTTATCATCAAATAATACTTTTGACCAAAAATTACTAATCATTGTCATATTATTATCTACAATCTTACCTTGTCCACCATAAATAATAGACTCCTTGCTTTTACTTCCAATAATTTCAACATAATCACCTGGAGCTAAATCAAAGTTTTTAAAATAAATTTTAATGTAAGAAGAGTTTTTGGAGAAGAACTCTTTTTTATAAACTAATTCTTTCTCATTAAGTTTAGATGCAGTTCTTTTAAATTTTTGATAACTTTTGGTGATTTTAATATCTGAGTCAAACTCATCACCTACCTTAAATACCTTTTGAGCATTTAAATTTTTTGTACACAAGAGTACAGCAGTCAAAAAGACTACTTTTAAAAAGTAATTTTTCATTTTTGAAGGGTTTATTTAGTTAATTAATTCAGGCTAATTTACTGATTATTAAAGTTTTTAACAAAAAAATGTTAAATTTTTATACTATTCACCTTAAAAAAACCGTCAAACCTCAGTAATCATAAAGCTTTTATTCTGTTAAAAAATTTACAATAAACCTAAAAAAAACTCATGAAAAATTCATTATAAACCTAAAAAACTTAGTCTTTTATTATCAATTTTGACTTTAAAAATCACCATTAACAACAATTATTTTTGTTAACGATAAATTATCGAATAAATTCCGAAACAATTTATGCATCCTAATAATTTGAATACACATACTTCGTAAAATGAAACAAATACTATACTCAAAAACAAATGAGGTTGCTACCCGAACCAAAAGGTTAAAATTCTATATTTTATTTAAACCTGTTGTAATGAATTATATGAATATCCGTCAAAGACATTATACATTTTATCAATAATCAATAAATTATGCGAAAAACTATTATTATAATCTGCTTACTTTTTATAAGTATACAAACACAAGCTCAAACTGATGTATTTAATGCACTTTTGAAAACATATGTTGATAATAAAGGTAATGTTGATTACAAAGGTCTTCGTAAAAACCGTGCTCTTTTAGACATTTATCTTAAGCACTTAAACAACACAATACCCGGTAAAAAGTGGTCTTCGAATAAAGCTAAAGCTTTTTGGATGAACGCATACAATGCATACACTATTAAATTAATTTTAGACAGTTATCCTCTTAAAAAGATAACGGCTATCAAAAGACAAGGTAAAAACGCATGGAAACTTCCTATTGCTAAAGTTGGTAAAAAAGAATATACTTTAGATTATATTGAACATAAAATTTTACGAAGATGGCATGATGACGCAAGAGTTCATGTGGGATTAAATGCAGCTTCTAAATCTGGACCATGCTTCCCTCCTTATGCTTTTACTGAAAAAAATATTGATGAAAAATTGCAAATATTGATGAAAAAATTCATCAATGACTCTACCAAAAATAAAATTTCAATAGACAAAGTAGAAGTTTCTAAAATTTTTGAATGGTATCAAGATGATTTTACCTCAAAAAATAGCTTGGTAGACTACATCAACAGATTCTCAAAAATAAAGGCGAATGACAATGCTGAGGTCGTTTATTTAAATTATAATTGGGATTTAAACGAAAAATAATTTAACACAAATCCTCATAAATATTATTTTCCCCATAGAAAAGAGCGAAGCATAAAAACTATTTTATGTTTCGTTTATATTTAGAAATACTATAGGTAATACTACCCGACAGATTATTTAAAAAATATTTTTTATTTTTCCATAGATAACAAAACCATACGAATCTCCATGTAAGAGTAACTCTTATCTAATTTACCTTTAAGATCCGATAAATTTTCATACTCAGTACGTTCAATATCATTGATTAATTTTTTATAGGTATCTAAGGAAATTAATTCCAAAACGTCTACCTCTCCTGAGGAAATAAAACTAACTAGATGACTTTCTATGGTTCCAACTGTTAAAGATCTTTCATTTGCTATTTCTTTAAGAGACATACCCGATTTGAATAACTCAAAACTAATCTGTTTCGTTGGCTTTTTGTCTTCTTTTCTTTGCTGATTTAGTTTATTTATACCATTCTCTATACAATATTCTTCTATGGCTTCTAAAATTTCTTCTCCGTGTTTATTAACACGGATTTTTCCCATTCCATTTACCTTTAACAACTCTTTTTTGGTTCTCGGTAATGCGTCACAAATTGCATATAATGTTTCTTGTGTAAACACTTGAAAATGTGGAATACTTAAAGATTTAGAAATGTCATCTCTTAATTCACGTAATTTTAAAGCCAAAATCGGGTCTCTTTTTGAAGAGAGTTTTTTCTTTTTAGTAGGGGCTACTTTTTGTAACACAGCATTCGCTCTTACTTGTAAATACTCTTGCACCTTAAAACTCTTGACCATTTTTTTTAAAGCAAATAACTTTTCTTCAAGTTTTTCCTGTAAAATATCAAACTGTTTAGAAAAATCTTTTTTTACTGCTTTATTATCAGACGAAAAAGAGATAGCATCTAATGGTGTTTGTATTTTATTATTTGTTTGCGTTAAAAAATAAGCTACCGCTTTTATAAATCGTTCCTGAATCACTGTACTGTGTTCTGGTAAGACTTCATCATCAGAAAGTTGTATTAATTGATTTTTAAAGCCATTTGAAACTTTCATTAAGGCAACTACTCCATTATCTTTTATAACTTGCAAATGCTCTATAACTTCACCTTTAATACTAGTTTTATTTTTATAAAAGATATCTATTAAACGAGTAACTGGGTACAACAAACTCTGATAATCAAACAATTCAGAAATTAAATTTAATTGAAACTCTTTTTCAGATTCATTTAAAACTTGTTCATCTGGATAATTCTCTTCAATACTTTCATTGAATGAACTTACTGTTTTATCATTGATTATTGCGGTAGTAGAAATTTGTGTTTTTAACACCAATCCTTCTAAAGAAGTACACCTACTCAAAGCGACATAAGTTTGACCATGGGCAAAAGATGCTTCAGCATCAATAACAGCTTTTTCAAATGTTAACCCTTGACTTTTATGTATTGTAATTGCCCATGCCAACCGTAATGGAATCTGGGAAAAAGACCCAGCTATGTCTTCTTTAATTTCTTTAGTCTCTTCATTAATAGAATAATTAATATTCTCCCAAGTCTCTTTTTCTGTAATAATCTCATCTATCTCATTCCTGCACTGAACAGCTACTGTTTCACTAGAAATATCAGTAATAATTCCTATTTTCCCATTAAAGTATCTTTTTTCAGGGGAAGAATCATTTTTTATAAACATCACTTGAGCTCCAACTTTTAACTCTAACTTTTCATGATTAGGATAAGAATTCTCATTGAACTTTCCTGATACTTCAGCTTCAAAATAACGACTTCTTGTTGTTAATTCCTTTAACTCCGATTCATTAATTGAATTGGCTCTTTTATTATGCGTTGTTAAAGTTATGTATCCGTCTTCTTTGCTTGGAGAAAAAGTAGGGTTATAATGTTCATTCAAAATACTTGCAGACTCTTTTGACAAAGAATCTGTTCTAATTTCATTTAAAATTTTAATAAATTTTTCATTTTTTTGACGGTAAATATGCTTTAATTCAATAGAAACTACATTTGCTTCTTGGTAAGCTTTACTACTAAAAAAATAAACAGTTTTATAATATTTCTGAAGTAAACTCCACTCATTTGGTTTAACTACAGGAGCTAACTGTTGTAAATCTCCAATCATTAAAACCTGAGCACCACCAAACACTTTATTTCTATTTTTATAACGTCGCATTACTTGATCAATACCATCCAATAAATCAGCCCTAACCATACTAATTTCATCAATAATAACTAAATCTAAAGATTTAATAATGTCAATTTTAGTTTTAGAAAATTTACGTTGTTGATTGGAAGTATTAGTTATTTGATTTGGTAAAATCGGACCAAAAGGCATTTGAAAAAAAGAATGAATAGTAACTCCTTTTGCATTTATTGCGGCTACACCAGTAGGCGCAACAATAACCATTCTTTTTAAAGATTCATTTTTAATTTTATGTAAAAAAGTAGTTTTTCCTGTACCAGCTTTTCCTGTAATAAAAAGATTTCTATCTGTTTTTTCAATAAACTGTAAAGCTAGCTCTAACTCTCTGTTTTCAATCATTGTAATGATTTAATCTACTTTTATATTTTAACGACTTCATTTTTTCATAGTACCCATAAAACAACTGGTTCAAAATGTAATCATTATCATACTTAAATTAGTTGTTTAAAAAATCACAGGATATTGGTAATAATGTCTAATGTACCAAAATTTCATGAAATAAAAAATCCTACACAAACTGTGTAGGATTTTTTATAGTTATAAAACCTAAAACTGGTTTACATTTCTAATGCTTTTGTAGGATTATTATCCATTAGCAATTCTACTGGGTTTTCTAAAGCTTCTTTAACAGCAACTAAGAATCCAACAGACTCACGTCCATCAATAATTCTATGGTCATAAGATAATGCTACATACATAATTGGTTGAATTACAACTTCACCGTTAACAGCCATTGGGCGGTTCACAATATTATGCATTCCTAAAATCCCACTTTGAGGAGGGTTAATAATTGGAGTAGATAACATAGACCCGAACACTCCTCCATTAGTAATAGTAAATGTTCCTCCAGTCATTTCATCAACAGTTATTTGACCATCACGAGCACGTAATGCCAAACGCTTCACTTCGCTTTCAACACCTCTAAAAGATAAATTTTCAGCATTTCTTATTACAGGAACCATTAATCCTTTAGGACCAGAAACTGCAATAGATATATCTTGAAAATCGTGTTTTATTTGAAAATCACCATCTATCATTGAATTTACATCAGGGTATAATTCTAAAGCTCTAACAACAGCCAAAGTAAAGAAAGACATAAATCCTAATCCAACTCCATGTTTAGCTTTAAAAGCTTCTTTATACTGCTTACGTAAGTCAAAAATTGGTTGCATATTAACTTCGTTAAACGTAGTTAACATAGCTGTTTCACTTTTTACAGCTACTAAACGTTGCGCGACTTTTCTTCGCAACATAGACATTTTTTTACGCTCAGTACCTCTTGAACCGTTTGCTGGTTGTGTTCCCATAGAAGGTACAGCCTTTACAGCATCTTCTTTAGTAACACGTCCATCTTTTCCTGTTCCTTTAACACTAGAAGCGCTAATTCCTTTCTCTGCTAATACTTTTTTAGCAGCTGGAGAAGCAGTACCTGTAGCATAGGTTTCTTTTTTAGCTTCAACCTTAGGAGCCTCAGCTTTTGGCGCCTCCTCTTTTTTAACTTCAGTAGAAGATCCTCCTTTTGGTTTTGCTGCACCCATATCAATATGGCACACTACAGCTCCAACTTCTACAGCATCACCTTCTTCAGCTTTTAAAGTAATAATTCCACTTTCTTCGGCAGGTAATTCTAATGTTGCTTTATCAGAATCAACTTCAGCGATTGGTTGATCTTTTTCAACATAATCACCATCTTCAACTAACCAAGTTGCTATTTCTACTTCTGTAATTGATTCCCCCGGAGAAGGAACTTTCATTTCTAAAACACTCATGTTTTTTATTTTTATTCTGAAATACTTTCTTTCTTAATTTAATCGAAAACCTTATCTAAAACTCTTTGGTGACGACGCTTATAACGAGCACTTGAACCTGCAGCAGGAGCAGAATGATAATCTCTTGACGCACACTCTAATTTTGCTAATTCAAAACGTTCTAACATATATCCCCAAGACCCCATGTTTTTAGGCTCTTCTTGTGCCCAAACATAACGCTCTACATTTGGATATCTATCCATCACTTTTTTTATCTGACCATTATGCAAAGGAAATAACTGCTCTATTCTAACTAAAGCAACATCTTCTCTATTTAATTCTTCACGTTCAGCTAATAAATCATAATAGAATTTACCTGAACAGAACACCATTTTTTTCACTTTAGAAGTATCAACAGTGTCATCTATTACCTCTTGAAAAGTTCCATTTGCTAATTCTTCAATTGTATTTACAGCTTTAGGTAAACGTAATAAACTTTTTGGTGTAAAAACAACTAATGGCTTTCTAAAATCACGTTTCATCTGACGACGTAATATATGATAAATATTAGCAGGAGTAGAACAATTTGCTACAGTCCAGTTATCAATTGCTGATGATTGCAAAAAACGTTCAATTCTTGCTGAAGAATGTTCAGGTCCTTGACCTTCATAACCATGAGGTAACAACATAACCAACCCGTTTTGCAACTTCCATTTATCTTCTGCAGAAGATATGTATTGATCAAACACTATCTGAGCACCATTGGCAAAATCACCAAATTGAGCTTCCCAAATTGTTAACGTATTTGGAGCTGCCATTGCATATCCATAATCAAACCCTAAAACTCCATATTCAGATAAGTGAGAATTATAAATAGTCATTTCCCCCTTATTATTAGGATTCGTGTTTAATAGGTTCACACGTTCTAACGTTTCTTCATCTCGCATAATTGCGTGACGGTGAGAAAATGTTCCTCTTTCTACATCTTCTCCAGAAATTCTAATATTGTACCCTTCTTCTAATAAAGTTCCGTAAGCTAAATTTTCAGCAGTACCCCAGTCTAGTAAATTATCGTCAAAGACCATTTTTTCACGACCTTTTAGAATACGCTCAGCTTTACGCACAAACTTATGGCCAGTTGGCGTGGTCGAAATTACTTTTGCAATTCCTTTTAAAGCTTCTACCGAGTATGATGTATCTACAGGCTGCAGCATATCTTGCAATTGTTTCCGAACAAAACCATCCCATACCTCAGGCATAAACTCTTGAATTTTAGAAGTGGTTTTCTTTTTCGACTCTGTAAACTCAGCTTCTAGATGAGATTTAAACTCATCCGTAATCTGCTTAACATAATCAGAAGATATACTTCCTTCATCAATTAATTTTGCGGCATAAATTTCTTTTGCGTTTCTGTGTTTTGAAATCGCTTTATATAGTTTAGGCTGCGTAAAACGTGGCTCATCACCTTCGTTATGACCATATTTACGATACCCTAATAAATCAATATAAATATCTTTCTTAAACTTCGTTCTATATTCAACAGCCATCGACATTGCATGACAAACTGCCTCAGCATCATCAGCATTTACATGCAATACAGGTGACAAAGTTACTTTTGCAACATCTGTACAATAAGTACTTGAACGCGCATCTAAATAATTGGTTGTAAACCCAACTTGATTATTTACTACAACATGAATTGTTCCTCCTGTTTTATAACCGTTTAAGTTCATCATTTGACCAACCTCATACACAATACCTTGACCAGCAATTGCAGCATCACCGTGAACTAATATTGGTAAAATTTTACCATTATCTCCCTTATAGTCTAAATCAACTTTAGCACGAACAATTCCTTCAGCAACAGCATCTACAGTTTCTAAATGTGATGGATTTGGAACCAAATTCATCTTCATTTTTTGACCACCTTTGTACTCTTTACTTAATGTTAGTCCTAAATGATACTTAACATCTCCATCAATATCTTGGTCTTCAAAATCTTTACCCTCGAATTCGCTAAATAAATCGCGAACAGGTTTTTTAAATATATTTACAAGTGTATTTAAACGACCACGGTGAGCCATACCTAAAACACACTCTTCTACTCCATATTTTTCGGCGGCATCTCGAAGCGCTACACTTATACCAGGAATTAATGTTTCACCACCTTCAACAGAAAAACGTTTTTGTCCTACATATTTTGTTTGTAAAAAACTTTCAAATGTAGAAGCTTGATTAAGTTTCGTAAGAATATATTTTTTTCCTTCTAAATCGTACGTAGGATGATTATCATTTTTATTTAAACGACTTTGCCACCATTTTAATTCTTCAGGATTTCTTAAGTACATGTACTCTACACCAATACTATCACAGTAAATTGCTTTAAGATGTGCAATTATTTGCGACAGAGGGCTTGGTCCCATGCCTAGTATATCTCCAGCGTTAAAAACTGTTGCTAAATCTGATTGTTTTAAACCAAAATTTTCTAAGTCTAGGCTAGGTTCATACTTTCTTCTTTCTCTAACTGGATTTGTTTTAGTAAACAAATGCCCGCGAGTACGGTATCCATTTATTAAATCAATTACCAAAAATTCTTTACGTACTTCTTCAGGGATTTCAATTAAATCTTCTTCGTCAGTTAACGAATAATCTTCATTTGCCAAATCATACCCTTGAAAAAAACTTCTCCAACTTGGTTCTACCGCATCAGGATTTTTTTGATACTGTTCGTACAAATCACCTATAAAACCTGTATGTACTGCGTTTAAGAACGAAAACTTGTCCATATTTTTTGTTATACTTTTCTTTATATAAGAATAATGAGGACAAAAATACAACTTTTAGGAAAAACAAGGTTTTTTTTTATTCTTAATTTCAAACACTTTTTTAAATAAACAACTATATTTTAAAAAAAAATTATTTGAAAAAATATTTGATAACAATTTGATTTTCAAACAGCATTCAATCTTATTTGTTTTTTTTTTACTTTTTATTTGCAAATATTAAAAAAACACTTAAATTTGCACTCGCATTTTAAGATACACACTATCTTAAATTCCTCCTTAGCTCAGTTGGTTAGAGCATCTGACTGTTAATCAGAGGGTCCTTGGTTCGAGCCCAAGAGGAGGAGCAGAAGGCAACTTGGAAGCCGATAATTTCCAAATTTTACATAGATTGTTCTATATGAACATTCCTCCTTAGCTCAGTTGGTTAGAGCATCTGACTGTTAATCAGAGGGTCCTTGGTTCGAGCCCAAGAGGAGGAGCAAAAAGACTTTACAACTTGTAAAGTCTTTTTTTATTATCCTATAGCTTAGTTATTTCCCTTCTGCGATATTTAATACCAAAGAAACCCCAAGGTATTCCGTGAAGAACAACATCAAACCAATCCATAAATTCCATAGAATTATTACCTAACAAAGCTCCTCTTGCTTTTATTCAATTTATTTCACCAATAATATATAAACTATTAAATAGAGCTAAACCTAATATTAGGTTAGA
The DNA here is from genome assembly GCF_051201695.1 of Tenacibaculum sp. nBUS_03. Lineage (GTDB taxonomy): Bacteria > Bacteroidota > Bacteroidia > Flavobacteriales > Flavobacteriaceae > Polaribacter. The sequence goes on along the minus strand of NZ_CP179214.1, from coordinate 3,086,105 downwards.
TATTAAAAACAATTTCCAATATTGTTTAAGTGCTTTTTAATCTATTAAATAAACCAGTTCCAAACTACCCCAAAACGAATTGTAAAATCACGATATGGATGAGTAGGAGCAGATAAGTAATTTTTTTTAAGAAAAAAAGAACTAATATTTTCTGCTTTAAAATATATTCGAGTTCTTCTAACTCTTCCGTTAAAGAATAAATCAACCATTGGATATCCAATATCAGTTGTGTTTTGCAATCTAAATTCTCCCAATAAAGGATTATAAGCATTTGCCTTGTATTTTGAAAAGTATTTAAGAGTAGCTCCTATTTGCACAAAAAGAGGGTTCCCCTTAAACCAATTATCTGAAAAATACAATGTGTTTCTACTTACTAATTCGGGGACTCTTAAAACCTCGCTTCCACTCGCTACTTTTTGATACATTAACGTATTGTCTAGCGAAAACTTCCCTAAAGAAAATTCTTTTGACACTTTTAATTTTAAATAATTTATAGTCCCAGAATACTGCTTTGGGAGCTCTTCTTCATTAAAATAAGTATAATTATCTATATTCGTTAAATCAACAGATGCATTTCCCCACTTACTTTGAATCTCTCCTCCTAAAATCCTAGTTCCTATTGAAGCAAAATTGTTCTCCCAATTAAATTTGTTATAAATACTTTGATGTAGTAAAAAATTAAAATTTGGCTGTTTATTATTAATTCTAATTTTTGCTTTAACAGTAAACAAACTATCTTTTTTATAATATGCTTCGGCATATAAATTATTTCCAGCTAACCTTCCACTTCCTGGAGTTAAAGTACCTGTGGCATTCACATAAAAATTATTTACTTTCCCATTCCAGTCTGCCCCAAATGAAATTGCATTACCTTTTAATTTATTATTTTCTATTCCAACTAAATTATTCTGTAAATACTCGTATCCATAATTATAATTTGTATAACTTGTTTTAACCCTAAAATGCCCCAGTACGTATTTAGAATTAAAGTCTAAAAACAATTCATTATTATATAAAAGATAATCAGTTTTATTATTTAAATTCCCTACTGCTCTATTCTCATCAAAGATTGCAGAGGGTGTGACTTGCTTAAATTCAAAATATTTAGAATCTCTAATAAATTGATGTCCTACTTTTAAATTAGAAAAATCTTTATTATTTAGTGAATCTCTGGATGACAGCAGTTTAAATGTATGTTCAAAAAACAATCTTTTACCTTCAAAAACACTTTCCGCATCATTCAAATTAACGTCTAATCTACCTCTATTACTACTAAAATCAGGATTGTCATTTAAAAAATTCAATAAAGATTCACTTTCTAAACCTCCATTTTCATCGTTTGCAAGATCTTGATTAACCGCATGCCCTCTTATAGCATATTGCCCTTTTGGTGTTTCGTAATGAAAAGAAACTCTAAAATTCCCATTACTAGCCAGTGATCGTCTATAAGTACCCAAAGACCGTATTCCTTTATATGTTAAAGCTACATTTAATCGTTTTGAAAAATTTACTGTAAATAATGTTTCTAAAACCTGACCTTGTTCTAACCCTCCTCGATATAATATTTCAGTTGTTGGTGTTGGCACTTGATAATATTTTACATCTTCAATATTTATGTAATTAAACTGTTTTGCTCTAAAACCGATATCTGGAAACTGAGAAATGGCGTTAAAATCATATCCTAAATTATTAAAAGTCTGACCTTGGTTATGAAACGCTAATAATTCAAAATTATCTTTTCTTAAAAAATTAAATTTATAATTCTTTTGTATTGTTAAAGTAGTATCTATGATAGTGGTATCTCTTTGATGTGAAATAATTTTATAATCTGTGTATTTAGTTCTTCCACTTAATTCTACATCAATTTCATCACTGGGTAATGAATCTCTATTCTGATTAACACCTCCTAAACCTCCAAAACCACCTTCTAACTCTCTAATTTGCGAAAAAACAAGTTGTACACTTATCAAACAAAAAAATACTAAGAAACTTTTTTTCATACCTACAAAAGTATAATAATAAAATGAGAAAAAATGTGAATGTTTTCTTTGAAAACTGTTAATTTGTAGTATGTTGAAACTAAATTATAGCGGATTTTCCTTAGAGGCAGGTACAGACGAAGCAGGAAGAGGTTGTTTATCTGGTCCTGTAGTAGCTGCTGCTGTTATTTTACCGGCTGATTTTGAGCATGAATTATTAAATGACTCTAAACAACTTTCAGAAAAAAAACGAAATGAGCTACGTCCTTTTATCGAAAAAAACTCATTAGCTTTTGGTGTTTCTTTTATCTACCAAGATGAAGTTGATGAAATTAATGTACTACAAGCTTCTATTACTGGAATGCACCGCTCTATAAAACAATTAAGCGTACAACCAGAGTTTATAATTGTTGACGGTAATAAATTTAAACAATATAAAGAAATCCCCCATGCAACTATCATTAAAGGAGATGCCAAATATATGAGCATTGCTGCAGCCTCTGTTTTAGCTAAAACCTATAGAGATGATTATATGGATAAAATTCACCAAGAATTTCCAGAATATAATTGGAAAAAAAACAAAGGCTACCCAACCAAAGAACACCGTAACGCTATTCGTGAATTTGGAGCAACAATACATCATAGAAAATCTTTTAAATTACTACCTGAGCAATTAAAACTTAAATTATAGTCTATTTTGATTTTACCCCTATAAAATGATCAGACTTCAACTTAAACAGTACATTAAAAGTAGTTAAACTACCATAAATTCGAGTAATGTACTGCTGTAAATCTACTTTATCTTGATCTGCTAAAGTTTTACTTGCGTTTATCTTTTGCTCCATTACTCTAATGCGATCGCGAACCATTACTATTTTATGAAAAAATGTATCAATAGGTATTTCCTTGGCACTTAAATTAGCATCGGCTGGTTGTATAATTAAATTCCCTCCTTTAAATTTATCAGCTATCGGTACAATTTCAGTAACATCACTCCATTGCTTTAAAATTTTTCGTAGCGAACTTTCTACCTCATAAAAACTTACAGTATCTACTTCTTGATTTACCGCTTCAATAGTTTCAAAATCATCATTTAACGCTATTGTTTCTAATCCGTTTTCCTGAAAAGTAACCCAATAATGGTTGCTATCAACGTTAGTAACTACACCAAATCCATATTCTGAGTGATTAATTCTTGATCCTATTCCTAATAATTTCATATTCTATTATTTTTAACGGTACTAAAATACTTATTTTTGTCTTTCAATTTTTTAGAATATGATTAAAAGAACACGTGCCGAAATTAATAAATGTATTATTCATAAAGTTGCTAATAAATACAATAGTGGACAAAATGCTTTATCTGAAAGTTTAGTTCGTTTTGACGAAGAAAGCTATGAGCTGTTAATGCCTTTTTTATTAAAAAACTTTGGTACTGTTACACAAAGCTACCGCTTTAGCCACCATGCTGATGTTCGATTAAACGAAATTAACAAATATACTTCTGATGTTTTTGAAGATGAAAGTAATGAAACTTTTATTGAAAATTCAAAAAACATTGTTAACCACTTATATGAACAATCTAACTCTGCCAATATAAAAACAGGAGATGTAATTGTTGCTTATTTTGAAGGAATTGAATATAAAGATGTTTTAACAGAAGCTGTTGGGATTTTTAAAATTGAAAGTAAAGTTGATTTTTTTCAAACATATTTAGATGATGAAAGTTTTGATGTAGTTGTACAAAAAGGTATTTCAACAAAAAAATTAGACAAAGGGTGTTTAATTTTAAACTCTTCCGACACTGAAGGAACCGTTGTTTTATCTATTGACAATAATAATTATGATGCTCAATACTGGATAAAAAACTTTTTGAGTGTGAAATTTGCAGATGATAGAAATCTACATACTCAGAATTATTTAGAAATGTGTAAAGACTTTTCTGAAGAAATTATAAAACCTGAACTAGGAAAACAAGAACAAAGTTCATTTTTAGCAAATACAGTTGACTATTTTAAAGAGCATGAAAGTGTAGACTATCATGGATTTAAGGATGAAGTTTTTGAAGATGACAAACATAAAGATATGTTTGAAGACTATAAAAAACATTTTGAAAAGTTGAATGATGTTTTAATTAGAAATAATTTTGAAGTATCTGACCCGGTTTTAAAAAAGGAAAAAAGTAAATTTAAAACTGAAATTAAACTAGATACGAACATCCAAATTAAAATTGATGTTGATGCTCCTGATGCCTCTACTGAATATTTAGAACAAGGATATGATGAGGATAAAAAAATGAAATATTATAAGGTATATTATAATGCTGAAAAATAATTTAACCCAAAAAAGCTCGAATTTAATTAAATTTGAGCTTTTTTAACATAGACTACTCTTTTTCAGACATTTTCTTTACATAATCTGTAATTATCACAATTTGAGTAGGCCCTACTTTTCCTTCAATATACTTAGCGTTTTCATGATCTAAAGAAATTCTTCGAACTGCGGTTCCTTGTTTCGCCACCATACTTGACCCTTTTACCTTTAAATCTTTTATTAAAACAACACTATCACCTGCTTCTAAAATAGCACCGTTAACATCACGGTGTATTATTTTTTCACTTTCATCTAAATGCTCACCAGTAGCTTGGGCAAAACGCAACTCTTCATCTTCTAAGTACATCATATCTAACAAGTCTTGTGGCCAACCTTCATTTTTTAGGCGATGTAACATTCTCCATGCTACTACTTTTACAGCCCTGAACTCACTCCACATACTATCATTTAAACACCTCCAGTGGTTTACTTCTGTTTTATCAGCATCTGTAACTTGACCTATACATTTCTCACAAGCTAACAAACTTCCATCTACTCCACCTGTTGAAATTGGTGATACTTCATATATTTTTAAATCCTTTTTTGTAGTACACAACTCACATTGATTTCCACTTCTTTCTTGCAACTCCTCTAGTAAACTCATTTGTTATAAATTAAAGAAACAAAAGTACATTATTAAATGAATTTATCTATTTTTAAATCATGATATTAAAGACTGAAAGATTAACATTAAAAAAGGTTGAAGCAAACGATGCTCCCTTTTATTTTAAACTATTTAATGATCCAGATTTCATTAAAAACATAAATGACAAAAACCTAAAATCAGTGGAGGAAACCTATACCTTTTTAAAACAAACAATGATTCCTAAATTATGCAAAAACGGATTAGGGTTCTTTACTGTTTACGAAAATGAAAAAAACACTCCTATTGGAGTTTCAAGCTTGCTAAAAAGAGAAAAAACTGATTATTTTGATGTAGGCTATGCGTTTCTACCCATAGGAAGAGGAAAAGGATATGCTTTTGAGGCAACTCAACGCATTATGAAGTATACTAAAGAAATTTTAAAACAAAATAAAATCATAGCGTTTACAATGCCTCAAAACCAAGCATCAAAAAAACTATTAACAAAACTCGGTTTTAATTACATTGGCTTAAAAGAAATTCATAAAGGAAATAAGGATAGTCTTTTTGAATACACCTTTTAACTTTAAAGCAGATAAAAAAGGCTTACCAAAAAATTATAAAACTCTTTTAATCAAACTATAATGAAGTTAATTGTAAATAAAGGTTTTAATATTTTTATAAAAACAAAATAAAAACCTTTTGAGCGTATCTTTTATCTTTATAGCTATACACAGAAATTATTAATTCTGTTTAATCAAGATACAGGTCAATCAAACCCTCTGGAGTAGAAACCTCAACAACTTTATTATCTCTATCTATTTTATGAATGAAGTTATCAATCATTGGAATAAAAATTTCAATATCACCTCTATTTATTTCAAACAAAGGCTGTGCAGAAGTATCATTGATACTTTTTATTTCTCCAACTTCTCCAAATTTCACATCAATAACAGTAAAACCAATTACTTCATGATAGTAAAATTTATTCCCAGTAAGCTTAGGTAATAAATGTAATGGTAAATAAATACCTGCACGCATTATAGCATCTGCATCTTGCTCAGTATTTACATCTTCAAACTTAACACGAAACATAGTGCTTTTACTCAAAGATGATTTTTCAATAAAAAAAGGAATCAAGTTATTGCCTAAATCGACAAAAACTGATTCCAAATTTCTATAAAGTTCAGGTTCATCAGTATCTAACTTGATAACTACCTCACCCTTAAAACTATGTTTTTTAACGATTTTGCCAAGATAAAAGCAATCTTCTTTTTGCATCATCGTACTATAGTTTTTTATTCTTCACTGTCTGCTCCGCCTTCTACTGCAGCGTCCTCACTATCAACAGCAGGAGTGTTAGCAGCAATACGCGCTTCATTAACAGCTTTTTCAGCTTCTAGTGCTTTTGCTTTAGCATCTGCTTGAGCTTTAGCTAAACCATCCACTTTACCAGCTACTTTACCAGACTTTTCTTCTAACCAAGCAGCAAACTTTGCTTCGGCTTGCTCTTCAGTTAAAGCTCCTTTTTTTACTCCACCAGCTAAATGGTTTTTCAATAAAGCTCCTTTGTAAGATAAAATTGTTCTAGCAGTATCAGTTGGTTGCGCTCCATTTTGTAACCACTGTACAGCACCATCGATATCTAAATCAATAGTAGCAGGGTTCGTATTTGGATTGTAAGTTCCTAATTTCTCTAAGAAACGTCCATCTCTTTTAGCTCTTGAATCTGCAGCTACTACCCAGTAAAATGGCTTCCCTTTTTTACCGTGTCTTTGTAATCTAATTTTTACAGGCATAATTTTAATTTGTAAGGTACACGTACCTTGATTATTAATTAAGTGCGCAAATTTATAAAATATTTTCCATATACAACCATAAATACACATCTATTTAAAACAAAAAAAAGAGCCTGAAAAACAAGCTCTTAAGAAAATAAAAATACTGTGAAAAATTATATCACTCTAACGCTAACTGCGTTTAATCCTTTTTTTCCTTCTTTTAGTTCAAACTCAACAGTATCACCTTCTCTAATCTCATCGATTAAACCTGATACGTGTACAAAGTGCTCTGTGTTTGATCCTGTTTCTGTAATAAATCCAAAACCTTTAGATTCATTGAAGAACTTTACTGTTCCTTGTTTCATTGTAAAAAATATTATATTAAAGTACAAATATACTTTTATTAACTGATAATTAATCAATTTTTTCGGGTTTATTTAAAACTTAACATCTTGATAACACAACAACTAACACTTTATTCATCTCTCTTAAAAAGAGTAATCTCACTATAAAATTAATCGTTAATAACTTCTAGAGAAAACAATCTAAATTCTTTGTATTTTTACACATTGTTTTTTGACAATTCTTCAATAAGAAAACTATACCGATGTACTTAATTTTTGATACTGAAACTACTGGATTACCAAAAAGTTGGAATGCTCCAATTACGGATACTGATAATTGGCCAAGATGTATTCAAATTGCTTGGCAACTGCATGATGAAATGGGTAATTTGATTGAAAATAATGATTTTCTTATAAAACCTGATGGATTTAATATTCCTTATGATGCTGAACGAATTCATGGTATTTCAACTGATTTAGCAAATGAACAAGGTATTTCTTTGAATGAAGGATTACAGTTATTTAATGAGGCTTTAAGAAAAACAAAATTTGTTGTTGGTCAGAATGTAGGTTTTGATGTGAATATAATGGGATGTGAATTCCATCGTTTAGGAGTCGAAAATAATTTAACCAAATTACCCGTTTTAGACACCTGTACCGAGCATACAGCATCACTTTGCCAAATTCCTGGAGGTCGTGGAGGTAAATTTAAATTACCCACACTTACTGAATTACACAATCATTTATTTGGTAGTGGTTTTGGAGAAGCTCATAATGCTACTGCCGATGTAGAGGCTACTACTCGATGTTTTTTAGAACTTATCCGCTTACGTCAATACACTGAAGAAAAGCTTGATGTTTCATCTGATTACTTTAAACGGTTTTCAGAAGCAAACCCAATGCCTATAAAAGTAATTGGATTAAAACACTTAAATCTTAAAAGAGAAAGTGAAAAAATACGCAAACAAAATACTTCTAAAACTGATGTTGATAGTACTATTTCTACTGCTGAAGGGTTAGCCACTTTAAAAGATGTTCAATTTGCTCATTTACATAATCATACTCAATATTCGGTTCTTCAATCTACTATTCAAATTGGAAATATCGTAAAAGCAGCTGCAAAAGACAACATGTCTGCAATTGCTATGACTGACACAGGTAACATGATGGCTGCTTTTCATTTTGTTCAAGCAGTATTAAATCATAATAAATCAATAGATGCCGCAAATAAAGAAGCTATTGAAAAAGGAGAAAAACCAAACGGACAAACTATAAAACCAATTATTGGTTGTGAATTTAATGTTTGTACTGATCACACAAATAAAAGTCAGAAAGACAACGGACATCAAGTTGTACTTCTAGCTAAAAATAAAAACGGATACCATAACCTAGCTAAAATGTCTTCTATCGCTTTTGTAGATGGCTTTTACTACATTCCTAGAATTGATAGAGAGGTTATTAAAAAATATAAAGAAGATGTTATTGTTTTAACTGGAAACCTCTACGGAGAGGTTCCTAGTAAAATATTAAATGTTGGAGAAGCTCAAGCAGAAGAAGCTTTACTTTGGTGGAAAGAACAATTTGGTGATAATTTGTACATCGAATTAATGCGTCACGGACAAGAAGATGAAAAAGTTGTTAACAAAACGCTCATAGAGTTTTCTAAGAAACATGATATAAAAGTAGTTGCCTCAAACAATACTTTTTATCTAGAAAAAGAAGACGCTAATGCACATGACATTTTATTATGTGTTAAAGATGGTGAAAAGCAAGCAACACCAAAAGGAAGAGGAAGAGGATATCGTTATGGTTTACCCAATGACGAATATTACTTTAAATCTTCAGATGAGATGAAAATCTTATTTGCTGATCTTCCAGAAGCCATTATAAACATTCAAGAAATCGTAAATAAAGTTGAGCCTTTTACACTAGCTCGTGATGTATTATTACCTGCCTTTGATATTCCTGAAAAGTTTAGAGATGAAAAAGATAACGAAGATGGAGGTAAACGAGGTGAGAATAATTTTTTACGTCATTTAACTTATGAAGGTGCGAAAAAAAGGTATGGAGAGATTACTGAAACTATTCGTGAACGTTTAGATTTTGAGCTCGAGGTTATTGAAAAAACGGGGTATCCTGGATATTTCTTAATTGTAGAAGATTTTATTCGAGAAGCGAGGAACATGGATGTTTCTGTTGGACCCGGTCGTGGTTCGGCAGCTGGAAGTGTAGTCGCTTTTTGTTTATGGATTACCAATATAGATCCTATAAAGTATGATTTACTTTTTGAGCGTTTCTTAAATCCTGAACGTGTATCAATGCCCGATATTGATATTGATTTTGATGATGAAGGAAGAAGTCGAGTAATGGATTACGTAATTGATAAATATGGAGCAAATCAAGTAGCTCAAATTATCACTTATGGTACGATGGCTGCTAAATCTTCTATTAGAGATACAGCAAGAGTATTAGATTTACCTCTATTTGAAGCTGATAGAATCGCAAAATTAATTCCTGGAATGAAGTTGAAAAAAATCTTTTCTTTAGATGAGAAAGGATTAAAAGAAAAGCTTCGCTCTGAAGAAATTGAATTAGTTAACGAGTTAAAACGCTTATCTGATGGGTCTGATCTAATGGCAGAGACCATCAATAAAGCAAGAATTTTAGAAGGCTCAGTTCGTAATACTGGTATACATGCCTGTGGTGTTATTATTACACCTGATGATATTACAAAATTTGTACCTGTAGCTCTTGCTAAGGATTCAGACATGTATGTTACCCAATTTGACAACTCAGTTGTTGAAAGTGCAGGACTTTTAAAAATGGACTTCTTAGGGTTAAAAACATTAACCCTTATTAAAGATACTGTTAAAATTGTTAAGGCTAGACATGGTGTAGATTTAGATCCTGAAAACTTTCCAATTGATGATGTAAAAACGTACGAACTATTCCAACGTGGAGAAACTATAGGTATTTTCCAATATGAATCTGCCGGAATGCAAAAGTACATGCGAGAGCTAAAACCTACAGTTTTTGCCGACTTAATTGCAATGAATGCCTTATACAGGCCTGGTCCGTTAGAATATATACCTTCTTTTATTAGAAGAAAACATGGAGATGAAGAAATAGAATATGACCTTCCTGTAATGGAAGAGTATTTAGCTGAAACGTATGGAATTACTGTTTATCAAGAGCAAGTAATGCTTTTATCACAAAAACTAGCAGATTTTACTAAGGGGGAAGCCGATGTACTTCGTAAAGCCATGGGTAAAAAACAAATTGCTGTTTTGGCTAAAATGAAACCTAAATTTGTAGATCAAGCAAAATCTAATGGACATGATGAGGAGAAGTTAGAAAAAATCTGGAAAGACTGGGAAGCTTTTGCTTCTTATGCCTTTAACAAATCTCACTCAACATGTTATGCATGGATTGCCTACCAAACGGCCTATTTAAAAGCGCATTATCCTGCTGAATATATGGCTGCAGTACTTTCTAATAATATGAATGACATAAAGTCTGTATCATTTTTTATGGAAGAATGCAAACGTATGGGGCTGGAGGTTTTAGGTCCAGACATCAACGAATCGTTTTCAAAATTCTCTGTAAATAAAGAAGGGGCAGTTCGTTTTGGAATGGCTGCCATCAAAGGAGTTGGTGCTAATGCTGTGAAAGCTATTATTGATGAACGTAAAGAAAATGGAAATTTCAACTCTATTTTTGATGCTTCTAAACGGGTTGATTTGCGAGTTGCTAATAAAAAGGCATTTGAAGGATTAATTTTAGCAGGTGGTTTCGATTCTTTTGCTAGTACTCATAGAGCTCAATACTTTGTTGAAGATGAAAAAAATCAAACTTTTTTAGAAAAAGCTCTTCGTTTTGGTAACAAATATCAAGAAAACAAAAATTCTTCTCAAGTTTCATTATTCGGAGAAGCCTCGGCTGTTGAATTACCTGAGCCTATTATTCCTGAATGCGAAACTTGGGGTACTATGGAATTACTTGCCAAAGAAAAAGAAGTTATTGGAATGTATATTTCTGCTCACCCATTAGACGATTTTAAAAATGAACTTAAATTTTGTAATGCCTCTCTTTCTCACTTCAAAGACATTGCTAAATACGAAGGTCTAGCTTTAACTTTTGCTGGAATTGTTACTGATGTTCAACATCGTGTTTCTAAAGCTGGAAAAGGATGGGCCTCATTCATTGTTGAAGACTATAATGACAGTTATGAGTTTAGAGTTTTTGGCGAAGAATATTTAAGATTTAAACACTTTTTGGTTCCAAATTCATTCTTATTTGTAAAGACTATGATCAAACCTGGTTGGACAAACAAAGAGGGAGTAAAAGGAGATCCGAGAGTTTCTTTTACTGATTTTAATTTACTTCACGACATTATGGATAAAATGTGTAAAAAAATCACCATTACAATGCCGTTAGATAAGGTTAAAGAAAATACTATTAAAGATTTACAACATTTATTTGCACTCAATAAAGGATCACAAGGACTAAATTTTACAATATGGGACGCTGATGAGAAAATAGAATTGAATTTACCTAGTAGAACAACAAAAATTAAAATCTCTAATGAGTTTCTAAAAGCTTTAGATGAGCAGTTTATTAATTACAAATTGAATTAATTAAAAAATGTCTACTCCTATTCAAAATAGTACAGATTTATTATCTAACATAAAGAGCAATAAACTATACAACGACCTTATAAATCAGCTAAATAAAGACCTTAGCCTTACAGGAAACAACCTTCATTTTTCTCAAGACTATGTTCCTTTGACTTTGAAGAAAAAACTTCAAGCAAAAATCAAAGAACTCATCATTAATGATTTTGATTTATTTACAAGCCTTTTATATCGCATTGACGTTTCCGAAAATGATATACAAAAGATTGAATCAACTAACATTGATTTATATGCACAAAATATTACTTTTTTAATTTTAAAGAGAACTTGGAAAAAAGTACTTTTTAAAGATCAATATAGAGAAAAATAAAATCTTATATTATAAAGCTATTAATTAAACGATCTATATCATAATCATGGCTCTCTTTAATATTATTAAGCCACTGTAACGTATCATTGTGATCGAGAAAACTATTAAAAGCCTCTCTAACTACAATACGATTTTGTTCAGGTAAATCATCAATTACTTCGGTTAAGTTATCTAAAAGGTGTGTTGGTGATATTCTTTCTTCACAAAGTTTAAATGCTATTTTACCTGTAACTTCCAAAAACTGTAAGTAATTTTTTTTGTTAGTAATAGGAATATCAATTTTCAATTTGTTAAAAACTTCCCTAACAACTCTTGCCGTTTGCCTCCCCCAAATACCATCTACCAAAATTTCTTCTTTATAAATATATTTTAAAACCAATTGTAAATATAATGTTTCAGATTTTGAGTTTTCATTATAATCTACCGGCACACTAGTATCTACATGCCAATGATCCTTATGGTTTGGATAATAATAATTCAATACGATTCCAAAATGCTTTCTTAAAAAAGACTCTATACCTAAATACAATTCTTTTTGATGAACGAAATTCATTGAAACCAAAGTTTTATCTTTCCAAAAAATTGCGTCTAAATCAAAAGCCTTTCCATGACTATGTTGCCCTGGTTTGTTTACAAATATTCCTGCGGTAGTTATTACTTCAGGGAATCCTAATGGGCAATTTTCAAAAACTTCATATAAAGCTTTTTCCAATACATTGAAAAAATTTTCCTCAATTAAAAAATACCGTTGCTCCCCTCTTGTTCCATATGGGTGATTAGTCAATCTTGCATAGTGTAATGGGATACCACTAACTTGATTTATTTTTATCATAATTTATTATTTTTACTAGTACACAATCAATTCTAAATAAACATTCATTATTAATATATTTTAGTCCTTTACGATCAAAAAACAGAAAGCACTATATATTAATATTAATTGTTTTACCTTCTTTGGTATACTCTCTTTTTACACCTTCTAAAATATATTTTCTTTGTATTTGCTCTTTGTTATTAGCTATTGTTTTTAAACATGCGTACTGAATAACATTTACAATGTTTGATCCTGTTATACTATATTTTTTAGCTAATTCTTGTAAAGTTATCGATGGCTCCAAAGCTATATTTTTAGGTAAGTTTTTTCTCCATAACTGAATCCTTTCTTCATAATTCGGAGTTTCAAACTCTATTATATTATGAAAACGACGTGTAAAAGCAGCATCTATATTATTTTTAAAATTTGATGCTAGTATGATTAAGCCTGGATGTGCCTCAATACGTTGTAACAAATATGAAACTTCCTGATTTGCATATTTATCATGAGCATCTCTAACACTTGTTCGCTTGCCAAAAATAGAATCTGCCTCATCAAAAAATAAAATCCAATCTTGATCAATAGATTTATCAAATAACTTAGACAAGTTCTTCTCTGTTTCTCCAATATATTTTGACACTACCATTGATAAATCAACTCTATAAACATCTCGTTTTGTATACTTACCTAATAAACTAGCTGTTAATGTTTTTCCTGTACCTGGAGCGCCGCAAAACAAAACTCGATATCCTGGTTTAATTTTTGCTCCCATCCCCCATTCATTCATTAATATTTCTTTGTACGCTAACCAGTTTTCAATTTCTTTAACATCATTTAGCGTTTTGTCATGTAGCACTAAGTCTCCCCACTCCATATCAGTAGTAATTAAACTAGCGGGGAAATCTTGACTCATCTTTGGTTTTAATTCTTTTCCTGTTAAAAATAAATGAACATATTCTTCGGATAATATTAATTTACCTGACATTATAGGTTCTCCATAAGAAACTTTTTCAAGTTCTATGATACTTTCTTTAAACAAAATACTGTTGTTTAAAATAAAATCTATCAATACGCTTCTATATTCAACATCATAACCTGATAAAATATACAAAAACGTTTCTCCTGTAGGCAAAATACCTCTATGATTTTTTCCTTTAACACCTCCAAAATCAGGAAAATCTCCTCCATCAGGAATATATTTTGAAACACTTTCTGAAAGTAGGTTTGGCAAAATATTAGGAACATAAGTTAACATAAGAAGTATCACTTCTATTTCTGACAATTTCTTTTTTCTTATAAAATCAATTAATTCTTTATCTGATTCTTCAAAAACAATTTCTCCTACCTCTATATCCTTTTTATTAAATTCCTTTTCAAATCTTTTTAAAATAATTTGCTTTAAAAAACCGATTAATCCAGTTGTTTTGTTCCCTATTATCGCTGTTTTTAATTGTTCCATTTTTTATTTAACTTTCGTGGTCTTGGTTCCTTCAGATGCTACTCTTTTTTTATAGTTTTCTAACGCTATGTCATAATCAGCATCTTTTCCTATTGACACTTCTTTTCCTTTATTTTCAAATTTGAAATCATCATAAGCTTCTATTTCTTTATTTTCATCGTTAAAAAACTCTTTTTGTAATTTACTTCTATCTTTTTCTTCATGTATTTCATTTCTTTTGGTGAAATCTTCAAATTCCTTTTTACTTTCTCCTTCTTTTCTCAATTTGTCTTGTAAGTTAATTTGCTTTGTTTTTCCATCTCCCAAAACACTCTTAGCACTATACTTAGTTTTCATAAATTTAGCAGGAGCCTTTTCTATATCTACCAACATTGCTTTATGTAGAGCTTTTTTTAATGAACTTTTTGCTTTATTTTGTATTGTTGCGTATTCTTTCTTTTTTATCTTTTCTCCTTCATTATCTTCAAAAAATTCATTTTCTAATATTTTTTTAAGAGAGCCAGAAACATTAACATCATCTTTAAGAAAAGCAGTTACTTCCATATTAAAAAAACCAGTTCCAAAAACAGTTGACATTCTATTTTCTACGGAAGCCATTTCTTTTTGATTATAGGTGGAAGATGATGGATGAATGTTTAATGCCCAATTTCTACCTGACCCACCAAATTGATCTCCAATAATATGAGCATTATCAAAACCAGGAAAATCAACACTTTTACCTGCTTTTCCTCCGTCCCATTTACCCCTTCCTATACCATCAGCATCTTTTAACTTTAAATTGGTTCCTTTAACATTTCTAGCTTCTGTAGCATCAGGAACTTCTTTAACTGCTTCATCAAACGAAATGTCAATTTCAAACTCAGGAGCTTTCCCATCTTTTTTATCGGAACTATCTGCATATCTTGAAGTATACACTGCTTTATAAACGCCTTCACTTTCTGTTAACGTTAATTCATCTGGAATAAAATTATTGTGCGGAGAAATATACTTTTTTGACTTCCCTTCTTTTAAATGACCATTATCATCAATGTAAATTTGTTTTAGCCCCGCTTTTTTAGCTTTTGGCATGAGATAAATAATTACAGATTTAACTTTTTTACCTTCTGTTTCTTCTACAATTCTATACGCTTGAAAATCAGAACCTGATTCTGGCTTAAATTTATTTTGAGGACTTCCCTTTCTAAATACTGCTAACTTTCTTTTATCTATTGTCCCGTCTTTATTGGTTATTATTTTATCTAATTTTTCGAGTAATAATGGATTAAATTTTTGTTCTTTTGAGTCATCTCCCTCTGCTTTAACTTTTCCTTTTGAGGTATTTGGAGCTATAGTTATATTGATATCAACATCATTATCTTTTCTATCTTTTGCCAATTCATTAAATTTAATATCTAAATTTATCCCTTTTTTTAATTGGGGCTGATATTTGTTTTCTAACTCTTTTGCTTCTTTTTTCTTTCTAGCATAAAATTTATCAAAAGACTCTCCTTTTTTAGCTTTCGGTTTTAGATTTTTCTCAATTTTATTAATAATCTTTTTATGCTTAGCCTTATCTTTAGAAGTAATTTTATCTGGTTTTTGCTTCTTATTATTGTCTTTTATTTTTTTAGCCTGTCCCTTTTTGTTCTTTTTCTTATTAAATACTTTACCAAACTTCTTCTTAGCTTTTTTAATCATTTTGGTAACAGCCCGATCAATACGCTTGCGTACTTTTTTAATAATTTTCTGTACTTTTTTTACAAGTCCACCTAAACCTATTAACTTAGCAAACAAACTTATAACAAGCGGCAATAACATTGACAATCCTTTTTCTATAGCTTTTGCAACTCCCGCTACATTACCACTAGCTAACGATTTAATAGCTTTAATTAATGAAGGTATTAGCATGATAGCAGATTCAACAAAAAATACAATTAGATCTTTAATGGCCATAATAGCTTTTATAAATCCTGCTCCAGGAATCAATAAACTTACCAGCCACTTTATTCCTGCTTCTATTACTTGAGTAATTAGCATTTGCTTTATCGAATCTATAATTGTTTCTTTAAGATCTGTAAATTGCTCTTTAATATATTCCCACATTCCGGAAACACCTTTAGCTCTGATAATTTGAAACATTTCAAAGCCTTGTTCCATTGCTTCAACCATTGGCTCTCCTATAAGCAATACCGACTTTTTTCGAACAAAATCCCACGAAAGTCCAAGTACCTGCATTACCAAGCTAAAAATTCCTTTGAGGCTAAATAAATTATCTGGAATTGTAATTCCTACTGGCCCCATAGCACCTGTTAACCAACTAACAAAACCACCCAGCATATGCTTTTGAATATTAGCCATGAACATATCAATTCCTTTTCCTACTCCTTCAAATAGGGTAGTAACAAAACCTATAGGATCTTCCATAATGACATCCATTGCATTTTGTATTTCTGCTAACAATGTTGCTATTAAATCTCTTAGTTTTTTTATAGTTTCAATAATGCCATTTATAAATCCAAGTGCCGCATCAATAAGACCTCTATTTGCAGCTTTCATTTCTTCAATACGGGCGTCAACAGCGTTTAATCCTTCCATGTACTGCTCGGCTAAACTATCAATTAATTCATCCTGCTTACTATTTACTGAATCTTCCAGTTCATCAAACTTATCATTAATTTCTGCTGCAGCTTCTTTTCCTAATTTTTGAAGGTTTTGAGGTAATGAAGTTACATATTCTTGAACTTCTTGCTTACCAGTAGCTACCCTTTTTTTGGCTTCAGTTAACTTAGAAGACACATATTCAGCAACTTTAGTTATCACCTTATCCATAGTACTTATATACTCCTGACGTCCAGTAACAAAAAAATTATTTACTTCATCTGGCATTCCTGCAAACTTGTCTTTGACCCATTTTAATTTACCTGCTGCCCCACTATAACGCCTTGCTTTATAAGCTCTCATTTTAGAAGCTACATGATTTTCAAACTTTCTTTTTGCAAGTTCTGTTCCTGCTTTAAAAACCTTTTTTACATTGGCATCTAAATCACCCAATATTACTTCTACATCAATTTTTGATTTTTCATAAATCTTATTAATCTCAGTTGCTATGCGGGTTCGTTCGGAAGTATCTTTTCCTGCTGTTTTTGTTTGAGATCCTGAAACTTGATTTAATAGCTGCCCCCTAACTTGATGCATCCCAGCCAAACCTACTTGCTCTTTAGTAGCTGCACCCGCTTTAACCCCTTGAAGTACTCCTTTTTCTTTTTGTCTTAATTGAACAGGAGCTGTTACTGCATCTTTTTTTGCTTCATTTTTAGCATCTAATCCTTGCTTAAATGATGGTTCATTTGATTTTTCTAATTGTTGATCTGTAACCTTATTCTCAATCATCTGCTGATCTACTTCAGCTACATTTTCTTCAAGTGGTTTGTTAACTTCTGTATTTCCTCTTTTAGGAGGCATTGCCTTTTTAGGATTAGCTGTGACAGGTTTATTTCCTGTTTGAACAGCTGGTAAAGGTGTTACTTCACGTTGTGGTATTGCTCCTACATCTGGTTCTTGCTGTGATGTTTGTTCAACTGGTCCTGCTGCCGTAGTTTTTTCACTTTCTACATCTTTCGTAGCTAACTGGTTTACCTCATCAATATTATTATTCTCATCAAAATTAGCAGCTTCATCTTGGTTTTTAGGCAGTTGCATACCTTCAATGCGTTTCATTAATTTTGCTTTAAAATCTACCGCATTAAATGTGCCTGGTTCTGCTTCAGCCATTGCTTCAACCTGTCCAGATTGTGCTATACTCACACGTTCATTTTCTGGAGAAACCGCAGCACTTTGTGCTACTGATGCTGACGTTTTTGAATCTTCGTGTTGTTGTTGTTCTTTTGATGTTTTTTTTAGTTTTCCTTCAAGCTTCTTAAAATTTGGGTCTTCTTTTGGATTTCTTGGTGTTGTTTTTTCTGTTACCTTTTTACCTAAAGCTACTTTCTGTTTTTCACCTGCTAATTGTTGCTTTTCTTCTTTATTTTTAACTTTGGCTACCCTTTTCTTATCTTTTCCTTTTATAGCTTGCTTTTTTGGTATTTCAGTACTATCAGAAACTAGGTTCAGTTGTTTTGTATTTACTTCTTTTACAACTAATTCCTCTCCTGAATCTTTTTCTTTTTTCCCTTCTTCGGTTTCTTTCTTTTTCTTGTTTCCAGGAATATTTATCTTATCTAATCCTTTGGATTCTTTTTTTGATATTTCTTTGACTTTTTTATTTTTTATCTGCTCTTTGTTTTTTGTAGCTTCTTGTTGATCTTCTGACTTTACAACTTTCAATTTAGGCTGTATAAAGCTATTCGACTTCGAAGCCGTTGATGAAGATGGTTTACTTGAATTATTTTGTTTAGCTACAAACATGTTACTTTATTTTAGGTATTGGTGGTATTAAACTTTTATCAATTAATGAAGGATCTTTTTCTATTTCTTTTAACGTATCAGGATCAAGATAAATACCTTTTTCATGAGCTGCATAATTTTGTAAACCCTCTATTATTGACGTACCGTAAAACTCAAAAATTTCTGCAACAGCCTCATTTCCTTCATCATAAGAAGACGTGAAATTTCCTTCTGCT
The DNA here is from genome assembly GCF_051201695.1 of Tenacibaculum sp. nBUS_03. Lineage (GTDB taxonomy): Bacteria > Bacteroidota > Bacteroidia > Flavobacteriales > Flavobacteriaceae > Polaribacter. The sequence goes on along the minus strand of NZ_CP179214.1, from coordinate 3,067,170 downwards.
CCTTCTCCAGGAAGAGGGTTATTAATTACCTCACCTTGATTGTTTTGTATGGCATCTACACCATCTAAAGCATCTCCATAATGAGTAAACTCATTTATCAAAACTTGATTCAAGCTTATACTAATTGCTTTTTTTTGCTCAGCAGTTGCATTGGGGTTTGACAGAACTTCTTCATACTTTTCAACCAATTTATAGTTCAATTTTATGGTGTTTCCTTGGTAATAATATTCTCCATTTTGATTAGGGTTTGAAAATTCAACCAATTCAATTTTGGGACCATTTCCTTTCTCAAAATCAGTAACTTCTTTAATTTTATTAGCGTTTAAAACACCTACAGAGTTTTTCAATAATGCTCTTTGTATTTTTTCACTACCTGTTAAATATTCTCCAAAGTGTTTATTCATATAAGTATAAAAAAAAGGAAATGCTGTTTTGTATTTTTCTATGGTGTTTTTATCTTTTTCCTTGTTTGCAGGAACCGCTGATTCTAATTTTCTATGAACCTTTTTTTGTACCATTCCCTTTTGTTGGATAGTATGAGTTAATTCATGAGCTAATAAATGCTTTCCTTCTCTTGAATTAGGGTTGTATTTTCCCTGATTAAAATATATATCATTTCCATGCGTAAAAGCCTGTGCTCCTATTTCTTTACTCATTTGAAATGCCTCTACATCATTGTAAATTCTCACTTGATTAAAATCCGCTCCAAAACCTAATTCCATTTCTTGTTGCGTTTGATTGTCCATTTTTTGGCCTCCTCTTCCTTTTCTTAATTTACTTTCAAATGAAGTTTCAGTTTTACCTATTGATTTTGATTCAAAATATAATTCTTCTTTTTCCTGAATTCCCTCTTCTTCTTGTTTTTGAACAGTTAGTTCATCGTCTTTCGTGCTTTTTTGCTGAACAATTTCCTTTTCTACACTTTCTCTTTTTTGAATTAGTGGAGTTACTTCAGATGCTAATGATTTCTTTTGAATATGATCATCTATCTTTTTTCTTTTCAATGAATCTCTTTCATTTTTATTATTAACCACTTTATCGGCCATTTTATCGGCCTCTATCTCATACCTATCTCCAGAACTACCCATTTTTAATTTTGTTTGGATATTTGGTTTAAAAAAAAGAGGTTCTTTTTTTACTATTTGTGGTTGTATTTTTCTTATTCTTCGTTTCATCACATGAATTTTAAAATTACCAGTTTGTAAAAATTAGCCCCTTCATCCAAGGTAATTTACACATACTATAATTCCAGGGTAACTTATCTAACAATATATCATGTACTTTTCTTTCGATAGTAATACTCGGGGTATCTTTTGTCAAATCTAATTTACCAACCCTTTGTATAAATTCATTTCTAATAAGATCAGGAGATGATTTTTTAAGCACTTCCCAATTTTGAGTAACAGCTTTCATTAGTTCTTCTGCTTTCGCTTTTAACTCTTCTGAAAGCTTTATATTTCTGGGTATTGAATGATTTATTGGAACATTACACAAAAATTTTTCAAAAACTAAATTGCTTTCTATCTGTCTTTCTTTTTTTGTTGCTACATAATGTAATAAGTGAATTGCTTGAATTGGTTTTGTTATTTTATTTTCTGCATTTAAGAAATTACAGGAAGTAAAAAACTGTTTTAAAAAAGGATGTATTAAAATCAATCCAGCGTTTTCTACAAAATATGATTTTGCTTGGTTAACAACCTCTATTTTATCTTTCGTTATTTGGTTATTTAATTCCTCAAATGGTTCTTGTACATACACTTTCTGTTCATTAATCAAGTCATCTTCTCTCTTATTAAGATTCTTAGCCCCCCCACTATTTCGGTTATTTTCTTTTTTATTTCCTAGAGTTATATTTTCTTTTTTTTCTATAACTTTATTGATATCTTTTTCAATATGAAAGGCTTCGTTTTTTTTACTATTTTCTATTTGATTATTTAATTTCTTTCCTTGTTCCTTTTTGTCTTTTTCAGCTACTATTTGTAGAGACACATCTTTTCTTAACTTTTTTATTGCTGTATTAGATTTTTTATTAACTGCATTAACCTTATTTTTTTTATTAATTTTTACATTATCTTTTTCAAAAAAAAGCTCTTTAATTGTGCTAGCCGTTGACAAAATTTCAGACCCCTCCCTTGGTTTTTTATTTGTAATATCATTGACAGCTTCTAGCTCTATATTATCATCTACAGTTTTAAATCCGTTTTTAATTGAATTGTTAGTTTTTTGATGTCTTTCTTCTTTTAAAGTCTCTTTGTTCTTTGATACTTTTATGGCTGAATTTTGCAATCTTTTAGGTAAAACTACTTCACTTTCTTCTAACAAAAACTCTTTCTTATTTTTTGAAAGAATTTCTTTTTCTTTCCCTGCATCATTTATTTTCTCTACCTCTTTCCCTTTCTTAAATATTTGTTCTTTAGTAATTTTTTCATATTGCGTATCGTTACCATAGTTAACAGCGTCTTCTTTTTCACTTTCTTTATTCTTTTTTAATTCTGGCAAGGCTACATAAAAAAAATCTAAAACATATTTTAAGTTACCCTTCTTATCTAAGTCATCTCTAGTTGTATTAAATCCACCATGTAATTCTGTATGATTTTCTTTTAATTCAATACCTGATTTATTCAGTTGTTTTTTATCTTTTAATTGAACATTATTTTTTTCAATTACATTTATTACCTTAAAAAAGTCTTTAACCAATACAGCTTCTACAATATAAAACCATATGTTTTTTCTGTTCTCTTCTGAAATTATTTTTGTTTTAGAAATAAAAGACAATACCTCTTTTAATCCTTTTGGTTTATTTGAAACACTTAGAAACAATAAACAAAGTTCGTCATCAAAAAACTGGTTGATTAATCGTTCTTTTATTTTTTTATTTTTAATAGCATTTAAAAACTTAGTTTGAAAGTTTTTATTCTCGGTAATCTCGAACAATGTTTTTTTAGAAAAACCACTATCTGTTTTCGTATTATTCCACCATGGATAAGTGCCATTCTCTAGAAAATAAAAAAATGTATTTACTTTCGATTTTGAAATAGTTACTGGGTTAATTTGTACTTCATATGATTCAGGTGAATCTAAAACCGCCTCTAACTTTTCTATAACCTGCTGTTTTATTTCTTGTTTTACTTCTTTAAAATTTAATAATCTATTTTGTTTTGACACATCAACGTCAATAGCTAACTTCGATATTTGCTGAATAATTACTTCAGAATTTGATTCAACTTCTAATGAATTAAAATATTCTTCAATTCGAGGAAAAACTTCTTCCTGTAAAAAAGTTTCGATTGAATTTTTATATTCATTTGCTACTTTTTTACTTTTGGTATTTACCTCAACAAAAACTTTTTCTATGCTATGTTCGGTGGAAGTAATCATAGCTTAGTTACTAAATTATTTGTTATAAATTCTCTTAAAATTTCCGATTTATTGGTTTGTGCACAATCTTTTAGAAATGTTTGTAAAGAAACAATTTCTGGCAACATATCTTTTATGTCTATCTTAATTTCAAGCTCTATAAAGTCATTAAAATCTGTATCAATTGCATCTAAAATGTTTTTTAATCTAATACTTATATTTTTCTCATCTAATTGTAAAGTTTCTTTTTCTTGACAATGAAGAATACTTATGAATAATTTTACTTGAGTTCTATAATATTTTTTAAGAATCTCATTATTTATATCCTTCTTTAAAAGTACTGAAGTATCATCTAATAAAATTAAAAATAGTTTTTCTAGTATTGAATTTTTTGAGCCATTTAAGTAATTTGTTAGGTTTCTTAACACTAAACCATATAATTCCTTGGTTGGTGTAATTACTGTATCAACTATTGTTTTTATTTCTAAATTATCTACTACACTTAATCCATCTTCCTCTTTAAAAGTATTTTGTTCTTGTATTATAACACCTTCAATTTTTTCCTCACATTTTTTCTCTTGAGAATTTTCAATTTTAATGATTTCTGTTTTAGTGTTCTCATCACATTTGCTAAACACAGTCAATGATACTTCAATCTCATTTCCATCAAAATTACTTAAGTCTTCAATAATGGTTACTCTTTTAGTTTGAGGCTCTCTCTTATTTCCGTTAATAGTCCATACATATTCATCTCCTTTTTCTGAACTATTTGTTAGTGATAGTTTCTTAGTCCTATCATTGAAACTATGGGTAAAATTAGCCTCAGGAGCTGCTATTAAATTGGTTGTTCCTGAAGCAAAAGCTCCAATAATAGTAATAGTAACTTGTCCTGGTTTTATTAACCCTGCGTTAGCAGGAATAAACTCCCATACTTTACTATCACTATTAAACTTTACATTTCCCCCTGTCAATTGAACTCCTTCATAATCAGGAACAACAGTTACTTTATGTGGTGTATTGTCATTTAAACAATATGTTTTATCTAGAAATTCAACTGAGAAATTTGGAAATGAAACACTTTTAATAAACTCAGCACTTGAAGAACAACCGTTAGTATCAGTAACCGTTAATGATATTGTAAATATATTATCTATTCCTTCTTTAATTAATAATGGAGGAGTGAATAACTCAATTCCTGATTCAATATTATTTACTTTCCATTTGTATTTTAATCCGCTTAATTTTACTTCATCAGGCAATACAGCTTCAAATGCACCTTTGTAAAATAACTGTCCGTTTTGCCAAATAAAGCTCGACTCTTTTCTTTCTAAAATTGCAATTTGTTTTACTTTATGAATTACAATTCTCGCATTGGTTATTTGCCCATCTTCTAAAAACTCTAATGTTTGCTCAAATGCCTTAAAAACAGCTACATCTATTACTAATTCTTCTCCCTCTATTTTTACCCCCTTAATATCATCTTCTAAAAGTGTTATTTTTCCTTTAACATTGGAAAACTTAATTCTAATTATTTTCCCAACCTTATAATCTAAACAATATGAAGGTTGAATGGTTAATTCAGAAGGTGTAAATGTGTCAAAAATTAGTTTTTTTATAGGAATAGTTTTTTGGCAGGGTCCCTAATGATATTTCTAAAACAGGATTAACTTCATTAAACAACTCACTTATTGGCAATTCATAATTTTCAATAACTCTATTATTTACGGGAGCACGTTTTACTTTTGTTCCATTCCCCATAAAATCCCATTTATAAGTAATTGAATTATAAAAATCTTTATTCACAAACTGATCATCTTTCCATTCTAAAATATAAGTAACTCTTGCTAATGTTTTTTCTTTATTATACTCAATAGGTTCCTCTACCCTAACAAACAGTTCTAATTCTGGATATACTGTTAGTTCACAATCTGTAGGTTCATCATTTACTGAAAACCTTATAGGTTTACCTAATTCGCTTTTAGCTATTTTAGTAATATCAATTTTATACTTATTATCGTTTGGATCTTTAAAAATACCAGATTCAATATCTTTAGGAAGTATTGCTTTTACTTCTCCATCAACTGGTCTTACTAAAAACTCTAAAGGAGCTACTTCCGTATCTTTCTTCAAACAAATACTATTAACAGGAAGACTTAAAAATGCTGGTTCTTTTGGGATAACGAAATTTACTGGAGCACAATCTGAACAACACATATAAGGCAAAGAAAAATCTGCTACCACTGTATTTTTCAATGTTGCATTATCAATAACGACTTGGTTTTCATCAAAAAATAACCTTTTATTGCTTCCTAAAACTGCTGGGTTAAATATTTGAAGAAAATATTCATCTTTTGGAACTAAATGATCTTTAATTGAAATTTGCATTCCAACAGAACCATCTTTATACATTAATGTTTCTTCAGCTTTAAGTATTTTTGATAACCCAGCTCTAGACCAAGTTCTATTTAAAAATGTTGAAAAGTTACTTACCGTTTCAGGAAGTGTTTTACCTACTAAAACAACGTCTCTATCCAAAAAACGTTCTTTTTTAAAGTCAAAAAAGCTACGATCTACAAATGAAAATTCAACACTTGAATTTTTATTCCATAAATTAATTATCCCACCGTTTTTATATAAAATCTCAGTTTTACCTAATACACCTCTCTCTTTTCTTGGTAACTCTTCTAATTCTTTCCCTGTTCCAATAGGTTGTCTTTTAAATACAATATTTAATACCACATTATCGAATGTATTTTTGTCAGCAGCATTTTCTGTTACATACACCATCACAAAAGTTCCTCCAGGTACAACACCTGCTTTATGCTCTAGTCCTGGGTGTTGTTTTACAAATTCAGAAAGTTGTATTTTCTTTAAAATTTTCTTCTTTCTTTTATCTATTTCTAAAAGGAGTGTTTCTAGTTTTTTTCCTGAACAACAAACAATTGACAATTGATTTATTAATAGTCCTAGTATTTGTTTAATTGATAATTTTAAAGATGTACTATTATATTTTGTTTGTAATGTTTTAACTTGTTTACAGAGCTCTTCAATAGTTAATTTATAATTCACTAAAACATTGGTGTCTATATCACGTATATTTAGTGGCACTTTACTATCTAAAATATACGCATGTACCAATGTTTCAGTAATATCTTTTAAAATAAATTCACTCAGCTCTGGTTCTTTTTTCCATATTTCTTTATCTCTAATGACTGTGGTCTCTTTGTTTAATTCAATAATAATATCACTTGCAGATACCTTTTTTATTTTTATCAAAAACTTGTTCTATTAAAAAACCAAGAGAGTCTTTATCTTTAGTCAAACTCTTTTTAATTATATTTTCTTCTTCGAAAAAAAGCTCGTATTCTTTTGTATTAAATTGATACTTCTTATCATCTTGAAAATCTAATTCTCTTGAAAAAATTTTACCTGTATCTATTAACGCTGAATCCGCAGTTAACTCTTTCTCTAAAACATCATCTTTTCTTTTTTTCGAATTAACTTTATCAACCTCTGAATTAACCTTAGGATTAGTTAATTTGAATGCTGAAAATGTTTTACTTACTTCTGATAAAATACAATTTTGTTCTGTTCTCCAAGCACTCAAAAGCATTTTCAAGTCTTCAAACTCACACTCATACTTATTAATATTAATATTTTGTTCGGTCGCATTAATTGATAGTGTTTTAACATCAAAACTTAATCCATTGTCTTTTTTGAGTTTTAATATTTTTTCTAATGCCTCTCGATACATTTTACCTTGGTGCCCTTCAATTCTGTAAAAATCATTTTTATCAATATTGTATGATAATGGCTTTTGAATAGCCAAAGCTGAAGACAACTTACTTTTATGATAACTCAAATTTTGATTCTCCCTGTAATTCTTTGTTTTATTAAAATTCCATTTCTTCAAAAAATCTGAAGAAACATTGTAATAAAAAGGAACAGCTTTCTCACTCAAGAAACTATGAGCTTGAGATGGAGTAATTATAATTTCTTCTGACTTATCTTTTCCTATATAGCTATTAGCAATAGCAATTGCTCTATTTATTAAAAGCGCTACTTTTTGAAGATTTTCATTTTCATTTCCAACAATAGTTGATTTATAGAAACGATGTTGTAACTCCGGATATACTGTTGTTTTATTTAATTTACCAAGCATAATGTGCTTAGGAAAAGCTCCTATACTTGGGCAGCAGTTTACATTAATATGGAGTAGTAATTCTTTTATCTCATTATAGGTATCAATTAAATCTTTTAAAACATCATACCTATATTGAAAATCAAGTGGAACAGCTAAAGGACTAAAACTAAAGAGTGATTTTATTTTATCTGAAATGGAAGGCTTTTGAAATTTAGATAGTAACACATCATATCCCAAAATTAAATCAGTACTAACACTTTCATCTTTAACAACAGCATTAAATTGTGCTTTTAAATCAGAAAATGTTTCTGTATTTTTTTCATCCAATACAACTCTTTTAGCTTCAACTATAGGTAATTCATTAATGATTTTATACCAATCATGTTTTAAAAAAATGGCATCCCTAGAAGCTATAGCTTCTAAATCTTGGCAATCTACAAGTAGTACACGTAAATTATTAATTTGCTCTATACCTTGATTGTCACATGACAGTTTATTACATAATACATCTTCTTTAGAATACTGTTCTAAATACAATAAAACAGCCATTTTTTGAATATCTTTAAAACTTTCTAAATCAACATATGACTCATCTTTTTCACCATGTAATTCCCATAAATTAAATTGTTTGTCTTGAGAATTTAAAAAATGTGGATATTGACCTTTATCATCTTCAAATTTTTTAAAAAACGAAAATGTTTTTGATTTAGCTTTTTTTGCTATTAAATCAAAAAATTGAACTAAATCGCCATCAGTTGTAACTGCAGTTCCTTGAGCAATTTCAATACTAGTAACTGCACTTTTATCAATATTATATTGAAGTGTTACTTTAAAACCACAAACAAGTCCAACACCACTTAAACCTAATCTAGATAAACGATTTTGATCTTCAAAATAATCAATAAATGTATTTAATTGTTTTTCAGTTAATACCTGATTTGCATTAAATTTACTGTACTCAGTTGTTATATCTTTTAGCTTTAGTTTAGTTTCCATACCTAATAAGTTTTGGCTGTATTAATTAATAAACACCTACTGTTTTATGACTTTATTTCTTTATTATTTTCTTTTTCTATTGCTATATTTCCAATACTGGATTGACCCAATATGATTCTTCCATCTAAAGCTTCATCTTCAGCATTACAATCTGTTAATCTTCCTACAGGATAAATAGTATTTAACTTTTGCATTGTATCCATTAAACTTTGAAGTTCATTTCCTTCTACAGGTTGCTCTTGTTCTAAATTGGTTTTAGCAAACAAATATTTTTTATATGAATTTTCAAACTGTAACAAATCATTATCTTGATCATCTACCGATCCTTTTCTTTCTCCAACCCAACATATTCTTGGTAATATATGCGCTGGTAATTCTTGCCTAATAACATCTTCCATATAGCGTCTAAAATCAGGATTTGAAAAGCGATAAGTATAACCTGGGAGCACAATACTTACTCTATAAGAATATGGATCAATTGTTCCACAATCTTCACAGTCATCTGCACAAATAGGTAAAAAATTTACTGAATCATTGTTAGTCACATCCGGTCGCAACAACATATGTTCAATTAAAAACATTCCTTCTTCTGTAAAATCTTTTTTCATAAAAGAAATTACAGTAAGTAATGCCTCCTTCAAATCATTGAGGCTCGCATGATACTTAAATTGTTTTGCAATAATATAATCAGAACTACTTTTTGGTTTCTCAGGGTTAACAACATCAAATGAATATTTTACTGGAATAGAGGGTTTTGAGGGTGTTGATTTATGTATTCTTATAAACCCTATTTCTGTAGTATCTTTTATCCCAATTTCAAATGCTTTTTCTATTTCACTTTCACTAGTTTGTACTAGTTGTAATACTGCAAAATATAATTCCTCTATAGCAAATGCCACCTTCGTATAACTTTCTGTAGCTGACAGTAGAATAGTGCCATCATTATCTTTTAACCTCCATCTATAAACTATTTTGTTATTGCTATCTAATATCTCATACACTTCAACATTAGTATCTGTTAAATGCCTTCTTTTTTCATTAGAAATCCCCATTAAACGAGCAATTCGTTTTTGAAAACCTGAAACATTATTTGTATTCCATAATTCTTCTTCAGTTTGACTATAATAATTAAACGCCAAACCTCTATCACTGCTTATTACCTTGTAATCTTTTAAAAATGTTTCCTTATTTGATAATACAATTTCATCAGTAGCAGTTCCATAAAGAGCTTTCATTATAAATGTGTACTCACCAAATCTTTCAGCAAAACGTGCTAATAGATGGTCTAAAATCGAGTTTCTTCTTTCTATGTTATTATCAAACTGACTTAATAATAATTTTGTTAACTCAGTATCATTTGATCCTGGATATTCATTAGCAATAGCTTCAAAATCTTTAATATCTTTTACTGCTTGAGTAAAATACGTTCTTTTCTCTTGGCCACTAACAGACAATAGCGTTCTTACCTCAGATAAGTGTTTAAAATATGTTGCTAAAATTTGATCAAAGAAAGTTAAGTAGCCCTTTAATTGTTTAGCTTTTGACTTTCTTTCGTTTGTAACATGCACAGACAATCCTTCTTGTCCAATCCCATACGTATCTGGAAAATCATTTTGAATTGTAGTGTACTCATTTGATGCTACAACATTTCCTTTAGGAATTGGAATATCTTTATCTATATCAGCTATTTTTTGCGCTTCTTTTTCGTCCTCTTTTAGTTGTTCTAAATATGTATCTACTCTTTCATAATTTAAATTTAAAGGAAGAAACCCTTTACTAAAATTAAAAGAACTTTTATCACATAAAACAGGTTTTTTATCTTTCTCAATACAAACAACCCATTTATTTTCTTGAGTTAAACTCTCATCACAAAAACCAACTGAAATATCTTTAACAAGCTTAACTCCTTCAACATTCATAATCAACTTCATTACATCTGAAAGGCGTACTTCTTTTCTTAAATCTGCTTTTCTAAGTTCTTCAGTATCTATAAATCCATTTTTTAATATAGGTCCATCAAATATTTCGTCAGTAGTATGTTTTTTATCTAACATTTGCTGAACAGAATAAACTTGTAATGAGGGTGATAAATAGTTTTCAATTTCAAATAAAATAGCAGCATATATCTTTTCTTCATCTGCCTCAGAAACCACCTCTACATTAGCACAAATAGCTATTGGTTGTTCTTCTACTTGTTTAACTTCAATCAAATCTTCACATAAATTTCTATTTTGATGATACACTGTTTTAATCTCTGAAAACAACTCATTCGAATACCCTTCTTCAAGATCAACCAATAAAGTATATAACCCTTTTAATTTGGTTGTTTTTTGAAATTCTGGTAAAATATTAGGAAATTTTTTATAGGCTAATTTGTTGTTTTTACAATCTACATATACTTGTTTATCATAAGTTCGTAGCCAACAGTTTTTCACTCCTTTTATATCTATAAATAGCTTTCTGTAATCTAACTCATTAACTGGTTTAGATGGGAGAATTTCAGAAGCTTTATAAAACTGTGCTTGTAATGATACATCAGGGTTTTTAGAAGCTAATAAATCCTCTAAAGGTGTATTCATCCGGATTCCTAAATCAGTAATTGCATAGCATAACATTTCTAAAATAGTTACTCCTGGATCATGAGAATTAAAATCAGTCCATAACTTACCACCAAAGCTTTGCAAGTATGAAATTCCTTCTTTTTTTAAAAAAGAAAAATCTAAATCATCTTTAGTAGCTATATTTTGTGGAATACTTATCGGTTCATTTATAACTGACATGTTTGTTCTATAATTTTTTTAGTTCCTTTACAGGTAGTTAATACTGTACTTACCGTATGATTTTTTGCTGACACTACTATGGATTTGGGATTACTGGGGGTAATTTTATAAGTTGAAGCATCCCCATTCATTTTTACATTTTGTAAATAATCTACATAGGGTAACTTTTCTATATAATCAATCAATACACTTCTATGAAGTGTAACTCCAAAAGTTATTTCTTTTGTTTCATCATAAGCCCAAGGAGATAAAAATTTTGTGATATCTAATTTTAATTTTTCTGTATAAAAATTATCATCAAAACCTTTATGGAAACTTACTTCTAAGCCTATACTGACCTCTTCATAATTCGGATTTATTACTTCAGTTTTTACATGTAATGTGTTTAATGAGTTTATATAATTTACAATTTTATTTAATGTTGCTTTACTTACTCTAGGTTGATAAATATCAAACACATTTTTATTTACCGTATCGGGAACTACTACAAGGGTGACATGACCTGCCGCTGTAAAACTTGTTTTAGAAGTATGATTTAAACATTTTACTTTATAAATTTCAGGAAACTCTTGAAGAATTAAGTGCTCGTAATCCCAAAGAGTTATAGCTCTATTTTTGTGGCGAAGGCGTTCACTAATCCTTCGATAGAAATTATCGTCAGATTCTTCAGTGCTTCCTCCAAAAGTATTATACGGTTGCGATACCGATTTAATTTGCGGTACACGAGTTTTCATTTTCTTTATAGTACCACCAGCCAATCCATTCTTTAAATGACTTACTTCATTTTCATTATTTTTAAAAGTAGTGAGAACTGCCTGAGCATGTATATTAATAACCTTACATACTGCATCAAATGATTTATTCATTTGGGCTTTTATCCAAATATATCCTTCTGGCAATACTGTATTATTTAAGCTAGCTTCTTTAGGTATAGAAAATTTTACAATCCCAGATTTTAAAAAGTTATCGATATTGTTAGAAATAATATCATTTTCAAGACTTTTCCATTTATTATTACATAAAACAGACCAGTTTACTTTTTCATTCTCTTTAAAACTCTCTACCTCTGGATTTTCGCTTCCTTCAAGAACCTGAATCAATAAGGCAATATTTTGTTGAGGCTCAAGGTTTTCTATTCCTAAAAATAAATGCCCTCCCAAGCAGTATTTAGGAACTAAAAAAGTTTGAATAGTATCTTTATCAAAAAGATCTATTATATTTTTTTGTTCTTGTAAGTGTTTTTTTTCTGCATAATTTTCTTCATGTTCTCCGAAAGGATGATTATGAAAAAGTTGAATTCTATTTTCGCCTTTTCTAACTTCAGATACTAATATAGTTTCTTCAGCCTCATAATCTACTGTGATTGTTTCAACTAAAGGAGTATAAGGCTCATTAGGAAGGTTAATATCTTTATTTTCAGAACTAACTGCCAAAGCATACAAACGAGGATATAAATCATGAAAAAAAGATTGCTCTAATGTTAATTTCAAAGGTTCAGCTGCATCAATATCGTACATGTTACTTGAATTTAAAGCTGTAAAATTTCCTGTATAAAAAACCTCTTCTTTATCTCCGTTTTCTATAACTTCTTTAGTAAACAAGTTATTGACCTTTCCAATTGTTTCATTCGCTTTACCTGCTCTATGTAACATTCTTTTTTTCACCTTGAAAAATCCTTCGTTCTCTATAAGTAAACTTCTATTAGCTATCGCTTTTGCCAACTCTATTCCGTATGTCTTAATAGAAGAATAGCTTGATTTTTTTATATACGCTTGATACCAATCTTTAAAATCTTCTGGAGTGTTTTTCCAACGTAAATTAACAGAGAAGCTTGTCCATTTTTTAGAAAACGCTTCATTATAATTAACATTAAAATTAGATCCTTCGATAGGTCTAGTGGTAAAAGGGTGGAAAGGTTTTTTGCTCTTTACCAAACCATTATCATTTTCAACAATTAATGATTTAGCTCCTTCAACAACAGTTTTTATTGTTATTTTATTAACTGTATTACTTGCTAAAAACCTATAAAAGTCATACACTACATTATTAGATATATCAAAAACAAAACGAACTAAAGGATGAGTAGTTTTATATTTTTTTAATAAAAACTCTTCTTCATAGTTTACTATAGCTTCTATGTCTTCTCCTAAAAAAAATGTAAAACTTATTTCATCGGAAACCTCTAAATCACCATCGTTCGCATTATTAATTGCTATTAAAGTAGGCACTACCCATTTTTCTTTTCCACTTCCATACAGCTTTAAATTTTCAATAAGTGTATCAACTTTAAATGACTCTTTTTCAAAATCAGTATCAAATTTAATAGTTATTGTTACTACTCTTCTTCCCTCCTGAAGTAACAGTATAGGAGAAGCAATGCAAAACCCCATTTCTGCATCTTTTAATTCATCCACATTTTTAGCACTAGATGGATACCCAAATGGGTACCAATAAGGTTGGTCGTCAGAAAGGGGCTCTGCTATACCATCTTTTGTATTGGCTACACAACTTGCTTTTATCTTTTTTAAACTAGTAGAATTATTATTATAAATAGTTTTTATAGCTGTTACTTTGGCTTTATTTACAATTAAATCTTCATCAGTTTTATACACTAAAGGATTTCCTAAAACATCTTTTTTTGCATCTAACAAGGTTTCCTTTTTAACCTGTTGGTTCGTTATTTTTTTGGCTAATTCAAAAATTACATGGGCTTGATCGGGGATTGCCTCTTTTTTATCTACTTGAAGAATTTCTTTATAATAAAAATCTAAATGACGTTTAGTTAACTTATTAAATCGCTCTTTTGAAAACTCTAACAATTTTAAAAAGCAAACAAATAAAGTTAAATGAGGTGAAAGCTTAGCTTCCTTCTTATAATCATTAAGTATTGATGTTATATTTTCTTTTAATTTTACATACTCACGAGTACCTCTAAAGGGCACTTCTGATGTTGTTAGTTCCTTAAAAAAAACTTTCCAATTTCCTGAGGCTACTTCATGGTTATCAGTAGAAAAATAATTTAACTTTCCAGCAAAACTGCAGGCAAATAAAATCCAATCTTCAACCGTAAAATCATGAAGCTCGAAATTTTCAGGGTCTAAGGCATCTATGACACGTTGTTCTTGTCCTGTTCCGTTTCGTTGTAATATATTAGGAATGATTTTACTCATATTTTTTAATTTATATCTGTTCCTTCTCCCTTATAAAAAGGAAATACCACATTGGTTCTACTGTTTGTAGCTCTAATTGTATACTCAATTTTTATAACTAACATCCCTTCTAAAGGATCCGTTTCAGAAACATCAATATGAATTACATCTATTCGTGGTTCGTGATACAAAATTGCTGTCTCAATAAGATCTTTTGCATAAGTTATAAGTGTTCTATCCAATCGTTCAAAAAGTAAATCTTGCAGGTTACAACCATAATTTGGTAATAATACTCGCTCCCCTAGTCGAGTGGTTAGCAGTATTTCTAAACTACTTTTAATATCCTCCTCATCAGATATCATAACTACCTCACTTAAATCATTAGAAAACTCTGGTGGGAAGCCCCATCCTGTTCCTAAAAATGCTTTTTTATTTTCCATCATTAACTATCCTATTAGTACTGTTGGTTCTCCTAATACTATGGTCCCTCCATGTGAAGTACTGTCTCCCATTCTTGCTGCTGGCATACCTCCTATTAATACTGTTCCTGACCCTGCAACTATACTATCAGGTGAACCAACACATACAGCCATATCTCCAACTCTTGCCGCTGGTAAGCCTCCTATCAAAACTGTTGGTTCTCCTGCTGGTAATATTGGCCCTCCAACATGAGGAACCGTCCCTGTAACCATTGGACAAACATGCATATCTGTAACTCTTGCGGCTGGATTTCCCATTTACTTTACCTATTTGAAATATCATTACGAGTTAAATTAGGAAACCTTGATTCAAAAGACAGATTCCTTCGTCGTATCTTCTCGGAATGACATTGTTTTTTACCTTTTAAAAATTAATTTATTTGTACTAATGACCCTTTTAAAACTGCTATTGCACTAGTTGATAGTTCTGCTCCTGCACTCCCTTCTGCTTTGAACTCAGCATTTGCTGTTAAACTAACGTTAGTCCCTTCAATAGAAACATCTCCAGAAGCTTTTAAAGAAATATCACCTGCACTTTCCATTGATATACCATCACCATTTATTGTTATTACATTTGAATTATCGTCTTCAATAGTAATAGCATTTTGATCTTCATCAAGAGATATAATTTTTCCTGCTGGTGTTTCAATAGTAATTATCTTCTTATCATCATCAAACAACACTTTCATTTCGCTTCTTGTAATAATTCCTTTTTCATGATTATCATCTTTAGCTGTAATTGGAGAAGGCTTAGCACTACTATGTAACATTCCTAAAACAATAGCATCATTAGGGTCTTGATTAATAAACCCTACAATAACTTCATCTCCTATTTCTGGGCGAAAAAAAACACCTCTATTTTCTCCTGCATCTGGTGAAGCAACTCTACACCAAATACCTTCTTCCTCATTATTAATGATTGGGATTTGAACCAAAATCCTATCTTCACCATCTGGATCCTCTTCTAATTGAGAAACAATACCTATTTGTAATCCTTGAATTGCAGGTAACAACCCTGAAGCTGGTTTTGAAGAGATTTCAAAAGTTTCAGAAAACCACTCTGTTGACAATCCAAATTGAGCATTCGATACCCAATTCCCATTAGAAATAACATGCTGTACACCTGTCACATATACATTACCATTAAATCGATCACCAACTCCTTCTAATTTTAAAATTGTATTAGGTTTTACCGATGGAATTCCTTGAAATTTTACCCTACCTCTTACTTTTGCTAATTGTTGAAATAACCATTTTGCATCTGCCCAATCTTGTAATTCAGTGTCTGTAATACCACCTCCATGCCTAAGCTCTAAATTTTCTAAAGCTATAATTTTGTTTAAATCAGTAACTGATAAATTTCCACTTAAAGATATCTCTGGATCTTTCCCTTCAACCTCAATTAATTCTTGATCAGTGTGATTCCAACTATAAGCAGCTACTTTTTTAACTTGATGGCGGGCATCTATTTCTGCATCAAAATCTAAAAGTGAACCTCCAAAGGTTACCGTTTCTATTTCAGATTGACTTACATCAGGCTTTGCTATAGTAACAGTTCCATCATCTACAAAACACAACTTTCCATTGGCCTGAGCTCTTGAAATTACAAAGTCCCAGTCTGATGAGTTGTATTGAACTAATTCAGGGTGAGAATGATTAGTTGATTCAACTTCTTTAGATAGTCCATACTCCCCGATAATCTCTTCGAAAATATCACTATCAGTACTTTCGTAGAAGTATTTACTTTTTCTACCGATTGTCATTTTAACAGCTTCATCTTTACATTCAATAACTAACTGTGCAGTATGAGCTCTAATTCTTAAATTATGTTTAATTACAATTCCTTTGAAAATAGTTTCTTCATCTGAATGATAACCAGCTGTTAGTTCAATCTCTTTTCCCGGAATAAGCACATCTTCATTACTTAATTTAAAATCTCGTTTAGAAGCATCTCCATCAATTAAAACAATCTGAGCTGTTGGTATTTTATTTACCTCTTTAGAAACAGTGATGCTTTTTACCTCATATATTTTTGACAATTCTTCTCCTTCAACAAGGATTTTAAAAGTAATTAAATCAGCACTTTTTGAAGTTTGTATGGTTCCTGTACTATTCATTTAGGCAAATTTTTGTAATGGTGGAAAAAAGATTTCTTGTCCTGCTTTTAATTTTCTGAATTGCATAATCTTGTTTACCCTTGCTACTTCTAAATAATACTTAGAATCTCCATAAATACGAAAGCACATCAGCGGCAATGTATCTCCAGATTTTACTTTACGATAATGCGTTAAATCTGGTGATTGATTATTTTCTTTAGCTATTCGTAAATCATCATCAATAGTCCCCTTTACTTTTAATTTTGCATTTGCACGTAATGGAGTACCATCAGGAGCAAATAATCTATACTCAATTGATAGGTCTACTAACGATCCTTTAAACAAAAGCGCTCCCCATTTAATCATTAAATAATTGGGCTTATGTTCTTCTCCTTTATACTCAAAAACAATCTTCTTAAAAGCTTCAATTTTATCGATAATTCCATTCTTCAAATCGCCTTTACCATCAATTACTCCACTACTATCAAATAGCAAATCTAAGTCTAGTTCTTGAGGTGGAATCTTAGTAAACTTTGGTTGTGAACCACTTGTTCCTTGTCCCTGAACTTCAGTATACTCTGGCTTATATGCCACCATATACTTCTCAGGATTTACCAATGTCGTAAACTCTCCATTTGCAACCTCATCATTAAACTTATCGTCTTTATAAGCTTTTATAACTAATTTTTTTAATTCTCCTTGACTCATTATCGCTGTTTTTGTCTTTCAAGAATATCCATTACTTCCTCTATACAAGTTGCAACTATGGCTGAAGTATTACTACTATTTACGCCACTTGTTTGCCCTTTTTTGTCAGGCTTCTCATCTACATTTATTTTAATATGTAATTCTTTAATCGTAATTGGCATTGTTAGGATACTTTAAAATAATTATACGTTAACTCAAGAGTTTCTATTACAAGTTTGCTTTCTTCAGCATTAAAGTCACCTACATTCCATTTAACTGGATATGCATGAACTATGTTCCAAGTTTGAATAGCTTGATGATCTTCTCCAAGTAACATAACATTGATATTTACTGGTTGAATTTCAAAGTTTTCTAACGCTTTCTTGCACCATTTAATCACCTCAGAATTTACTAGTACTCCTCTTTTTAAAACTAAATTTGGATATTTTGAGCGTACTGGTATTTTATGCTTAAATCTATTTTCTCCACCTTCAGCAATTTCTTCAGTTTCAAGGTCTACTGAGAGCCCTGAAACTGATTGAAATGAGTTATCTCCTTGAGAAGTTGGAATTGTTTCAAACTCTACTTTAAAACTAAAGCCTACTGGTGGATAGTAACTAAACATTAATCTATCATTGTTAATTTCTCTATTACAAATTCAGCACTTTGTATAGCTATTTCATTACCATCAGCTTTTAAGTCTGTATCTGAAAGTTTAGTTAAATAAGCATTTGTACATTTCCAGTTTACAGATGCATCACCGTTTTCATCTAATAAACTAATAGTTAAATCTCCTCTAAACTGAGCTCCTCCTTCTTGTAGATATACAGTTTTAGCCCATTGCTCATAAAACTCTTTACTTTTATCTGCAAATATTCCTCTCTTTATAGTAATATTAGCATACTCAAATAAACCAGGCTGTTTAGATTTATGGTACTCTCTATCTGCTCCTCCACGGTACTCAATCATTTTATTTTCAAAGGTTAACCCTGAAACCTCTGTACAGTTAAATTTAGCCCCTCCAAAATCTACAGCGAAGGAAAATTTACTAAATGGATATAATACTGACATAATTTTATTTTTTATTTAATTTTATTTAGCGAGTTACTTATACTTCTTGCATTTTATGAGAGAATTTTAAAATGATAAATTCTGCAGGACGAACAACAGCCATCCCTATTTCAATAATCATATTACCCTCTAAAATATCTTGGGCTGTCATTGTTTCACCTAAGCCAATATTTACATAAAAAGCTTTTTCTGGTGTAGGACCAGCTAATGCTCCAGCTCTCCATTGAAGTGTTAAAAAATTATCTATCATTGCTTTTACACGAATCCAAGTATTTTTATCATTTGGTTCAAAAACAAATTGTTCTGTAGCTTTTTTAATTGACTCTTCTGCCATATTAAAGAAACGTCTTACTGGAACATATCTCCATTCGTTATCATTTCCTGCAAGAGTCCTTGCTCCCCACACTAAGTTTCCTTTTCCAACAAAAGCTCTAATTGCATTTATAGATTTACCCGCAACTTCATCTACATTTAATCCTTGCTGTTCTTCATGAGAAACTTGAACAGTTGGCTCTACAACATAATTTAAACTTACATTTGCTGGCGCTTTCCATACTCCTCTATTAGAATCAACAGCTGCATAAATTCCAGCAATTGTTGAACTTGGAGGCAATACCAATGGTATACGTCCTATTTCAGCTTTTACCTGATTATACAAACGATCGTTTGTGTTTTTAAGATTTCTAAGAATTGTTGTTGTTGAAGGAAAAACAGCGGCATTAGCATTTAAAGCAGTAATTAATAAACTTAATTCTCCAGGAGTAATAAGTGTTTCTATAGCTGTCTTTAGAGTATCGATTTCTAAAATATTTGCATCAATTTCATTTTTAATTTTAGTAGCCGAGTCATCATCATTTAATCTATCTTTAGCCTTATTAAAATCAAGTACAACATCTTCAAGAGTATTTGTAATCCAAGTATCTAAGGCATTAGATTCTGCAACTACACTAGCATTTTTTCTTGAAATTTCCAAGGCAGCTTCTAAACTAGTTTTAATTGAGTTTACATAGTTTATTACATTATCTATAGATGCCTTTACTATTGGTGTGTATGCTGCAGCTGATATTGCATCAGTAACATTGGCATCTGTATCTGTTTTTAAAGTATTTAAAGCTGTTTTTAAATCATTAAATTTAGCGGTATCAATCTCATCAGAGATAGATTGTACTTGTGCTTCTAAATCTTCTTGAGTAGTAGATTTTTCAACTACTGAAATTTGAGATTCATCATACGCATAATCTAAAATTGTTTTTAAAAATGGATAATACGCAGCTCCATATTTAACTTCATTTTTAATACTAGAAATTTTATTTCTTAAATCTTCTACAGGAGTAGGTGATTCTGTTTCATCATCATGCTCTGAATCAATAATTACAAAACGATCTTTTAATTTTAAACATTGCTTTAAAGCATCATTATACAAGCCATAAAAACTATCAGCATCTCCTATATTTGTTGCATCAGGAAATACAATTAATGTAGCCTCATCTACTTTTTCTATGGCATCTAAACCTGCTTTTAATTTTGGTTGCTCAACTATAGAAACTTTTACATCTTCATCATCTATAATATTTCCATACCTACCTACAGAAACAATATAACATGGTTCGTCCTCCATTAGCAAAGAACATTTGAAGGTTATAATACATAATGAATGG
The DNA here is from genome assembly GCF_051201695.1 of Tenacibaculum sp. nBUS_03. Lineage (GTDB taxonomy): Bacteria > Bacteroidota > Bacteroidia > Flavobacteriales > Flavobacteriaceae > Polaribacter. Next base: position 3,046,753 of record NZ_CP179214.1, on the reverse strand, counting down.
AGATCTATTATTTTTAGTTGGTCCTTCAGCAAAAATTTCTCCGTTAACAACTGATACTTTTATTCCAGTTTCATTTTGGGGCTTCCCAAAATAATTTTCATACTCTAACATAGAAGTAATACGAGTTGGTTTTCCTTTTAAATCTCCTATCGCTTTTTTTGTCGCCTTTTCTGTATATCCAATAAAGGCTGGAATTGCTGTTTCTACTTGAGCTACAGATGGTGGAAACTTTACAATTTCTTCAATGTAGACTCCTGGTGTTTTGTAAGCTGACATAATTATTAATTTTAATTTTTATTATATAAATATTTCTGAATAGTAATCTTGGCTACTTTTATCTAGTGTAACACTGTCTATTGCAGGGTTTGGAAAAAAAATAGTTCCCTGATAATGAGGAGTTACATCAGTTTTACCAATTTCTACGCGCCCATTTTTTGTTAAGGGGTGTTTAGTATTTGTAATCATTTTTAAATTGTCTGACAACTGATTATATCTCCAAAATGTTTTTCTATTTTCGATATATATCTGAAAATTTGGAGTCTGTTTTAATACACATTTTTTATGAACGTCAAAATTGTTTGTTTCAGAGTTTTTTACAAGTACATTTTCAGTTAATCTAGTAGTATTGTCTCCTGAAATCCTTAACTTTAAAACACCAATAATCCCTTTGTTTTTATACTTCTGAACACTTGAATTTAAACTATCAAGGACTTCTTGTTCTTGAGTATTTAATGAAGTATTATTCTGTATTTTTGTTTCAATTGTATTAATTTTAGTAGCGTCAAAATCAGCAATAGTAACTTTTTTAGGAGTATTGCTAATAAATTCATTCTCTTTTTCCATTTCATATACTAACCTTCTTGACTCTTCTTCAGAAATTAAAAACGAGTTCCATTTTTTAATAGCTGTATTTGCTTCAAAAATGTTAATCGCTGATGATGATATATTTGATAAATGATAGAATTGTTTTTTAGTTTTATCTATTATTTCAGTATAGTTGTCAAAATATCTATCAGTTACTTTTACAAAAAAAGTTAGTGTTAAATCGTCTGGTAAATTAATAAGTGGGCTATACCTTTCAATTTCATTAGCCCCTTCCATAGCTACTTCTTTTATTGAAGTCGTAAGAATTCTCATTCCTTTTGAATGCTTTCTTACCATTAATCTATAATCCTTTATCGTCTCTAGAGTAATTCTATTAGGAATTATTTCAATACAAGTATTACTATCGTACTTTTTTTCTATGTCTTCTTTTTCTTTAGTATTTAACTTTTTATTAGGATCTGAATGAATCGAATGATATTTTTTTTCACCTATATCTAGAAAATAAGCATGTAATAAATTAATATTAAAAAGTGTTTGATATAGCATTGTAACTAATTATTAATTATTGCATTTTTACTCATTTCAGTTACTACTGATTCCTCACGTTTAATTACATCTCTTTCTATTTCTAATAATGTTACTTTATAAAGCACTGATGGATTTTGTTTTCCTCCTAAGGTTCCCCATATAAAATTTAACTCTTCAAAAGTTGGAGTATACAATTCAGTGATAAACTTGAAGCTTTTTATATTTTCAACTCCATCAACATTTTCATAATTACTGTTAGCTTGAGTAAATACTTTTTTTCCTTGAAAAAAGGCTATAACATTAGTAAGGCTTTTTAAGGACTCAGTATAGGTAGATTTATTAATACTGAATAACACAAAAAGATTTAAGTAAATTTTTGGGTTTTTATATGAAACCGTAGTTCCATTTACATAATTATTTCGTAAATTTTTTAATGCAAACTCTTCTTGTGTATTTATTAAAGTAAGAGAAATATCTGGGAAATTACCTGTAGAATTTCCTTCAGAATTTGCATCAGCTATATTGGCTAACGCTACTTCATTAGAATCTAAATACTCATTTAGCTCTTCTGCTATGATTTGTAGTATTTCGTAAATCATCAGTAGTTACTAGTTTAATTGGTATCCAAAACTACCTATAACTACATGAAAAATTCACAATGAAAATCTCCTTTTAAAAAGTGTATTTTCTTTAATTATTTTCGGGAATAACCAGCATTAAAAAAAGGAAAAACACCCTAGTTTTTATCAATGAAACAATCTAATTTTTGCTTCAAAACACAACTCTCAGTAAACATGACATTTAGCTTATTCTATTAAGTATTTAATTTTTTTTGGATGATTTTTTTAATCGTTCTTAAGTCATACTTTCTAAGTTTTATTTTCTGTATTTGAAATGAAATAAAGAAACAATTTTTATAAGCAGAATTAAAAATAAAAGAGATTTATATGTTTAACTTTTATAGAGAACTCTATTAATTAGTCATGAATCTTTTGATAGTACTTCTGTAACAAGATGTATCTAGTAATTAAATTTTAATACTTAATTGTTATAATCTATCAACTCAAAATTACTATCTAATTATATCTAGTACTCCCCCTTCAAAATTTATAATTTTTAACTAAAAACACTAAAAGTTTGTTAATGTTTCCAAAAAAAACAAATTACCATAACAAAAAAATTAACTTTAAACATTAATTATCAATATATTATGAAAAACAAAAAATACATCTATAGCCTTATCTGTTTAATTTCTATTGTTGCATGCAATTTTAATGAAAATAAGAACTCTAAAATAAATCCTAAATCAATAAGTACTTCTTCCTCAAAAGACACATTACAAAAAACTACTTATGTACTTCCTGGTTCGAACGTACAGCTTAGCAACAATAGCTCCTAAAAACGCTCAAATGATATATGTTTCAGGTATAAATGCATATGGAAAAAATGGTCATTTACCATTAGAGGAGCAATTACAAACTATTTTTAAAAAATTAAATAAAATATTAAAAGAAGCTGGCTCTAAACCAGAGTGCATCACAATGATAAAACAATATACTACTCGAATGGATAATGAGTTTTTTGAAATATTTCTTAGAGAACGCGATAAATTTTTAAAAGGAGCTAAACCTTCTAGTGCATTAATACCAATGGCTAAACCTAATAAGAATAGCATTGATATTGAAATTGAATTAGTTTGTTATAAGTGTGACTAATGTATTATTCATGAAAATTTGCAATGGTAATCTCCTTTAAAAAATTCTTTTTCTTGATTTTTTATGGTCAATTTTTGCATAACTCATTCACCATACTTTCTAAGTTTTTGTTTTGTGGATTTATTCCAAGAACTTTAAATCCATTATCTTGAGTTAAATCAAATATTACTGGACGCATGTCTTTAACTCTTATTAAAAATTATTTTAAATTTATAAAAAATTCTTTCAATTAATCTTAAGTTTTCTGTTATGACCTCTGCAACACCATGCATTTCTTGATTAAATTCTATTTGTTTATTGTACGTTGTCAATAAGCCTTTAGGTAATGAAACATCTAATAAATACATATTTTTCTCATTTGGAATTAATGATATTTTATTTAAATTACCTTTTAGAACACCAAACTCATAATCGGGATAACTACTTAATTTTATATTAACTGACTGTCCTATTTTTAATTTTCTTGAATTTATTACTGGTATTTGAATCTTACATACATACTCCTCATAATCCGCGGGAATAATAGTTAATAAAAAATCATTAACTTTTACTGTTTGATTCTTACTCCAAATATCCATAAAAGAAACCGTTCCATCTATTTTAGCTTTGACTAGGTACTTATACTCCCATTCTTTAATTGCTCTTTTTAATTGATCAAAGGATTGTAATACGGATTTTAATAGATTTATTTCTTTTCTAACATTTGCTACTTCTGATTGTTTTTTATCATTGCTTCTATTACTAATTCTTTCTTCAATTTGAGATATTGTAATATTTACATCATTAAAACTTCTTTTTGCCTTTAAAAATTCTAACTTTTCATACTCATAATTTTGTTCAGAAATAACTCCTTTTTTATATAATTTTTTAATTCTTTCAATGTTTTTTTTCTTAAAAACAAGTTCCTCTTCATTGATATTTCTTTGATTCTTAGCAGCAACTAATCTCTTTTTCAATTGCATAATAGTATAATTATCATTGCTATTCTCGTAGAGGAATGCATTTGATTCTTTATTTAATACATATAGTATATAATTATTCTCAAAATTAGAAAAAGCTGTTTCTATTTCTCCTAAAAAAAGCATTGGTAATTTTTCAATTGGAAATTGAAATTTTTCAGAAGAAAGAGTTAGAGTATCAATAATCCCTCTTAAATATTTAATATCATTATAATTTGCTGTATTTTCAATAAGAGCTATATGTGTACCTGACTTTACTGCTTGGTTATTTTTAATAAACAACTGCTCTAATTTACCACTAACTTTAGCATATTCTTTTTGTGGGGGAATAGTTGTTGTTAAAACAGCTTGTCCTTCAATTACATCAGGATATCTTATAATGTAAACTAAAAAAATCACTAAAGCGAAAAAGAAGAATAGGATTGTATTTCCCCATCTAAATATTGCTTTTGGTGGAGAGGTTAATACATCTTTTACTTGTTCGCTATAAACATTTAATTCTTGATCAAAATTTTCCATCTTAATTTCCTAATTCAAGTTGATTTTTTACCAACTCATAGTACTTTCCTTTTTTTATAGTTAGTTCTTGATGATTGCCTTCTTCCACTATTTCTCCATCTTCTAAAACAATAATATTATCTGCATTTTTTACTGTACTTAATCTATGTGCTACAATTACTGAAGTTCTGTTTTTTATAAACTCATTTAAGTTCTCCATAATTACCTTTTCATTGTTAGCATCTAAAGCACTTGTTGCTTCATCAAAAAAAATAAAAAAAGGGTTTTTATATACAGCTCTAGCAATCATTATTCTTTGTTCTTGCCCTCCGCTTAACCTTATACCAGAAGTACCTAATTCAGTATTATATTTATTTGGTAATTTTTCTATAAACCCTGCTATATTAGAAATATAAGATGCTTTTTCTAATCTTTTTCTATTAATGATTTCATTTTGTTCTGATTCTGATATATTCCCTGCAATACTATCATTAAAAATAAAAGTATCTTGTAAAACCGCACCACAATTCATTCGCCAGAAGTCATTATTAATTAATGATAAATTTGTACTATTTATATCTATTTCTCCTCTAGTTGGTTCATAGAATTTTAATAATAGTTTTAACAATGTAGTTTTACCACTTCCACTAGCGCCAACAATAGCAGTAGTTTTACCTTCAGGTAATATACAGTTTATCCCTTTTAAAACAAACGGTTTTGACTTGCCCCCATACCTAAACCATAAATCTTTTATAACAACATCTTTATTTTCGGGTAATTCTTTTACTTTATTTTCAGATAAATTATCTTCATCTTTTTTGTTATGAACTTGTAATAATCTTTCTAAACTTATTTTAGCATCTTGCCAAACCTGAATAAAGCTTACGAAATTACTCAAGGGTAAATTTAATTGACCTACTATATATTGGATAGACAACATCATACCTAATGTTATATTACCATTTACAACAGCTGTAGCTGAAAGAAATGTAATTAAAATATTTTTTAACTCATTAATGAATCCTGACCCTATAGATTGATATTGTGCTAACTGTAAAGAGCTCAATGAGGTTTTGAATAAACTTATTTGTATTTGTTCCCATTTCCATCTATTTTTCCTGTGAGAATTATTTATTTTAATTTCTTTAACTCCATTAATAATTTGCACTAATGAAGTTTGGCTTTGAGACATTTCATCAAATCGCTTAAAATCTAATTCGGCTCTTTTTTTCAAAAAGAAAAATGTCCAACCAATATATAAAAACGCTCCAGTTATAAATACTATAAAAATTTTTAAGTTATAGAAACACAATACAGCACTAAAAACTAAAAAAAGAACAAGAGAATATACCATATTAAAAGTAGAAGAAGAAACAAAATTTTGAATTCTATTATGGTCTTGAACTCTTTGTAAATGCTCTCCAGTATTTCTTGTCTCAAAATATGGAATTGGTAACTTAAGCATTTTATATAAAAAATCGGAAATCAATTTAATATTAAACCTACTTGTAATATGTAGTAATAACCACTCCCTAAATATTCTAACTAATGTTTGAGACACAAACAATACTAACTGAGCTAATAAAATAATATAAATAAAAGATATATCTTGCGTATTTACTCCTATATCAACTACAGATTGAATTAAAAACGGAAGTATAAACTGTATCGCAGTACCAACAGTTAACCCTATAAAAAGTTGATATATTAATTTTTTATACGGCCTAATGTATGGCAGTAAGAAAGAAAAACCTTCGCTTTTACTATTATTTTCTTCCAATGCATAAAATTTCGCATTAGGCTCTAACAATAATACAAATCCATTGTTATCGGGTGCATTTGTCCATGCTTTATGAAATTCATCATGAGTATATTCTAATAAGCCTTGCGCAGGATCTGCAAGAAATACTTTTGTTTTAGATGTTTTATAAACTACCACAAAATGTTTTTGCCTCCATGGAATAATAAAAGGCGTTGGCGCCTCATTAATTAAACTATCAAGTGAAAGCCTCATCCCTAAGGTTCTTAATTCAATTACCTCAGCAGCGTCAGCTATTCCAGCCATAGTAACACCCTCTCTAGTTATACTCGATTTTTCTCTTAAAAATTCCCTTGAGAAATTCTTACCGTGAAATTTAGCCACCATTCTTAAACAAGTAGGCCCACAATCTCTATAATCTAATTGCCTGTAAAAAGGAAACTTCTTCTTTATCATATGTTAATTGAAACTTATTGACTTAGATAATGCTTCAATGTCTTTTTTAGCTAAAAACTGATTATTTAAAAAAATAGATTCTATCTTTTCCAATGCTGCAAAATCTATTAATGGATTTTTATTTAACACCAAAAATTCTGCTTCTTTATTTAATTCTAAAGTACCTCTATTTTGTTGTAAAAACTCAGCATAGTTTTTAGTTGCCATTTCTAAAATGGCATAGTTCGTTAAACCTGCTTTTTTTAACAACTTCATTTCTCCTATCATCCCAAAACCTGGAACCATATATTTCGAAGAACTATCAGGGCTCAAAAGCATTTTTACACCAACATCATATAACTTTTTAATTACAATGTACTTTTTATTCAATTTATCTAGCTCTTCTCTTACTTCCTTTTCATATTCTTTTTTTCCTATTTTCGTTCTGTACGCTTTTGTTTTTACAATCCAATTATCTATAGTCTCTTTTGCTATAAAATTCATTCCTGGCATGTTCCGAAGCTCTTTATAATTATATCTACCAGAACCAATATCATACCAGCTTAATGTTGGGCAAATAAAAATGTTTTTTTCTTTAATTTTACTCAATCTTTCTTTGAACGCTTCACCATCTGTAACTAATCCCCCAAGATGTTCAAAAGATTTATACTTTGAGTTAAATATGTATTTATCATTAATATTTGATGGGAAATGACCTCCGATACTTATATTCTCTTTCTTACATAAACTATCAAGTTGCTTAAATATCTTTTCGTTTTTAATACTAAGAATTTTTATAAAATCAAATTTTCTAGCTGCTTCCATAAAAGAAACTAATTCATTTTTAGTAAACTCATACCTTCTTGAAATTGGTGGAGCTGATAAAAATAATTTAGGATAAATAGAACCTTTTGTATTGTATTTATCTCTATATTTTAAATGTTCCCACTTCCCTCTCATTGAACGTAAATTAGTTACCCCGTTTATTAAGTTCAAAATTAGATATTTCTTAAACTCTTTTTCTTCTTTAGGTAAATGAACGTGAGCATCTGAAAGTGTTGGCATAACAAACTTCCCCCCTAAGTCTATAATCTTTTTCACTTTAAGGCTAGGTAGTTTTCCCACAAGAATTTCTTTTATTTTACCATCCTTAATTAATAAAGAACTATTCTTTATCAATTTATCTTCTTTCATCGTTATAAGCGATGCATTTTTGAACAAAAAATCACCATCAAAATTATTTTGAGCATAAATTGTTGATTTAAACAACAACATTAAAACAATAATTATTCTTACATTCATTCTTTATTTTTTTAATTGAAAACTAAACAATCCTTTATTTTCTTTCTCCATAAAATCTTCAAAAGAATTCAGTATACAAAAATCACTGTACCTAAAATCAACTTCTCGATTACTAAGATCAAACTCTTTTTGTAAAAAATTATATTTTTTCAAAATAGTAGCGCACTCATTATCTAGCTTTTTATAAAACTTAAGCCCCTTATCGGTATATATATCCTCCAAATTTAAAAGCTCTAAACCAGTTCTAAACCTTGAAAACTGATCTGTTAAACGCCCAAGAAGTTCATGTTTCTCTCTGCCTGAAAAAATTTTTTTCATTAATAATCTGTCAAAGTATTTTACTCTTTGGGAAACAGTGAATAACCCATGAAAAGCCCCATATATAGTTCTATAATCCCATTCTTGAAGTGTAAAATTTTTCATTACTAAATTATCAACATCAATCTTAAAAAAATCTTTTCGATTATGAACTACATAATATAAATAATTATGAGAACCTTGATGAATTAATTCTTCTATAAAGTAAATTATATTTTTATTTCCTAAAACATAAAAATATAACATACCTAGTGTTTCAATAGATGTAAAATTTAATATTTTAGGATTATCATGCAGGTATATTTTCTTATTAGCAAAAATTAATTCTTGATAAAACTCAGGTAGGTATTCTTTTATAATTTCAATAGCTTCAAATAATTCTTTGTAATGATCTTTCCAAACAGATTTATGTTTAGGGTTGTCATTCTCAACATGACCTCTTGAAAATTCGATAAAGTATTTTTCTTGAATAGGATGAACCTCTTTAATAATTTCAAAATCACCTTGTTTTAAAATCGCACTATCAATATTTTTACTTCCTTTTTTAAAATATCCTTTTTCTGGTATGTAAGCTATACCTTTTTTATTAAATATATTTTGTGAAAGTTTTACTGTTTCGTTAGAAATAAAATAACCCTGTAAAATCTGTTCTAAAATCTCTTTTGAAAAAGAATTATCTTTTTTACTATTAAAATAAGAAAACAATAAAGGCTCTAAAAAAGTAGCATCATTATCGAAATCTAATTTTTCAAACAAAGTTCTGATTTCTTTAAACACTAATAATTTTAGTGTCTCTACAATTTTTATTTTATTTTTTTTCACTATATTTTTCATCACTTTCAAGTAAAAATTACAATTAAAGAAAAGGTTGCCTTTGGCAACCTTTTTAAAAAAATTAACCTTATACTTCTATACTATTTATTTAGGATTATTAGTTAAAAAATTAAAATAAATATCGAATAATTTTTAGAGTACGTTATCTAATCATGGCATACATTTTATGTAAATCATGAAAATAGATTTTAAAAACTATGCTTTCTAAAGGTTCTAAACTTAATTTTTATCTTTTTTTAAGTCACAATTATTGTTCTTGGTTTATCAGGTTTTGAATTATCATCATGACAAGCATTCTCTGTACCTCCAGAAATAGAATTTAACAACTCACTTGACACTACTAATTCTGCTCTAGCTTCTAAAGCTTCTAAACTTAATTTTTTCATCGTTTTTTCCGGTATTAGTTATTCTTCAATTATTTGCCTTGGTTTCTTATCATCATGGCAAGCATTCTCTGTACCTCCAGAAATAGAATTTAACAACTCACTTGATACTACTAATTCTGCTCTAGCTTCTAAAGCTTCTAAACTTAATTTTTTCATCGTTTTTTATTTAATTTTATCTTTTAAAAAAATCAATCCATTATTAACCTAACTTTATCGTGGCAAGCATTCTCTGTACCTCCAGAAATGGTATTTAATAACTCATTTGATACTACCAATTCTGCTCTAGCTTCTAAAGCTTCTAAACTTAATTTTTTCATCGTTTTTTATTTAATTTTATGATACTTCTTTTAATTTTTCCTAACCAATTATATTTAACTATGTATAATGATAAGAGGACCACCGTTACCATTAGGCCCTTTAGGTTTTGGTGGATCTGGTATTGATTTCTTATCATCATGGCAAGCATTCTCTGTTCCTCCAGAAATGGTATTTAATAACTCATTTGATACTACCAATTCTGCTCTAGCTTCTAAAGCTTCTAAACTTAATTTTTTCATCGTTTTTTCCGGTATTAATTATTAATTATTGGCCTTGGTTTCTTATCATCATGGCAAGCATTCTCTGTACCTCCAGAAATAGAATTTAACAACTCACTTGACACTACTAATTCTACTCTAGCTTCTAAAGCTTCTAAACTTAATTTTTTCATCGTTTTATTTAATTTTATGATACTTCTTTTAATTTTTCCTAACCAATTATATTTAACTGTCTATAAGAACATTAGGACGTCCGTTTCCATCCGGCCCTTTAGGTTTTGGCTTATCAGATTTTGAATTATCATCATGGCAAGCATTCTCTGTACCTCCAGTAATAGAATTTAACAACTCACTTGATACTACTAATTCTGCTCTAGCTTCTAAAGCTTCTAAACTTAATTTTTTCATATTATTACGTTTTTTATTTCCCTACTCTTTTTTGGTTTTTCGGATAACACCATATTATAGCACAATAACTTTTGTTTCTGATTCTAGTCTAAGGAATAGCAAGTTTTGTCAAATAGCAAGTTTTGTCAAATAGCAAGTTTTGTCAAATAGCAAGTTTTGTCAAATAGCAAGTTTTGTCAAATAGCAATTAATCTCCTTCATCTGCAATGTATGAAAATATAAACTAAAAACATCCATTTTTATTTTTTTTAACAAAAAAACTTACCACCTTGATTCACCATACTTTCTAAGTTTTTGTTTTATGGATTTATTCCGATATCTAAAAATAAAGAATAGGAAAGATACTTCAATTAGCTTATTTTAAATTAAGATTATATTTAATAGAATTGTTTTAAACCATTGGTAAATCTATTTTATAATATTTATGTAACGATAAGAATCAGGAATGCTTCGCTAATACCCAAAAACCATTACAATACTCTACAAAACACCAATAGAAATAACCAACTAATCATCAAAAAATTACAATTATTATAAATAATTACCCTTTATTATTAATGTTTAACTTCACAAAAAACAGCATTAACTATCAGTCTTTCTATGATAGCCCAAGTAAGTGATACCCCTTAATGGGTTTTCATGCATATCCCTGATTAAAAAACCTATTTAATTTGACTTTCTTTGCCCACGATATTTTTCTAACAGAAAATATCTTTTTTTTTATAATTTGAAGTTTAAGTTCAAAAAAGTGGGCCACAAAGAGAATCTAAAACGTAAAAATTAAAATAATAGTTGCTATGTTTTTTTGTTAAGAAAACATAGTTCACACTATAAATGAATTTAAAATCAACCTTTAATACAAAAATTTATGAACCATTTTTTCAAAATAATTACTTTAACAGTATTGCTATCTTCATGTTCTTCAAACAGTTCAGAAGAGGAGATTGCTTTAAGTCAAACAATAAAAGTTGAAACAGAAATAAAACAACAAAAAAACAGGTTAACCAGAAATACTATACATATTATAAAAGGTAACTATGAACTTGTTCATAGCACAAGCGGGATACATGAAAAACAAACAATTAAAGTACGATTTCGTACAAGAGGCCCTATAATAGAATCAATTAACAATCCATATTGTTTTGACTTTAATGTTTCTTTGCGAAAAATAGATTCTAACCCAACTCTTATTGGATCAATGTATAGGGGAGAAATAGGTTTTTATTCTTTGCTTTTACTACAACATTTAGATCAAACAACTTATGCCCCTATAGAGTGCTCAGAAGCTGATGATATTTTAGAAGATTTTGCCCCATATTTCTGGAACCCACAAACGATTCTCGAAAATACGGAAGATTCTTCTTTAATTACAAAATTTACATACAACATAGAAAGTAAACAATTAACGCTTCTATCAAATGATGGTGAAACGACAAAGTTTGTTTTTAACAAAATACAATAATCATGAAAACTTTTTTTAAAATTATAACTTTTTCTTTATCATTATTAGCTATTTCTTGCGCATCAAATGATGATGAAAACTTCAATATTAACACTGAAAAGAGAGGTACTAAATTAGGTAAATTTTCAGAGAAAAGTGCCAGAAGACTCATCGCTGGAAATTATAAAATGGTTGAGAGTACAAGCGGGGTTCATTTGGAACAAAATATTAAATTACGGTTCAGAGTGAGTGGAGACTTTATAGAATCAATTGGTGACCCATACTGTTACGTATTTAAGGCTGGGTTTAGAAAAATAGATTTAGATCCTGAGGTTCATAAACAAGTTTACAGTGGTGAAATAGGATTTTATAATATGATTGTTTCAAAAACAGGAGACCCAAACAGCTTTGGTTGTAAGGAGTATTATGATTTATTTGATAATTTTATACCCTATTTTTATAACTTTTATGCTGTAGTTTATGGTAGAGATGACCCTAAACTCATAACAAGATATTCTTATAATATGGAAACTGGAGTATTAACGATTTCTTCTGAAGATGAAGAAACAACAAAATTTGTTTTTAAGAAAATAAGATACTAAACAACTAACTAAAACTAACAGCTATTATCTTTTCAAGATGATGGGTGTTAGTTTTAGTTAGTTCATTAATTTGTTAATTCTCTAAACAAACTTTCTAAGTTTTTATTTTCTGTATTTAGTCCAAGAATTTTAAGTCCATTATCTTGGGCGAAATCAAATATTGTTGGACGCATATCTTCTTCTGATTCGAAAGTTAAAATCCAGTTATTTTCTGAGGTGTTTTTAAAAGATATGATATTTGGTAAGCGCTTTATAAACTGTTCTTCTAACTTATAATCAAATGTTACTTTAATAATTTGCTCCTTACTTGATTTTAGTTCTTTTAAAGTTTTGTCTATAACTACTTCTCCTTTATTAATTAGTAGTACCCTATCACAAACGGCTTCAACTTCTTGCATAATATGTGTTGATAACAGTACTGTTTTGTTTTTTCCTAACTCTTTTATTAATTGTCGAATTTCAACTAATTGATTGGGGTCTAAACCTGTTGTTGGTTCGTCTAATATCAATACTTCAGGATCATGTAAAATTGCTGCAGCCAAACCAACACGTTGTCTATAGCCTTTTGATAATTGATTAATTTTTTTATGTGCTTCATCAGTCAAACCCACTGTCTTTATAACCTCTACTATTTTAGTAGAATCTATTTTATAAATTGAGGCTTGAAACTGCAAATATTCCCGAACATACATATCCAAATACAACGGATTATGTTCTGGTAAATATCCTATTCTTTTTTGTGCTTCTATTGTTTTTTCAACAACATCAATATTATCAACTAAAACATTTCCTTCTGTTGGTTTTATGTATCCAGCTACTATTTTCATAGTTGTTGATTTCCCAGCTCCGTTACGGACCTAAAAAACCAACTATTTCACCTTTATCTACTGAAAAAGACATGGCTTTTACAGCTTTTTGTGCTCCGTATGTTTTAGTTATTGAGGTAAGTTTTAATGACATTTATCTTCAGATTTCCATTGAATTCTTATTGCATTCATCTTATTTGATTCTAGTTTCTCATTAAAAAAAAGTGTGAATCCTAACTTTTTATAAAATTTAATAGGAGATTTGTATTCTTCTTTATTTTGCTTAAGATAGTTACTTTCAATAACCACCCAGCCATTCAATTCTTTATTTCTACTCTTAGCCCTTTGAATTAGTTTTCTTCCTTCTCCAAAACCTTGTAATTTAGCATCAATTATCATGGCAAACCACAATTCATTTTTTCTAATAAAGTCGCAATACCAACCTAAAACTTCATTATTTTTTATTATAAGGGTATGTTTTTTATTTTTTAGCTGAGATAGATACTCCTCAAAATGTTCTTTATTTTTATGTTGAATTACATGAGGGTACTCACTATTCCACAATATTCTTATTGCTTCTTTCTCAGATTCACTTAATACATCAGTTTCTTTATAAATCATTACTTCTTTACATAAGAAACGAAACTATAATCATATTTATTTTTTTCATCAGCTATAAAATCTTCTCTTGATACTTCTTTCCATACTGAAGAATCTATTTTTGGAAAATAAACATCCGCTTCAAAATTTTCATGAACTAAGGTAATATCTAATTTATCGACTAAATTACTTTCTAAGGCTTGCTTATATATTTGAGCTCCACCTATTATAAAAACTTCAGAGTTATTTTTACTTAATTCAATGGCTTCTTCAATACTATTAACTATTAAACAGCCCTCTTTAGTATAAGCTTTATTTCTTGTTATAATAATAGTTGTTCTATTTGGTAAAGGTTTACCTATGCTTTCAAAAGTATTGCGTCCCATAATAATATGATGACCACTGGTTACTTTTTTAAATCGTTTTAGGTCGGCAGGTAAATGCCATATTAAATCGTTCCCTTTTCCTAACTCATTATTTTTACCTATTGCAGCAATAATTGTAATCATTTTTGAAACTATTTATTTTTCATCGTGGTATAAATAGAAAATATAATTTTCTATTATCTCAGCAAATGTATATAATTCTATTTTTTATTTTGGAACAATAATTTTAGTATCCATTTTATTTTAAGCTAATTTATTAACATACAAAGTATTTGATGATGAATTACTTTCTGAAATCCCATAAAATAATCAATAACTAATGCTTGACTATATAGATTATATTTTACTGAGTTCTTACTTAGAAAACGCTATGAATTATTTACCATAAAGCTACTTTCTCTCTATTTTCTAGAAAATAGCTGAAATTAATAAAGGAAAAGAATTAAGTAGATTTTCTATGTTTTCATTCAATAGATATAACTACATATTCTTTACCCATTCTTTTATATAGCTTGTAAAATCTTCCTTATTCGTTATTTTATCTTCTCTACTATTTTCAATATTTAGGATAATAGTTTGAATAGCTTTTAATACATTTTCATCATTAATTTCAGCTATTTTATCGTAAATATTTTCTTTTATAGTATCTATTTCATTTGTCATGTTCTATAATTTAGGGTTTGTACTAAAATAATAACTAAGAACTAATTTTCAATTATTAAAAAGATAAAAGAACGTTAAAAATTAAATAGCTACCACTCCTTTTATGTGTGGGTGTGATTCATAACCAACTAATTCAAAGTCTTCAAATGTGAAGTCTTCGATATTTTTAATAGTTGGATTTATCTTCATTTTTGGAAGTTCTTTTGGTTCTCTAGATAATTGTAACTCCAATTGTTCCAGATGATTATTATAAATATGAGCATCTCCAAAAGTATGAATAAACTCCCCTGCTTCATATCCACATACTTGTGCTACCATCATGGTAAATAAAGCATATGAAGCTATATTGAATGGAACACCTAAAAATATATCAGCGCTTCTTTGATACAACTGACACGATAATTTCCCATCTGCTACATAAAACTGAAAAAAGGCATGACAAGGAGGTAATGCTGCTTTACCATTTGCTACATTATCTCCGAAAGATTTTGATGTATCTGGTAACACAGATGGATTCCAAGCAGAAACTAACATTCTTCTACTGTTAGGATTCTTTTTTAACGTTTCAATTACTTCTATTAACTGATCAACTTCATCACTATTCCAATTTCGCCATTGGTGGCCATATACAGGACCTAAATCACCATTCTCATCTGCCCACTCATTCCAAATACGAACACCGTTTTCTTGTAAATATTTAATATTTGTATCTCCTTTAATAAACCATAAAAGCTCATAAACAATAGATTTCAAATGCAACTTCTTGGTTGTTACCATTGGAAAACCTTTACTTAAATCAAAACGCATCTGATATCCAAAAACACTTTTGGTTCCTGTTCCTGTTCTATCTCCTTTCTCATTACCGTTTTCTAAAACGTGCTTTACTAAATCTAAATACTGCTTCATAATTCTATATTCTCTTCCCTGTAGGAAAATATTTCATTTTGTAAAAATAAAAAAGCTTCCATATATTATACCGAAGCTTTTCATAATAATATTAATAAGTTATTAACTAAAAACCTATTAAATTTTAATTTTAGCAATCATTTCTTCTTTGTCTTTTTTCGTTAATCTAACTACTGTTACTTTCTTACGTTCATTCTTCATTCCTTGATTTTCATAAATGGTAATTTTCATAAAAGTGGGAGTTTCAATTTTTTGCTTGCGATCTCCAAAATATTTAATCTTCACATAGTAAAATCCTTTTTTAGCTTTTGTCAGTGTAAAACATTCTGAACCGAAACCTTGAGTCATATCTCTTGATATTCTCCCTCCTTGTTGCGTTTTAGTGTGACTATAGTAACACTCTTCTAAATTAGGGTCTATTACATGCAAATCAATATCTGTATCATTATGATTCCAATCAACTACAGCTCTAAAATCTATAGGTGGTGTATCCTCAAAAAAATCTTTCGAAACTTTTGATATATCTATATCGTCCTTATATTTTTTATATAAAACATTCAACTCTTGTTTTGCTATATCTTGCATCCCTTTAAAAACTCTTCGGTGCTTATTTTGTTCATATATTTTATTATTTACAATACTTAACAAAATATCAAAAGCTTCTTGACACAAACCAATATTTTGATATGCTAAAGCAACATCTCTGTATGACTGTGCATCTTCTGGTCTTAACTCTAAAATAGCTTTATAAATAAATAATGCCAAAATATTTTCATCTCTTTCTTCTAATTTATAAGCATATGCTTTTAACAACTCATAATTATCTGCATCTAATTCAGCCACATTTGATAAAATTCTACTTGCATAAATTTTAGCATTAAATCTCCTATGAAAATAATCAGAAACATCTATATAATAATGTGGTACTTCTTGATAACTTTCTCTTTGCTTTAAATAAAACAAATACGCTGCTTCTTTATCTTTAAAAAAATCTAACGCATTTAAATATGGTGTATTTACCTTTCGTTTTTCTACCTGTAAGCTTCCTTTATATTTTTTATAGTTAGTAGTATTAGATCTTCTATTTCTACTATTATTCGCGAGTTCTATAGTATTCGCTTTAACTGTTACTGACTCTGGCTTTTGCAAATTTATTCTTTCAGTATTATTTGATTTACTCATTACAACAGGTAATACGTAAGGAACATTTACCGTTCTTCCCCTTTGCTTTGCAGGAATAAACCTAGGTAACAATTTTAAAACTCTAATAACTTCATTTGCTAAAATTAAAAATTGACTTCTAACTTGAATATTAATAATTTCACCTCTTTTATCTATAGTAAATTTCGCCATAATTCTAGTATTAGATTGTATATCTAAACCTTGAGTTAAACTTGTATTCAAGTTGATTTTTATATGCTCATCTAACTTATCTTCAAAACATTTCTTTTGATCTTCACTTGTTAAGTTTTGTTCACACCCTAAATAAACTGGAAGTTTTTCTACTATTGAAAAAGGAACATCTTCAACCGTTATTTCCTCCTCTTCTACTTCTATAATTTCACCTAACTCTATAGTCTCTGCCTCATCAGTTTCGGTATCTTCCATAATCATTTCCTCAACTTCTTTCGCATCTTCAACTATTTCAATTCTTTCTGGTAGCGAAGACGAGTTACCAACATTACTTCTATTTCTAGCTCTTTTAGTAGGTTTATTTTTAATCAAGTTATACGCATCCAATAATTCTTTAGGAGGAGTTATATTATAAGTAACATAATCTTGAACATCTTCCAACACTATTAAAGAAGTGAACTCAGTTACTAGACTATGCTCAACTGCTGTATTAATTATACTTTTTTTATTTTCTTCTTTCTTTACTAATAACTCATTTATTTTATTTTTAGCCCAGATTCTTCTTATAATCCCTTTATCATCTATCACATTCTGTTTTAGCACTACAGAAACTTCTTCTGTAACTTCATCATCATACCCGAAAAATAAAGTTAACTTTTCTCCTTCTCGGTAATTTTTACCAGCTAATGAAAAATCAAACAAACCTTTTGAAGATTCTGATATATAAATCTCTATATTTTTAGTAAATGAATTATACCCTAAATATTCAAATTGTATATTGGTTAAAATTGACACCCCTTCCTTTAAACTTGTTCTATTTAAGTTAATATAGCCACCGTTTGATTTTTTTGCAGTATGATACAACTTTTTATGCGCCGCTTTTGTAGAAGAATTTATAATAAAAACTGGAGTTTTCTTATCTAAATCAGATTTACTTAATGTTGTTATTCCATCAGAAAAAAGCATAATCACATCCGAATTGTGCTTCTCCTTTTTTATTGATGTATACGATGTTCCGCCATCATATACCGTGCTCATTATCCTTGCTTTTAAACCAGACCAATTTCCATTCCTTATTTTAAACTTTTCTTTAATTTTAATACGATTGCTAAAAGACAGAAAATCAACTTCAACATTTTTCAATGTTTTAAAGTATTTATTCAATAAAGCTATCTCTTTGGAAAGATTTCTAGATTTCATAGACAACGAAGCATCCCAATATATCGTGATTCTTTTCGGTTTTTTACGTTTTATTTCTTTTGGTTTAAACGTTTTATAGAAATAAAAATAATTAGAAGAAGCTACTAATTTTTTTTCGCTTACAGCCATTGGTATTTTTAACAAAATACTTTTGTTAGGTATGTATTTTTCTTTTTTTAATGTTGCTTTAAAAATATTTTCCCAGCTAGAAAAAGACATTGTTTTATCACCATTAATTAATAGCGGTTTAAATTTTTGTTGCCTAGTTTCTATAGAAACATTAAAAAAATCTAACTCCTTTTTAAAACTTAGTGGTAAATTATAATAATGACCATTATCTTTATAAACAAGCTCTTGCTCATAAGCGATTACAACCCGTTTGTAACCTTTAGCAGGAATAGGATACACTCTTACATTATAAGAATTTCCTTTCCCTTTTTCCAATAATGCTGGATCAACTCCTTTTCTTACAACTCCTTCAAATGCAATCCTTCCTAACTCTTTTTCTACCACAACGGCTTCTCTAAGTTTCCCTTGAATTTCTAGTGCTAATCTAGACACCTCTTGATTTTCACCTAAAGGAAACTTTAGCTCTCCTTCTAAAACATTTGAACTTGGGTTGTAAAACAACATATCATAAGTAGTAGTTGCTATATTACCTGTAATTATTACTTTAATATCTAAGGAAGATAAAGCCAATTGTTCTTTTCCAACATTCAAAATAGGTGTTTTTTGACCAATCACTAGATTAGCAAATAAGAATACAATTATAAATAATAGTTTTTTCATAATAGTTTTTTTGTTTAGAATAGAGGCAAAATCCATACCAAATTTCATGTAAAAAAAATCACCAACTGTACAGTTGGTGATTTTTTAATTTTTTAGTTATTGGATTTAACCTATAATCATTCCTGCAATAGTTGCAGACATTAAAGATGCAATAGTACCACCAATTAAAGCTTTCATTCCAAATTCAGATAATGTTTTACGTTGTCCAGGAGCTAAAGATCCTATTCCCCCTATTTGTATTCCAATAGATGCAAAATTAGCAAATCCACATAACATATATGTTGCCATTATAACTGACTTATTAAATGTTAAATGAGTTGCGTTTGCTGCATTTTTTAGTTCAGCTAGTTGAATATACCCAACAAACTCACTTGCTGCTAATTTTATACCTAACAATTGTCCCATCAAGGCCATATCTTCTCTAGCAACTCCTATTAGCCACATTAATGGTGCAAAAAGATACCCTAAAATAAATTCTAATGATAATGACTTGTATGGAGTAGAGTTTGATATTACTTCGTTTAAAGAAGTGAATTTCCAATTAAAATATTCAATTCCGTCAAAACCACCAACTCCACCTAACAGTCCATTTATCATAGCTATAAACGCAACAAAAACTAACAACATTGCACCTACATTCATTGCTAATTGTAACCCTTCAGTTGTTCCATTTGCTATAGCATCTAATATATTTGAACCTATTTTTTCTTGTGACACTTTAACATCTGTATTTACTTCTTCCGTTTGCGGATATAATATTTTAGAAATTATAATCGCTCCTGGCGCAGCCATAACAGACGCTGCCAATAAATGTTTAGCATATAATAATTTTAACACTTCATCATCACCACCCAAAAAACCTATGTATGCTGCTAAAACTGCTCCAGCTACAGTAGCCATTCCTCCTATCATCACTAAAAGCATCTCAGATTTATTCATTTTTTCTAAATATGCTTTAACCAATAAAGGAGCTTCTGTTTGCCCTAAAAAAATATTTCCAGCTACAGATAAACTCTCTGCCCCAGAAATTTTTAAAACTTTACTTAACGACCAAGCTAATATTTTTACTATTTTTTGGATTACACCTAAATAGAATAACAAAGAAGTTAATGCAGAAAAAAAGATAATTGTTGGTAAAATTTGAAAAGCAAAAATAAACCCAAAGGTATCCATATCAGAAATCAATCCTTTAAATAAAAACTCACTTCCTGCCTGCGTGAAATCTAATATTTTCACGAAGCCCTTACCTATGAAATCAAAAATAGCCTGAACAAACGCAACTTTTAAAACTCCAATTGCGATTATTAATTGAAAAGCCAAACCTAAACCAACAGTTTTCCAATCAATTGCTTTTCTGTTTGAACTAAATAAAAAAGCAATCACCAATAATGAAATCATCCCTAAAATACCTCTCCATAGGCTTTGCATTGTAAAGCCCTGGCTAGCAACTATTCCAGAATCCACTTCTTTTACTTCAGTTTTATTAGTTACAACAGGTGTTACATTTTCAATTGAAGAAAAGCTGTAGAGGATATTATTCTCAGATAATATTAATGTTTTATCAGTTAATTCAGCGATATTATAATACCTAACAGTATCTTTTGGTTGTTTATAATTAAAAATTAACAGATTATTTTGATGTATATAGCTTCCCGATGATTTTAAATCATCTTTAGCTTCTAAGGAATAACAAAACTCCCCTTTAGCTAATTCGAAAACATCATTTTGATTTATAGAAACAACTTCTTTCCCTTCAGTAGTAGTTATAGATGAAAAATTCCACTTCTTCTCAATACTTTGTCCAAACATTACTATTGAAACGCAAAGCATCAAAAGCGTAAATAACTTCTTCATTTTTTGTAGTTTTAAATATTTTTAAGATCGTTTACTAATTTCATCTCGAATTTTAGCTGCCATTTCATAATCTTCATTTGAAACAGCATCATTTAATTCATCATGCAATTCTGTCAAAGACATTTGACTATAGGTATCTTCCTCAACCTCTTCCTCAAATGTTAACTCAAATTCATCTTCATCCAACACTTCTTCCTCAGAAAACTCTTCATCTAACTTCAAATAGATACCAGCTTTATCTAAAATATTTTCATAGGTATAAATAGGAGCCTGAAAGCGAACCGCTAATGCAATTGCATCAGATGTCCTTGTATCGATAACCTCTTCAACCCCGTCTCTTTCAGAAAGTAAACTTGAAAAGAAAACACCATCAACTAGCTTATGAATTATTACTTGCTTTATATTTATAGAAAAACGATCAGCAAATGTTTTAAATAAATCATGAGTTAGAGGCCTTGGTGGCCTAATTTCTTTCTCTAAAGCTATTGCTATAGACTGAGCCTCAAAAGCTCCAATTATAATAGGTAACGTTCTTGTTCCTTCAATTTCACTCAACACCAAAGCGTAAGCTCCGCTCTGTGTTTGACTATATGAAATTCCTTTAATGGTTAGTTTTATTAAACTCATGTATCATCATCATAAAAAAGAAAAAGGCTGTCTAACTTAGGCTTATTTTTAAGTTTTAGACAGCCTTTTTTAATGAGAGCACAATTTACTAAAAATTATGAGTTCTTTTCTATTTTCTTTCAAAGAAAAATTAACTCGACAATTATGCTTGTTTAAATACTTTTAATTTTTCAATTAATTGAGGAATAATTTCAAAAGCATCTCCTACAATACCATAGTCAGCAGCCTTAAAAAATGGAGCCTCAGGATCATTATTAACAACTACTTTTACCTTTGATGCATTTACTCCTGCTAAGTGCTGAATAGCACCAGATATACCTATAGCGATATATAAATTTGATGCAACTGGCTTACCAGTTTGACCAACATGTTCGCTATGTGGCCTCCAACCTAAATCAGAAACTGGTTTAGAACAAGCAGTTGCAGCTCCAAGAACTTCAGCTAACTCTTCTACCAATCCCCAATTTTCAGGACCTTTTAAACCTCTACCTCCTGACACAACAACATCTGCGTCAGCGATTGTTACTTTACCTGATGCTTTATTTATAGCTTCAGATTTCACTCCTAATTCAGGTAAAGTCGCCTCAAATGCTTCAACAGAACCAGAGACTTGATTCTCATGTGCACCATAAGAATTCTTTGCAACACCTATTATTTTTCTTTCAGTAGAAATTTCAGTATTATTGAATCCTTTATTAGAAAAAGCTTTACGTTTAACTACAAAAGGAGCAGTACTACTTGGTAACGCCACTACATTTGAAGCATAACCTGCCTCTAAAGAAACCGCTAGCAAAGGGGCTAAGGTTAAACCATCAACACTTGAATCTATAATAACAGCAACAGCTTCTTTTGCTTCAGCCACTTGTTTTATAATTGACGCATATGTTTTGGCATTAAATGTTGCTAAGTCATTTTTTACTTCTACAACATTTTCGGCTCCGTAAGCGTTTAACTCAGAAGCGTCACCACCGTTTATTGTTAATGTTACCAAACTAGTTCCTAACTGTTCAGCAACTTTTTTTCCGTATGAAACAACTTCGAAAGCTGTTTTTTTGAATTTTCCTTCCGTTGAATCGGCAAAAACTAATACAGACATATTTTTTATATTTTTTAGGTTGCTAAGGGATTTTTAAATCTCTAGCAAAATTTTATATTTTATTTTTAAATTGCTTTTGCTTCGTTATGTAATAAATTGATTAAATCATCAACATTATCTACTAACTTAACTGCACCTTTTGCTACTGGCTTTTCGAAACTCTTTGTTGCTGACGATGCAATAGCTCCATTTCCTTCAACTACCTTTAATGGTTTTTTACGTGCCATCATGATACCTCTCATATTTGGTATACGTAAATCTTTTTCCTCTACGATACCTTTTTGTCCTGCAACGACCATAGGTAAAACAGATGAAACTTTTTCTTCTCCTCCATCAATTTCTCTATCTAAGGTTACATTAGTTCCTTCTACTTCCATTCCAACACAACCATTAACAAAATTGAAATCAACCAAAGAAGCTAACATCCCTGGAACCATTTGACCGTTATAATCAGCAGACTCTTTTCCTGCTAACACTAAATCATATCCACCTTCTTTTACAACCTCAGCTAACTCTTTTGCCACCATTAAACCATCTGTTGGCTCAACATTAACTCTTATAGCCTCATCAGCTCCTATAGCCAACGCCTTTCTCAAAGTAGGCTCAGTTGAAGCACCTCCTACGTTAACAACAGTTACAGAAGCACCTTGTTTTTCTTTAAACCACATAGCTCTAGTTAAACTAAACTCATCATATGGATTTATAACAAACTGTACTCCAGAAGTATCAAATTTCGTGTCGTTTTCTGTAAAATTAATTTTTGAAGTGGTATCAGGTACATGACTGATACATACTAATATTTTCATATATTGCTGTTTTAAAGAAACTTATTTTTTGAACCACGAAGTTACACATTTTTTTTAAAAATACTATGCACGCATAATAAATTATTTTTTTCCTTTTTATTATTGTACTTCAAAATCGCACTAAAAACTTCACTTCTTAAATATGAAAGGAGGAATAAATAAAATACTCCAATTAACTAGGGGTTTAACTAATTTTAGGAAAGTTACAAAATTACTTATGGGAACAAGTCTTTTAAAAAAACTATTAAATTCAAGCAAAGAAAACGAATTAAACATTGTTATGAAATAAAAGGAAATAAACTTTTTGCAACTTGTCATCCCCTTCTTTTTTTTAAAATTTAAGCACCTCCAATAACTTTAAATTACAAGTGCATATAGAAACAGGTATTAATAACAGTATACCTTCACAAGATATTTAGATTTTAAGAAAATTCTAACCTTTACTTTACAGCTATTTTTACTACTTTTGCACTCTTGATAAACAACTACTTATAAAACGTATGAAAACAGTACAATTTAGAGAGGCCGTTTGCGAAGCAATGAGTGAGGAAATGCGAAGAGATGAAAGCATTTACTTAATAGGTGAAGAAGTTGCTGAGTATAACGGTGCATATAAAGCTAGTAAAGGAATGCTAGACGAATTCGGTGCTAAACGTGTAATTGATGCTCCTATTGCTGAATTAGGTTTTGGTGGAATTGCTGTTGGTTCAGCAATGAACGGAAATCGTCCTATTGTTGAATATATGACTTTCAATTTCTCTTTAGTAGGGATTGATCAAATTATAAATAACGCGGCAAAAATTAGACAAATGAGTGGAGGTCAATTTAATTGCCCTATTGTATTTAGAGGCCCAACAGCATCAGCTGGTCAACTAGCTGCAACGCACTCTCAAGCTTTTGAAAGCTGGTTTGCCAATTGCCCAGGGTTAAAAGTTATTGTACCTTCAAATCCATACGATGCTAAGGGCTTGCTTAAAGCTGCCATTCGTGATGATGATCCAGTTATTTTCATGGAGTCTGAGCAAATGTACGGTGATAAAATGGATATCCCTGAAGGTGAATATATAATACCAATAGGTGTTGCTGACATTAAAAGAGAAGGTACTGATGTTACTGTTGTTTCTTTCGGTAAAATAATTAAAGAAGCCTATAAAGCTGCTGAAGAACTTGCTAAAGATGGAATTTCTATAGAAATTATTGATTTACGAACTGTTCGTCCGATGGATCATAACGCAATTTTAGAGTCTGTAAAAAAAACTAATCGACTTGTAATTTTAGAAGAAGCTTGGCCATTTGGAAGCGTTTCTTCAGAAATAACTTTCAGAGTTCAAGATGAAGCTTTTGATCACCTTGATGCACCTATAAAAAGAATTACTACTGCTGATACTCCTGCACCATACTCGCCAGTTTTATTAGAAAAATGGCTACCAAACGCAAATGATGTTGTTACTGCCGTTAAAGAAGTATTATACATCAAATAAAGAAATTGAAATTGAAAAAATAACCCAAAATCCTTTTGATTTATTATATCAAAAGGATTTTGCAGTAAAAGAAAATAATGAAAATTCGGCTGTTTTACCTACTTATATTCATAACTACCTCATTCAGTGCACAAATAACACTTAAAGGAAAAGTAGTTGATGAATTTGACAACCCACTACCTTTTGTAAATGTTTTTTTAAAAGATACTAGATACGGAACTACTACTTCTGACGATGGTAAGTTTTTTTTAAAAACAAAAAAATACAGAGGAACTTTAGAAATATCATTTATAGGATATCAAACTCAGGTTTTAAAAGTTAATCATAAAACAAAATATCTTAATGTTGTTTTAAAAGAACTTTCTAATGAACTTGAAGAAGTTGTAGTTGTTACAAAACCAAAAAAAAGACTGAAGAAAAAAGAAAACCCTGCATATAAAATTCTAAAAGAAGTATGGAAACGTAAACGCAAGTTAGGATTAAACTTAGTTGACCATTATCAATTTAAAAAACATACTAGTATTGAAGTTGGACTCAATAATCTAGATACAGTATTCATTAAAAAAATCTTTAAAAAAGATTATGAAAAAGCAATTTCTGAAATTAAGTATGACAGTGATGGTATTAATTACTACATCCCTGTTTACCTAAGAGAACAAGTTGCCAATGTATACGGAAATAATAAAGAAAACAATATAAGAACCGATATTGAGGCTGAAAAAGAAGAAGGATTAGGTGCTCAAGGTTTTGTATTTGATAGAATGTCAAATACTTTTAGAAACATTGATGTATTTAAAAATAACATAACATTATTACAAAAGTCATTCGTTAGCCCTTTATCTTCAAATGGATTTGCTACCTATGACTATGTCTTATATGATAGTATTGTAAAAAACGAAAAAAAATTATACAATATTTATTTTTTCCCAAGAAGGAATGGCGATTTAGCCTTTCAAGGAAATGTTTGGATTGCTGATAAAAATTATTCAGTAAAAAAAATAAAAATGAAAGTTCACAAAAGCATTAATTTAAACTTTGTGAGAGGCTTGAGTTTTGAAAAAGAATATGAAGTTAAAAACGACAGTATCTATCTTTCTACAAAGAATGCTTATGATGGAGATTTTACTTTTGTTGACAAAAATGAGAGTAACAAAGGACTTACTATAAAGAAAACAATTTTATTCAAAAATTACATTCTTAATAAGCCGAAAACTTCCGTTTTCTATACTAAAAAAAATATTAAAATACGACCCGATCAGTATTCAAAAAATCAGGAATACTGGAAAGATATTACTGATAACGAAGATAAATTGACCTATAAGTTGATTAATTCTGTAAAACAAAAGAAAGAAATAAAAAACATTACAGGATTAATAAATACCGTTGCTAGTGGATACATAAATACTAGTTTAGGTGTTCAATTTGGCCCTTTCTGGACACTTTTTGCCAATAATCAAGTGGAAGGGTTTAGAACAAAAGTAGGATTTAGAACTTTTAAAACAAAAGACGATCGTTTTAGATTAGGGGGACACGTAGCGTACGGATTCAAAGATAAAAAAATTAAATACGGGGCTGAAGCGAGGTATTTATTGTCATATAAACCAAGAATAGCTGTAGGATTAGCCTATCAGAATGATGTTGAGCAACTTGGGAGTGTGTTATTAAACACAACACAGCTACTAGGTAGAAGTTTTGGAACTACTGCCATACTTAATAGAGGTGATAACTTTTTCCTTTCAAGAGTTAAGAAAGTAGCCACAAATTTTGACTACCAAGTAAAAAGAAATTTACATGTAGGTTTTAACATCTCTCATGCTAGAATTGAAACTGCCTCTCAGAAAAATTTTTCAATGGACTACCTTGATGAAAAAGGAAATTTAAAATCCCAAGTAACTGATGTTGCTTCTGATATTTATGTTTCTTATACCCCTGGGCGCTTTGTTTATGGACTAGGAGTTGAAAGACGTTTTGGAAAAAATATATTTCCAACTCTAGTATTAAACTACAGAAAAGGATATAAAGGCCCCTTTAATGGAACGCATAGTTATGATAAAATTCAGTTTAAATACACACAACCTATTCTTTTAGGGAAATTTGGGTTGCTGGACGCAACAATTGAAGGTGGTAAAACTTTTGGAACAGTCCCTATTGGATTACTAAACCCTGTACCTGCCAATCAATCACTTTCTTTAGTAAAAAACACTTTTGCTTTGTTGAATTATTATGATTTTGTAACAGACACTTACGCTGCTACTCATTTAGAACATCACTTTAATGGATTTATTTTAAATAAAATCCCCTTACTAAAAAAACTAAAACTCCGTAGTTTAGTAACTTTTAGAGCTGCTTATGGAACAATTTCAGATGATAACATTGCTATTAATAAATCAAATTTAAATTATAACACTCCAAATAAAAT
The DNA here is from genome assembly GCF_051201695.1 of Tenacibaculum sp. nBUS_03. Taxonomy (GTDB): domain Bacteria; phylum Bacteroidota; class Bacteroidia; order Flavobacteriales; family Flavobacteriaceae; genus Polaribacter. The sequence continues at coordinate 3,019,221 of NZ_CP179214.1, read as the reverse complement.
GTATTATGAATACGGCGTTGGGATAGAAAATATAGGCTATGGGAACCTACGCTTTTTACGTATTGATGCTATTTGGAGAAGTAACTACACACCTCCAGCAGGATCAATAGCAAGTCCTACACCAAAATTTGCAATACGAATAGGAATCAAACCCGGCTTATAGCCATATGTTTAACCATAAAATAACCTCATTTTCAACTATGAAATCAGCAATAAATTATTACTTTTGCAAACCGATTTTAGAAACGAAGATAAGTTAAGAAATATGACTGCAAAAGAAAGAAAAACAGTAGATGTTTTAATAGAAATACCAAAAGGAAGTAGAAATAAATACGAATACGATTTTGATTTAGGTAAAATACGTTTTGATAGAATGTTGTTTTCTTCAATGATGTACCCTGGTGATTACGGGTTTATACCTGAAACTTTAGCGTTAGATGGAGATCCATTAGACGTATTAGTTTTAGGTGCTGAGCCAACTTTCCCTATGTGTGTTATGGAAGTAAAACCTATCGGTGTATTCCATATGGCAGATGAAAAAGGTCCAGATGAAAAAATTGTTTGTGTGCCTGTATCGGATCCAATTTGGAATAGATATAATGATTTATCTGACTTAAATCCGCACCGTCAACAAGAAATCACACATTTTTTCCAAGTTTATAAAGATTTAGAAAAAAAGAAAGTAGATATTGGTGATTGGGGAGATGCAAATGAAGCCTATGAAATTTTAGATAAGTGTCTTGAACGATACGCAAACAGTGAGCATAAAGTAAATGCAAACTTTACTATCTAGTAAAAATATTTATTAAAAACACCTTAAGCCTTTCAGTTAGTTCTGAAAGGCTTTTTTATTAGTCACTGATTTTGTTATATTTACGAACATTAATTAACTAATCAAATAATAATATATGGAATCAATGATGATTTGGATGCCAATAATAATGGCATCTTTAGGATTAATTTATATGGTCTTTAAAAAGACCTGGGTGATGAAACAGGATGCTGGTGATGGAAAAATGAAAGAAATTTCAGATCATATTTATGAAGGAGCTTTAGCTTTTTTAAATGCAGAATATAGACTTTTAGCAATATTCGTAATTATTGTTAGTATTTTGTTAACTATTGTTTCCTTCATTGTACCTACAACTCACTGGTTAATTGTTATTGCTTTTATATTTGGGGCTGTTTTCTCTGCCTATGCAGGAAATATAGGTATGAAAATCGCTACTAAAACTAATGTTAGAACAACACAGGCAGCCAGAACCAGCTTACCTAATGCTTTAAAGATATCATTTGATGGTGGTACGGTAATGGGACTTGGTGTTGCTGGCTTAGCTGTTTTAGGATTAACAGCTTTTTTCATCTTCTTCTTCCACTATTTTATGGGTGGTGCTTGGACAAACACCATGGATATGACGATTGTATTAGAAACTTTAGCTGGATTTTCATTAGGAGCTGAATCTATTGCTTTATTTGCACGTGTTGGTGGAGGAATCTATACAAAAGCTGCCGATGTTGGTGCTGACTTGGTAGGTAAAGTAGAAGCGGGAATTCCTGAGGATGATCCTCGTAACCCTGCTACAATTGCTGATAATGTTGGAGATAACGTAGGTGATGTTGCTGGAATGGGGGCAGATTTATTTGGTTCTTATGTTGCTACCGTTTTAGCTGCAATGGTTTTAGGAAACTACGTGATTAAAGATATGGGAGGGTCTATATCTGATACTTTTGGTGGAATAGGACCAATTTTATTACCAATGGCAATTGCTGGTGCTGGAATCATTATTTCTATCATTGGAACGATGCTTGTTAAAATAAAAAGTAATGATGCTAAAGAATCTCAAGTAATGGGAGCTTTAAACAAAGGTAACTGGACATCTATTGCATTAGTTGCCATTTCTTGTTTTGGATTAGTAACATGGATGTTACCAGAAACAATGAATATGGAATTTTTTGGAGAAGGGTTGCAAGAAATTTCTTCTATGAGAGTTTTCTATGCTACTCTTGTTGGATTAATAGTAGGAGCAGTTATTTCTTCAGTTACCGAATACTATACAGGGTTAGGCAAATCACCTATTTTAAAAATTGTACAACAATCTAGCACTGGTGCAGGAACAAATATTATAGCTGGTTTAGCTACAGGAATGATTTCTACATTCCCTTCAGTGCTATTATTTGCTGGAGCGATTTGGGCTTCTTATGCTTTTGCTGGTTTTTACGGGGTTGCACTAGCCGCTTCTGCTATGATGGCAACAACTGCTATGCAGCTAGCTATTGATGCTTTTGGACCTATTGCTGATAATGCGGGTGGTATTGCTGAAATGAGTGAACAAGACCCTATTGTTAGAGAACGAACAGACATCTTAGATTCAGTTGGTAACACAACTGCTGCAACTGGTAAAGGTTTCGCTATTGCTTCTGCTGCCTTAACATCATTAGCTTTATTTGCAGCTTATGTAACGTTTACAGGAATTGATGGTATTAATATATTTAAAGCTCCTGTATTAGCCATGTTATTTGTTGGAGGTATGGTACCTGTTGTATTTTCAGCGCTAGCCATGAACGCTGTTGGTAAAGCTGCAATGGAAATGGTTCAAGAAGTTCGTCGTCAATTTAAAGATATTCCAGGTATAATGGAAGGAACTGGTAAACCTGAATATGACAAATGTGTAGCTATTTCTACTGAAGCTTCATTAAAAGAAATGATGCTACCAGGACTATTAACTATTGGCTTTCCTTTAATTATCGCTTTTGTTCCTATGATTTTTGGAATGAACAATATGACTATCGCTGAAATGCTAGGTGGCTATATGGCTGGTGTTACTGTAAGTGGAGTACTTTGGGCTATTTTCCAAAATAATGCTGGAGGTGCTTGGGACAATGCAAAGAAATCTTTTGAAGCTGGTGTAGAAATTAATGGAGAAATGACTTATAAAGGCTCTGATGCTCACAAAGCAGCGGTTACAGGGGATACTGTTGGTGATCCATTCAAGGATACTTCTGGTCCATCTATGAATATTTTAATTAAATTAACATGTTTAATCGGTTTAGTAATAGCTCCAATATTAGGAGGGCATACCACCACTGATAGTCAGGCTAGTGAAAAAGTAAAAAAAGAAGTAAAGCTTACTGATAAAAGCACTGATTTAGCTAAAGCTATTATTACAACTACCTATACAGAAAATGGTATTGAAAAAACTAAAAAAGAAATTATTGAAGGTACTTTAGAAGAGGTTGAAAATAAAATTGAAAGCATGAAAGGAAAAGGCATTCATGGAGAAAAGCATTTTAAATTAGACAGCTCTAAAGGAGAAACTAAAAAATCGGTTATCCTTCATAAACCAGAAAGTAAAAGTTAATTTACAAAATATAAAAACCTCGCTAATAGCGAGGTTTTTATATTTTAAACTGAAAGCTATCTCCCGTTGTTTTTTGAGCCAATTTGCTTATTCCGTCTTCAGTTACTTGTAAAACCCTAGGATAGCCACCCGTGACTTGACCATCTTTCATTAAAACAATAAGTGTTCCTGATGGTGTTAACTGAACAGTTCCTGGCAAAACAGCCGATGTCAACATAGAAGGTAAATTATTACTTAATTTCTCTTCTAACCTATACCCCATTCTATTATTATCTGACGAAATTGTAAATATTATTCTAAATAAATTCATTTTCTCCTGTTTAGACAACAAATCAAATTCAGGACCTTCACTACATTTAATAACCTTAGACTCAATATAACTTTTATCAATTTTTATCCTTGAAAATTTTTTTTCAATTGCTTTCCCTATATGTGCAATTGGTAATTCTACTCCTTTAGTAATTTTAAAACTAGATGTTATACCTTTATAAAGGCTTCTGCTACCCAGCACCTCTTCTGAAAGAACACCTCCTTTTACTCCTATATATGTTCTTACTCCATACATTCTTTTTCCAAAAGACAAAACACTTCCCTTTTCAATTAACAAAGCTGAATTCATAGCTACTTCATTGTTATTTATCTTAGCTGAAAAATCTGCACCAGTTATACTCAAAATTGCTTCTTCTTCAAATAATAACTTACATCCCCCATAAACAACTTCTAAAACAGCTTTATTAAGATCATTATTTAATAAAAAGTTTGAAAGTTTAGCTGAATAAATATCCATAGCACCACTCATAGGAATTCCCATACTACCATACCCTACCCTTCCTAAATCTTGAATAGTTGTGTAAAAACCTGAAGACAAAACTTTAATCATAAATTATTTCTTTTACAGGAACATAACCTTCTTCAACTATTTCTTCTTCCAGGTTCTTAAACTCCTCTAAACTAACAGAATTAAAGCGAATTTTATCTCCTGGTTTAGCAAAACATGGGCTACTATTTTTTTTATTAAAAAACAAAACAGGCGTTTTCCCAATAATATTCCATCCTCCTGGGCTTTTAAAAGGATACACACCCGTTTGATTTCCTCCTATAGCAACAGCACCTTCAAAAACCTCTAACCTTGGTGTAGCTTTACGATCCATATAAAGTGATTTATTTAAACCTCCTAAATATAAAAACCCTGGTAAAAAACCAATAAAATATACTGTATATTCATGCTGAGTATGATACTTTATAATTTCTTCTATGGATATTTTTTTTACTTTAGACATTTCTTCTAAATCAATTCCAAACTGAAGATCATAACAAACTGGGATATCCCAAATATATCTTACTTCACTATTTTTTATATTCTCTAGTATACTTATAGCTTTTAGTGATTCTATCTCTAACGATATGTCTTTAATGTTTTCTTTATAAACAAGTGTTAATGAATGATACCCAACAATACAATCATCTAATTCATCTTTCTTACCAAAACTAATTTTAGTTTTGAAATTAATGATATCATCTAGAATAACAGTACTAATTTTTGCCTCCCATTCTATCAAAATAGCTTTTTCTCCAAATGGCTTATATGATATTTCTTTAAGCAATTATAATTCCTTTTTTCTGCAATGATTTAAACATATATTTTAGTAATTCTATGGCGTTTTTAGTATCTCCATGTACACAAAAAGTGTCTGCATTTATTTTTATAAATTTTCCATTAATTGTTTTCAATTCTCCAAAAGAAAGCATTCTAAAAACATGATCAAAAACCTTACGCTTATCAACTATAACTGCATTAGGCAAATTCCTAGAAACCAAGGTTAAATCATCATTATAATTTCTATCAGCAAATGCTTCATACTTTATTTTAATATTTTGATTTTGTGCTACCTCTGCTATTTTTGAATTAAAAGGAACATATAAGAAAGTTGTGGGGCTTACTTTTAAAATTGATTGTACAACCACTTCTGCTATCTTTTGATTGGTTACTACTAAATTATACAAAGCCCCATGAAGTTTTATATGTTGTAACTCTATATTTTGAATCTTTGCTCTTTCTTTAAGCATATTAATTTGCCACTTAATACTTTCTTGAAGTTCATCATTAGAAATATCCATTATTTTTCTACCAAAATTTTCTTTATCAGGAAATGATGGGTGTGCTCCAATTTTAACATTATTTTCTTTTGCTAAACATATAACTTTATCAATTATCTCAACTGAACCGGCATGAGCAGTGCACGCAATATTACATGATGAGATAAAAGGCATTAGTAAATCTTCATTATTAATTCCCTCTCCAACATCACAATTTATGTCTATTTTCATTTTAAAAAACATTAAGTACTTTCAATATACTTTTCACTCCTAAAAAAATACTAAACGCAAGAATAAAAAAACCTAATAAGTTTTGAATTTTTGTGTTACTATATTTTCCTAAAACAGATTTCTTATTCATTATCCACAATAATACACCTGCAATTACAGGCAATAACATTCCATTAGTTATTTGTGCAAATTTTATAATTTCAATAGGTTGAATACCAAATGAAGAAAATAATACCCCAAGGGCTAGAATAAATATCCAGACCAACCTAAATTTATAAGATTTTAATCCACCATCCCATCCTAAACAACCTTTAGCAACATAAGCAGCTGCCAATGGAGCTGTAATTGCAGATGTTATTCCTGCAGCAAACATACCAAGAGATAAAAAATATTTTGCAAACTCTCCATATAAGGGAACTAAACTTTTAGCTAAATCGGTAATACTACCAATATTGTTTGTTTGAATTGAAGCTGCCGAAATAATAATTGCTATCGATACCAATCCTCCCAAAATTATTGAAACTATGGTATCTTTTCTTGCATAAGTTAAGTCTTCAGCAGATTTCCATTTTTCTTTAACTAAAGATGCATGCAAAAACAAATTATATGGAACTACAGTAGTACCAATTAAACCTATGATAGTTAATAAACTATCTTCAGGAAACTTTGGTATAAATAATCCTTTTAGTATTTCTAACACATTAGGTTTTGTTATTAATCCAGTAATTAAAAAAGAAAAGCTCATTAACAAAACTAGACTTATCAACGTTTTTTCTAAAAACTTATAATTACCAATAAACAACAATACAAAAGCTATTACCCCAATAAAAAAACTCATAAAGTTAACTGAAAAGCCTCCTATTTCAAATATCATTTTACCAAAAACAGTTTCTAAGCCTAAAATCCCACCACTTATATTTCCTGCTTCATAAGAAGCATTTCCAATTACTATTGCTGATAAAATTAAAACCGTTATTACCCGTCTTAAAAGACGGTTATTAATTTCCTTCCTTATAACTTCAGAAAGTCCTTTCTGAGAAATAATCCCTAACCTAGCTGCCATTTCTTGTAATATAATGGTCGCTACAATTGACACTAACATTGCCCACAATAAATTCACTCCAAAATTCACTCCAGCTAACGTACAAAGTGTTACGGTTCCAGGACCTATGAAAGCTGCTGCAACTAAAGTTCCTGGACCAATGTTTTTAAGCCAATTTTTAATCATAAAATACTTTTATCAGCTATAAATGTAGCAATAAAGTATTAATTATAGTCTTAAACATATTCTACAATAAAAAATAGTATTCTATTTTAATTTCTATTCGGTTTCTTATTTTTGCCTAATGTTAAGAGTAATTCGTAATTTTTCAATAGAAAACCCAATAGTGTTTAAAAAACAATTATTTCATTGGGCTAAACAATTTGAAACTGCAGTCTGGTTAGATTCTAACAACTATGAGCAAACATATAGTTCTTTCGATTGTGCCCTTGCAGTTGATGAATTTACCGCTATCAAAACTGACTCTCATGAAGCTTTTAATAAGTTAAAAGAATATCAGTCATATACTAAAGACTATATTTTTGGATATATTTCCTATGATGTTAAAAACGATGTAGAAAAATTACATTCTAAAAATTTTGATGGTCTTCATTTTCCTGACTTATATTTTTTTCAACCCCAGAAAATAATTTTCATAAAAGGAAATACTGTTGAGTTTCACTATTTACAAATGATTGATGATGAATTAGAAGAGGATTTTGAAGAAATTTTTGAAACAAATATTAATCTATCCAATACAGGAATACCGGAAGAAGATAGTATTAAAATAAAACTCAGAATTCATAAAGATGAATATCATGAAAAAGTTTCTCAAATCTTAAAACATATCCATCGAGGTGATATTTATGAAGCTAACTTTTGTCAAGAATTTTACGCTGAAAACACAACTATTGATCCACATCAAATCTATATTCACTTAAACGAAATTTCTGAACCTCCTTTTGCTACTTTTTTTAAACATGAAAATCTATATTTATTATCAGCAACACCTGAAAGATATATAAAAAAAGAGGGTGATAAAATCATTTCTCAACCTATAAAAGGCACGGCTAAACGTTTAATTAATAAAATTGATGATGATAAAATTGCTTTTGACTTAGCTCGTGATGAAAAGGAACGCTCAGAAAATATCATGATTGTTGATTTGGTGAGAAACGATTTATCAAAAACAGCTAATAAAGGAAGTGTTAAAGTTGAAGAATTATGTAAAGTATACTCGTTTAAACAGGTACACCAAATGGTTTCAACAGTAGTATCTGAAATAAACTCAACAACACATCCAGTTGATGTTATCAAGGATACTTTTCCAATGGGAAGTATGACTGGAGCTCCAAAAGTATCTGCTATGAAAATCATCGAAGAACTTGAAGAAACTAAACGAGGATTATATTCAGGAACTGTTGGTTATTTTACTCCTGATAGTGATTTTGATTTTAATGTTGTAATTCGAAGTATTCTATATAATGACGATCAAAAATACGTTTCCTATTCTGTAGGAGGAGCTATTACCGCTAAATCAACTCCTGAAAAAGAGTATGAAGAATGCTTATTAAAAGCAAAAGCAATGAAATATGTTTTACTTAACTCAAAGTAGTTTTACTTATATTTACTAAAAAAATATGATTATAGAACAAGAGAAGAAATTTAATCATGTACTTTCTAAAATTGAAGGAACCCCAAATGAACAAAGTTTTTTTAATATGTTTTTAGAAACGTATCCTGATGATTGGAAACAATTGAAAATTACATTCTCAAAATTTAAAAGAAGTAAACAATTTGGCAAAACAATTCCGCTACCCAGACCTGAGCAATCTTTGAGAAAAGAGATTAGACAATGGTTGCAAAAACAATAAGTAATGACACATCAAGAATTTAATTTCAATTATCATAAAACTAATTTTTTCGGTCAATTTTGGAAACCAGAAAAAACAAAAGCTATTGTAGTACTTATACATGGAATGGGTGAACACTCTGGGCGTTACATTCACGTTGCTAAAAAACTAACTGACAACGATTTTGGTGTAATATCTTTTGACCATTTTGGACATGGAAAGACAACTGGTAAAAGAGGTCATAACCCAAACTTCGATGCTGTTTTAGAAAGTATTTCTAAACTAATTAATAAAGCCAAAGATATTTTTGGCAACAAAAAAATATTTTTATATGGTCATTCCATGGGCGGTAATGCGGTAATAAACTATACGTTACGTAAAAAACATAATTTACAAGGCGTTATTGCTACGAGCCCTTTTCTAAAATTAGCTTTTCAACCTCCTAAATGGAAAATTTCTCTTGGGAAAATTATGCAGAAAATAGCTCCATCTATAACTTTAGGAAATGAATTAGACCCTAATGATATTTCACGAGACTCTAATGAAGTTAATAAATATATTAATGATCCTTTAGTGCACGATAAAATTAGCCCAAACTTTTCTTTAACTTTTATAGATTCTGGAGAATGGGCTATCAATAATGCTTCTTTACTAAAAACACCAATGCTTTTATTACATGGAGTAGATGATAAAATAATCGATTATAGAGGCACTGAGGCTTTCGCAGAAAACGCAAACAACACTACTTTAAAACTCTACGAAAATGGCTATCATGAATTACATAATGATTTATGCAAAGATGAAATGCTTCAAAACATTGTTGATTGGATACTTCAACAAGTCTAATTTTTAATATTAATGATAAAAAAATTTAAACAACATCTTATTTTAAACTTCCCTTTTTTAGAAGGTAAAAAAATACTTGTAGCCATATCTGGCGGAGTTGATAGTGTTGTTTTAACTTATCTCCTTAAAAAATTGAATTACAACATCTATTTAGCTCATTGTAATTTTCAATTAAGGGGAAATGAAAGCGACTTAGATGAAGAATTTATAAAAAATCTTGGCGAAAAATTTAACCTTGAAACTTTCACAATAAAATTTTCAACACAAGAATATCAAAATAACAATAAATTATCAATACAATTAGCAGCAAGAGAGTTACGTTATAATTGGTTTTATAAATTATTAAAAGAACAAAAAATTGATTACATAGTAACAGCACATCATTCTAATGATAACTTAGAAACTTTCATTATCAACTTAACTCGCGGAACTGGCTTAGAAGGTTTCACTGGAATCCCGCCCATAAACGGAAAAACAATACGCCCTTTATTAAAGTTTTCAAGAGAAGAAATCTTACAATATGCAAAACTAAATAGCATTGTATGGAGAGAAGATGCTAGCAATACAGAAATAAAATACACGAGGAATAAAATACGACATAACATAATCCCTATTTTAAAAGAAATTAATCCGAATCTAATAAATTCTTTCAACAATACAAGTAATTTTCTTCAACAAAGCCAGCAAATTATAAATGACACTATAGAACAAAAATCTTTAGAGATAATATCATACGATGGTGAAATAAAAAAATTTGACATCAAAAAAATAAAAGAATTATCGAACCCTAAAGCTTATTTATACTATCTGTTAAAAAAATATGGTTTTACGGAATGGAATGATGTTTTTAATTTAATTTACGCTCAAACAGGAAAACTACTAACAACAAAATCGCATACATTGTTGAAAGACAGAGATTTTTTATTACTTTTACCCTCCAATAAATTCACAAACACTGAAAACCAACAAGTTACGATAAATAGCTCTGATTTAAAAGTTAGTTATCCTGTAAATTTATTGTTTAAAAACGTTCAAGAAACGACATCTTTAGATAAAAATACTATTTATGTTGATAAAAATTCACTAAATTACCCCCTCACTCTACGCAAGTGGAATGATGGTGATTTTTTTTACCCTAAAGGAATGCTTGGTAAAAAAAAAATCAGCAAGTATTTTAAAGATGAAAAAATATCACTAATTGAAAAACAAAATATATGGATACTTTGTTCTGGCAAAAATGAAATAATATGGATACTAGGAAAACGACAAGACAGACGTTTTCTTCCATCAGACAATACCATCAATATATTACAAATAAGTATATATAAACCCCTGTAAACAATTATAGAATGAAAAAACTCTTTACTCTTATTTTATTTTTTATAGGTTTCGCTACTTTCTCCCAAACTGATGATAACCCAATATTGGTTAACCCAACAGTTGAAAAAGTTTCAGACACTGAATATGATTTAATCTTCAACATAACAATTGCTGAAGATTGGCACCTGTACTCACAATACAATCCCGAAGATGCCTCTTTACCAATGTCAATAACACCTTCTGAAGGTCAATTACTTGAAAGTGGTGAAGCAAAGATAACACCTGCTAAAGGTGAGTCAGGCTATACCTTGAATGGTAAAGCCAAGGAAAGTGAAACTGAAACTGAATTCAGTGAGATATGGGGAAAAGATGAAATTTTCTTCGTTGAAGAAGCTACTTTAGTTCAGCGTGTAACTGTTACTGATGGATCTTTAACACAAATAACTCTTAACCTTGATGCGCAAGTATGTAAGGAATATTGCTTACCGTTTGATGAAGATTTCACATTTTCTTTAACTGGAGAAGCCGTAGAACAAACCGTTACTGAAGTTAGTGATAAAAGTAAAACGTTATCTCAATCTTTAAAACTGGATTTAAAAAATACCATTTTACTTAAAAGTTCAACGGATAATGCTGGTGATGAAAAAGACAGTAGTTTACTTAATATATTCTTATTAGGATTTGTTGGTGGATTACTAGCATTTTTAACTCCTTGTGTTTTCCCAATGGTTCCTCTAACTGTATCTTTCTTTACAAAGAAAACGGAGCAAAAAGGAAAAGGATTAGGTAGTGCTTTACTATATGGTTTTTTTATTATTCTTATATACGGTTTATTAAGTATTCCTTTTCATTACTTAGACACATTAGATCCAGAGATATTAAATAATATATCAACGAATGTATGGTTAAACGTATTTTTCTTCGCTGTATTAATATTTTTTGCTGGATCATTCTTTGGACTATATGAAATAGCTTTACCAAGTTCTTGGAGTAATAAAGCAGATAGTGCTTCTAGTATTGGAGGTATTATTGGAATTTTCTTTATGGCATTAACTCTTGCTATAGTTTCTTTCTCTTGTACAGGTCCAATTTTAGGGTCTTTATTAGCAGGTTCTTTAACTTCTAGTGGAGGAGCAATGCAATTAACAGCTGGTATGACCGGATTTGGTTTAGCATTAGCTTTACCTTTTGCTTTATTCGCTATGTTCCCTAGTTGGTTAAACTCATTACCAAAATCAGGAGGATGGTTAAATACTGTAAAGGTTATTTTAGGTTTCTTAGAATTAGCATTTGCCTTTAAATTCTTATCTAATGCTGATTTAGTTGGGCATTGGGATTTATTAAAGCGTGAAGTATTTATTGGAATATGGACTCTTCTAGCATTATTAATGGCGCTATATTTATTTGGATTCATAGGAAAAAAATACGGTAAAATATCTCTTTTTAGAGTTCTTTTAGGTATTTGTTCTTTAGGTCTTGCTATATACCTAGCTCCTGGTGTTATGGAAAAACCAGCAGAGAAATTTTGGAGCCAAAGTAAGTTATTAAGCGGATTTGCTCCACCTCAGTTTCACAGCATATATCAACAAGATAACAAATGCCCTTTAAATTTAAATTGTTTTAAAGATTTTAATGAAGGGGTAGCTTATGCAAAATCTGTAAACAAACCTATTTTATTAGACTTTACTGGATGGGCTTGTGTAAACTGTCGAAAAATGGAAGAAAATATCTGGAGTCAACCAGATGTTTACTCAGTATTAAGCAATGATTATGTGCTAATTTCTTTATATGTTGATGATAATGAAAGAATGTTACCTGAAGAGGAGCAGTTTGATTATATCAAACCTAACGGTAAAATAAAAAGAATTAGAACCTATGGTGATAAGTGGGCTACATTACAGATTGCAAATTTCAAAACTGCATCTCAGCCTTTCTATGTATCATTAAGCCCTAATTTAGAAATATTAAATACTCCTGAACAATATACTGATAAAGACACTTATCTTAAGTGGTTAAAATCTGGTTTAGATCGTTTCAAGAATAATTAACAAAAATATTACAACAAAATAAAAGCCTCTTTCTTAAAAGAGGCTTTTTTAATGGACAATTTTAAAAACAAACTATCTAAAAAGGACCATGTACACATTCGATTTCAGCACAATGCCTTCCGTAATCGATACATACATTGGCTGGTTTACATTGTTTTCTTCCACCATTAATTTGAACTTGTTTGTCCTTGGTTAATGTCTTACCCAAATTTAAAATTGATTTTTTCATTTATTTAAAGATTTAGTTAATTGATTAAACCCTTGATCATTTAAAGACACTCAAGGTATATGTCTATTCATCGCGATAGAATTTCTTTTATTTAATAATATTTTTAAGTTGATAGAAAAAGCGCTCTATCAAACGTAGGTCTTCGGTAATTATGTTAGCTGTACCTTTCATTTCTTGTCTAAATTCTATTTTTTTATCATAAGTAGTTTTTAAATCTTGAGGTAACAGAACGTCTATTAGATAGTTTCCTTTTGCATCAGGTATTGGAGAAATTGATTTCACTTTTCCATTTAGTTCTCCAAATTCATCTGAAGGATAATTTAATAATTGTATTTGTACTTTTTGTCCTTTTTTTATTTTCCCTGAGTTCGTCGCAGGGGCTTTTATTTTACCAATAAAAGAATTGCTGTTTTCAGGTATTATAGTAAAAATCAAATCTCCTGTTTGTACGGTTTGGTTTTCACTCCAAAATGTTAAAAAAGAAACTTCTCCATTTATTGAACTGGTTAAAGCGTATTGTTTTAACCAATCTTTTATTGCTTTTTGTAAATATAAAAACGACTGAATAGCCTTTATCTTTAAACGGCTGTCGTTTTGTGTTTTTTTAATAGAAGTGCCTATTAAATTTTTATTTGAATTATTTATAAATTCTCTTAATTGAGAAATTGAACTTCCTGAGTTTTCATAAGCTCTTTTTAATTGTAGTATTTCTATTTCTTTTTGTTCTTTTTCTTTAGCTGAAATTACGCCTTCATTAAACATTATTATACTTCTTTCCAAGTCTTTTTCTTTTATTTCAAGCTCTTTTCTACTAATTTCTCTTTGGGAGTGTGAAATTTGTAATCGTTGCTTCGCCTCAATAACAGACATTCTGTTAGCGAAAGATTCTGATTTGTATGGGGTTAGTTCTTTATTTAAAACATATTCAGAGTATTGGTTTTCAAACTGCGAAAAACTAGTTGTAATATCACCTAAAACTAAAGGAGGTAGTTTATCTATAGGAAAAGAAAAAACTTCTTTATTCTTACTTATTGTATCTGTGATACTCTTCAATAATAAAACATCTTTGTAAGAAGCGCTATTTTCTATAACAGCTAATACTTCGTTTTTCGTTACTTTCTTTCCTTCATGTGTTAAAAACACTTCAAATTGACCTGCAGTTTTAGCATAGATTTTCTCAGGAGGAAATGAAGTAGTTACCATTACCTCTGTTGCTATTACATCAGGGTATTTCACAAACCAAGAAATGAATAACAACATTATAATTAATAAAAAAAATAAAGTATTTCCCCAACGAATCATCCAATTAGGAACATAACTTAATATTTCTTGTACTTCTTCACTTCGTATTTCTATATCTTGATTATTTTCTGGCATTTAAAGCTATTCTTTAAAAAGGGAGTTTATCACTCCCTTTATTTACAATCACTCTTATATATAATGAATTATTGTGGATCAACAGAGGACTTTATTTTATAAAAGAAATTCGTATATCCCGAAAAACAAAATGATTTACAGTTATACATTAACTACAATTAATTAGAACTACTGTTTCCTTTATTTAAAAACCTTTATTAAATTATTCAATAAAGCCTAAAAAAGCTCTCTAATTGATAACAGATTAATTTATAATTCCGTCATCAAATACTGGACAAAAAGGAGTTGAACCATCTGGGCATAACTCATTGCAAAGAACATTCGCAATTAATTGAGGAGGATTTACACCTACAGCAAAGCAAAACCCAACTGGATAATCAAATCCACCGTTAATTGATTTTTGATCTTTTTTATCTAAAGATTTTCCTAAATTTAAAATTGATTTTTTCATTTTTTAAAATATTATTAATTAGTTACAATGGTTTCTATAATCACTACCAAGCATACACAAACCAACATAAGGGCCATTATCACAACACCCCATATCTCTTGGACAATCAGCATGACTAAAACATGTGCTACCAACACCTCCACTGATTTCTTTTTGTTCAGCTCTTTTTAAAGCTTTTCCTAAATTTAAAATTGATTTTTTCATAATTATTTTTTTTTAGAAACAGTTAGTACTTACAAAAACTCTTACTTTGCAATAGTTTGATAGCTCATGATACTGTTCACAAGTACCACAGCCCATACCGCTAATTCCATAGCAAGACGGGCCATTACAACTGTTTCCTCCACTGATTTCTTTTTGTTCAGCTCTTTTCAAAGCTTTTCCTAAATTTAAAATTGATTTTTTCATTTTTTCAAATTTTAATAATTAGTTACAATGGTTTCTATAATCACTACCAAGCATACACAAACCAACATAAGGCCCATTATCACAACATCCCATATCTCTTGGACAATCAGCATGGCTAAAACATGTGCTACCAACACCTCCACTGATTTCTTTTTGTTCAGCTCTTTTTAAAGCTTTTCCTAAATTTAAAATTGATTTTTTCATTTTTTTAAAGATTTAATTAATTAAACCCTTGATCATTTTAAGACACTCAAGGCGTATGTCTATTCCTCGCGAGAGAATATTTTTGTCATTACCAATGAGGGAAGTTACCCTATTGGTATGACATGTTATTTATTTACCCAAGTCTAGTTGATTTTTAACTAGGTGGTGGTAGCTTCCTTTTAAAGCTACTAATTCTTGGTGCGTTCCTTTTTCTATTATCTTTCCTTTTTCTAATACTACTATTTGGTGTGCATTTTTAACTGTACTTAGTCTATGTGCAATAACTACTGCTGTTTTATTGGAGAAAAACTCATTAAGTTTTCCCATAATCACTTTCTCATTATTTGCATCTAGTGCACTAGTAGCCTCATCAAAAAATAAAAACTTTGGATTTTTATATACAGATCTGGCTATTAATAATCGTTGTTTTTGTCCTGTACTTAGACCGTTTCCTTCACTTCCAATTTTTGTGTTATATCCTAGGGGCAATCCTTCTATATAATCTGATATGTTGGCTACATTTATGGCATGTGCTAGTTTTTCTTTATCTACGTAATCTTCTCCAACAGCTATATTTTTTGCGATGGTATCATTAAAAATATATCCCTCTTGCATTACTACCCCACAATTCCTTCGCCATTCTTTTTGTGAAATATTTTTCAAGTTAAAATTACCAATACTTATATCTCCTGAATCTACTTGATAAAAACCAAGTAATAATTTCATTAAGGTTGTTTTTCCGCTTCCACTAACTCCAACAATAGCGGTAGTTTTATTCGCTGGAATTTCTAATGATAAATCTTTTAATACAGGTTCTAATCCTCCTGTATACCTAAAAGAGATGTTATTAAGTTTTATGGCTTCTTTTTCTGGAATATGAGTGACTTTTTCATCTTCGGGCTTTTCTTCATCTTCCATGTTATGAATCTCTCCTAACCTGTCAATAGATATCTGCGCGTCTTGCACATCTCTCATAAAATTGATTAATTGAACTATAGGGCCGTTTAATTGGCCAACTATATAGCTAATTGCCATCATCATCCCTAAAGTAATTTGACCATCAATTACTAATTTGGCAGACAAAATGGTAATGAACATATTTTTTAATTCATTAATAAAGTTAGACCCTACACTTTGGGTTTGCTCTAAAGCCAAGCTTTTCGTTGCTACTTTAAACAAACGAGCCTGAACATATTCCCAGTTCCAACGCATGCGCCTTTCTGCATTATGAAGCTTAATTTCTTGCATTCCGTTAATCAGCTCAATAACTTTACTTTGTTCTTGACTAACTTGTGAAAATCGTTTGTAATCTAACTCTTTCCTTTTCTTGAAGAAAAACAAAACCCAACCAAAATATAAAACACTTCCTAAAACAAATACTCCAAATATTTGCAAGCTATAAAATCCTAAAACTAAACTAAAAATGATCAGATTAAAGAATGAAAACAACACGGTTAATGAAGAGGTAGTTAGAATTCGTTCTATACGTTTGTGGTCATTGATTCGTTGCAATAAGTCTCCAGTCATTCTTACATCAAAATAAGAAATAGGGAGTTTCATTAACTTGATAAAAAAATCAGAGATTAATGAAATATTAATCCGTGTACTTAAATGTAGTAAAATCCAGCTACGTATTATTTCTAAAGAAGCTTTTCCTACAAATAAAAATAGTTGGGCAAATAAAATTAAATACACAAAATTGATGTCTTGGTTTTTTATACCAACATCAACCACACTCTGAGTTAAAAAAGGTAATATTAATTGTAATAAACTTCCAGCTAATAAGCCTATGATAAGCTGGATGATGAATTTTTTATATTTAAAAAGATATTTGAATATAAATGAGAACCCAAATTTTTCATCTTCTTCAAACTCTTCTTGATAAAACCTAGGAGTAGGTTCAACAAGTAAGGCTATTCCTTCTTCTGTATTTTCATCTGCATTGTTCCCTATCCAATGCTGAATAAATTCTTCTTTGGTAAAAGTAATGAGTCCATGAGCGGGGTCAGATACATAAACAGTATTTTTCTTTATTTTATAAAGAACCACATAGTGGTTTTTGTTCCAATGAACAATACATGGTAATGGAGCTTCAAGAAGTTTGTTAAAAGCAAGTTTAATTCCTAAAGATTTAAAACCCATAGATTCTACTGCTTCACTTAATCCTAACAAACTACTTCCCTCTCGGGTCGTTTCACTTAGTTTTCTTAATTGTTGTGTGTTGATTGTTTTGCCATAATGCTTGGCGATTATCTTTATACACGTTGGACCACAATCTTTAGCCTCGGTTTGCTTATAATTTGGAAATTTCTTCAAATGAAAAATTAATAGAACAGGGAGATGTTAAGCCATCCCTACAGTTGATTATTTAAAGTGGTTTCTGTTTTTAACAATAGTAAAATGCTTAAGCTTAAACATCATCTAAACTCCACCCCTCCACAATTAGGCTGGATCGTTATTATAATTGAAAATTTAACGTGAAATAAAACCTTGTCATCTATCAAAATAGCACGATGCTACATTACAGTGATCAATGTAACTACCAAGTCTTAACATTTTATATATTCAGTTTACTTTCTTTGTTCTGTAATATTTAACCTTTGTTCATAAATTTAAAATTAAATTAATACTATTACTAATAGCTAATATTCATCTCTAACTCAACCATGCGGAATTTATAAATAAATTATAGTTACATAATAACAAGACTTGTTTTTCCTATTTTATTACCCACCAACAACAAGACATTGTTGATTACCTATTACAATACAATATTTATCAGATATATTGGGACATAACGGTATAAAGCTGCATATGCCAATACCTCCTTTAATTTTTTCTTGCGCCTTCTTATCTAGTACTTTTCCTAAATTTAAAATTGAGTTTTTCATAATTAAAATAATAAGATTACTTTTACAGCGAACATTTTGAGACACTCACCGAGTGTGTCTATTCTTTGCGAGAGAATATGTTTCAAATTCAAAGCCCTTTTTGGGCTTTGTTTTTTATACTTTACTTATTGTTATTTGGCTATTTTCTTCCAGTTCTTCTATAAAGAAAATTAAATCAGATCTATTGTATTCTTTTGGAAACGATCTTCCGTTGATTAGAATTTCAGGAGTGAAGTTAATAGCGTTTTCTTTGCACCATTCTTTTTCTCTTTCCAATTCAGCTAAAAAATAATCACTGTTATTTGTTGCTCCCCATTTCTTTACCCATTCATCCACATTTCCATCTTCATAAATTTCACTCATAGCCTCTAAACACTCTTCTTTCTTGTTGTTGTTATAGAGTTCTAATAATCTACTCGTTACTTTTGCCGCACTACCGTTTTTGTCTTCAGTATTTATATTAAAACGGATTCTTATTTTAACGGAGTTATTATATTTATGTAAAATTTCATCTACTTGTTTATGCACCGGTTTGCAGTGTCCACAAAAAGGATTGGTTACAACAACTATTTCTAAATTTGAGGTTGGGTTACCAAAAACAATTTCTTGGTTTTTATCAATAGCCGTATCTATTTGAGGAGATTTATTTAGCATTCCCTCAAATAAGGTAAAGTTTCTTCTAAATTTAACCCCTTCTATTTTTTCTTTTCGCAATTCTGTTACTTCAGTTATTAGTGGCTTTATATAGCTCCATCCCACCCAAATACTTGTTCCTATAATTGCCAACACAACATAGTCAGTAGGTATAAAACTAGAAATATAGATGTTTGTTATTACTGGTATCAATGCTTGCAACCATAATAAACCAACAATACTTAAACATAGTAAGCACCATTTTTTCACTACTGCATATTGATAATAGATGGAATATAATGTTACTGGAATAGCAACCAAACTTATTGAATAAGCAAGTGCAGGTGTTGCCAGTTCAACGAAGGTTAAAAGCGCCAATGTTGAAAAATATAATATACTAAAGTCGCTTAATTTATACCCTTTTAGTATTTCAGCCCCTTTTGAGGTAAGTACTGCATCACAATCTTTTTTTTCATCTGCTCCAGAACAAAAAGCATCACCTATGGAGGTTTGTATACCTAACTCTTGTTTTACAATAGCTATGCTAACTACAATTCCTACTATTGATAAAAGTAAATGAGAAAAACTAAAAACTGAATTAGGTGCTTTAAGAATTACAAAAGCAACTAAGCAACTTAGAATTCCTAAACCTATATATTGTGGGATTTTACTTGTTTTTTTACTTGTTTGAATAGTATCTGTTTTCTCTACAGCAACTATAATTCCGGTAAACCTTTTTAAAAACTCTGCTTCAGATATTTTTTCTTTTTTGCCTTCTATAGTATAGAAAATATATTCATTTTTCTTTCTCTCAACAATTGTTAAGTTCAGACCATTACTATCATTTACTTGTACAATATAACAAGATGGTAATTGCGCTAAGGTATCTGAATTTACTGGAACTTCTGCTGCTACATTTTCTATATTAAAATGATCAAGTACTCCTGTTATAGCATGCAAACTAGGATAGGATGGATGACTTTGCATTTGAAAAGAAAGCTCCTCCTTATCAAAAGAAATTTTATTTTTTTTTAGAAGTTGTTGTACTATATTTATTAACGAATTTTTCAAAACGATAGTTTTTTAAGCTATTTTCAATATTATCACCAAACATATCATTAAAAAAAAATAAATTTGACATTTTTTTGATAAAAAAAGTAAGGATAAACATTACTTTCTTTTTATTCATGTTAAATAAAGCCACTTTCTTTGGCTTTTAATATCAATTCTCGATGCCCTTTTTCTTTAACATTAAATATTTTTTTTAGGTGTCTTTTTCTTTTTTCTATAGCTGCTACAGATAAAGGAATGAACCCTAACATATCTTTTACTTTAGCACCAATAGATAATTCATAAAGTATTTTTCTATCAACATCATCTAACAAAAAATCTGTTGAAACTTTTTTTCTTAATAATTTTAAAACTGTTTTACTATAATATGGAGGATCATTTATTACTTCATTGATGGCTTTCACTAATTCTATAAATGTAACATCACTTTTTATTAAAAAGCCTTCAGGATTTATACTTCTAAAAACACTATGAATTCTATATTTATTATCATTAGTAGTTGATAAAATAACTTTACAACTTGGAAACATATCTTTAATTAAAATTCCTAAATCCTCACCAGACAGTATTTTTTTATTATCGGAAGGAAATAGTTTTAAATCTAAAAAAACTAAATCAATCTTTTGTTCTCTATCATAGAATTTTTTTATCATTTCACAAGCGTCGTCGATGTTGTTTATCGTTATAAAATCAAAATCATATAGAGTATAATTACTTACATTAATAAATGCCCTTTTATATGCCTCACACATTAATGGGTAATCATTAACTATTAGGGTCGTTAATTTTTCTTTTCTCATAAAATAAAATTTAAAATAAATACAATAGCAATTACAATCCTAATTAACAGAGACTAAGCCCCAATTACAGGAAGTTATAGTTTCTTATAATGAAACTTAAAATTCAAATATAACCGAACCATACAGTCTTTATTAAAAAAAGATGGCTTGTAAAGTTAGAGATATTACTTATTATTTCAAAAAAGCAATCAGCCTATTACACATTATTTAACTTTCTAAATGAAAAAAATTATGTCTATCAACTATTTTTAAACCTAAAAAATATATCTTTAAAGAAAAAAATGCTAGTAAAAATTTATGGATCTGCCGTATTTGGTATTGAAGCAACTACAATTACTGTTGAAGTAAATATTGACAAAGGTATAGGATATCATTTAGTAGGATTACCTGATAATGCCGTTAGAGAGAGTTCATACCGAATTTCAGCAGCATTAAATAACAACGGTTACAAACTTCCAGGTAAAAAAATTATTATAAATATGGCACCTGCTGATATCCGAAAAGAAGGAGCGTCATACGACTTAACGCTTGCAATAGGGATTCTTGCCTCTTCTAATCAAATACAATCTAAAGAAATTAGTAAGTATGTTATAATGGGAGAACTGTCTTTAGATGGGAGCTTACAACCTATAAGAGGTGCTTTACCTATTGCTATAAAAGCCAGAGAGCAAGGTTTTAAATATCTAATTATCCCTAAAGAGAACGCCAAAGAAGCTGCTATTGTTGATAATTTACAAGTTTTAGGAGCTAATAATATTTTAGAAGTTATTAATCATTTTAATGGCAATAATAAAATTGAACAAACCACTGTTGATACAAGACACGAATTTTACAAGCATATTGATTTTCCTGAATTCGATTTTTCTGAAGTAAAAGGGCAGGAAAGCATAAAACGCTGTATGGAAATTGCAGCCGCTGGAGGACATAATATTATTTTAATTGGCCCACCAGGATCAGGAAAAACAATGTTAGCAAAACGGTTGCCATCAATTTTACCTCCAATGACTTTACATGAAGCATTAGAAACCACCAAAATTCATTCAGTAGTTGGTAAAACAAAGAATGAAGGATTGCTTTACAATCGACCATTTAGAAGTCCTCATCATACAATTTCTAACGTTGCTTTAGTAGGGGGTGGCCAATATCCAAGGCCAGGAGAAATTTCTCTTTCTCATAATGGTGTATTATTTTTAGATGAACTCCCCGAATTTAAAAGAGAAGTTTTAGAAGTTATGCGACAGCCACTAGAGGACAGAGAAGTGACAATTTCAAGGGCTAAATTTACAGTTACCTATCCAAGTAGTTTTATGTTAGTTGCAAGTATGAACCCAAGCCCGTCAGGATATTTTAATGATCCAAATGCACCTATTACTTCATCTCCAGCGGAAATACAACGCTATTTAAGTAAAGTTTCAGGACCTTTATTAGACCGAATTGATATTCATATTGAAGTAACCCCAGTTCCCTTTGATAAACTATCAGATGAAAGAAAAGGAGAAAACAGTAGAGATATAAGAGAACGGGTTACTAGGGCTCGTGAAAAACAATCTGCAAGATTTAGTGATTTCGAAAACATTCATTACAATGCCCAAATGAATGTAAAACAAATTCGAGAATTTTGTAAATTATCTGACGAGAGTAAACAACTTCTAAAAACCGCTATGGAAAAATTAAACCTTTCCGCTCGAGCTTATGATAGAATTTTAAAAGTTTCTCGCACTATTGCTGATTTAGATGCTTCAAATAGCATAAACTCAAACCATATTACTGAAGCCATTCAATATAGAAGTCTAGACAGAGAAGGTTGGTTGGGGTAAAACATAACAGTATATCATTAGAAACCTAATGTATTTGTTTGCTAGATAAGTTTAACAAAACTATCGGAGTATGTATACTTATCCCTTCCCCTTCCAATAGTCTTTTAAATCCTGGCAGCATTATGATTTATTAAATTTTATTACTTTAGCTCGCTTATTATTAAACTAACTAATTTTAAATTAAACTAAAATGAAAAAATTAATTTACCTAGCAATTGCCTCTATTGCTATAGTTTCTTGTAAACAAGAAGCGAAAGATTATGTTACTTTTTCAGGAAAAATAACAAATAAAAATTCTGATTCTGTAGTAGTCTCTAACAGAATTGGATTTAAAAGAGTAATAAAAGTTGATGAAAATGGAATGTTTAAAGACACCATGAAAGTAACCAACGGTATCTATTCTTTTTTTGACGGTAAAGAATTTACTTCATTATTTTTAAGAAATGGAGATGAGATAAAATTATCATTAGACACTAATCAATTTGATGAAACTATTGTCTTTACTGGAAAAGGGTCTGATGAAAGTAACTTTATGGCTAAATCATCTATCATTCAAGAAGAGTTTTTTGAGGATAAATCACTTTTTAAATTACCAAAAGAAGATTTTGACACCAAAATAAAAACATATGTTGATGATTTCAAATCAAGACTTACTACAAAACCACTAGACTCTACTTTTACTGCTAATCAAACAAAAAGTATTTCAGCTTTTAAATCATTTTTTGATCGTAAATATGCTCAAGAAAAGTATATAGCAGAAACTTTACCGAAAGGCACTGTTTCTCCAAAATTTTCAGACTATGAAAACCATAAAGGAGGAAAAACTTCCTTAGATGATTTAAAAGGAAAGTATGTTTACGTGGATGTTTGGGCTACTTGGTGTGGTCCTTGTAAAAAGGAAATTCCTTTTTTAAAGACTGTAGAAAACAAATTTCATGATAAAAATATCGAATTTGTAAGTGTTTCTATTGACGAACAAAAAAACCATGATACTTGGGTAAAAATGGTTAATGATAAAAAATTAGGTGGAATTCAGTTATTTGCTGACGACAACTGGAATTCTAAATTCATAAAAGACTATGCTATTTCTGGAATCCCAAGATTTATTTTAATTGACCCAGAAGGTAATATTGTAAGTGCAAATGCTCCGAGACCTTCTAATCCTGAATTAATTAAGTTATTTAATGAATTAAAAATATAAATCAATAACTGTATTTTTTAAATAAAAGCTCACTTTTTAGTGAGCTTTTTTAATTACTCTTTTTTAGATTAATTAAAAATAATATATTTGCAGTATGGTAATTTGTGAATCATCATATCAATATTCTATTCAATATAGCAGAAGAAATTCTTATGTATTAGATTTGGGCTTTAAAACTATTGACTTAACATTCTGTCAGTTATTAGCTTTTAGAAAAAAAATACTAGATTATTCTTCTTACACCTCTATTGAGAATATTATTGATAATGAAAATTACATACTACTATTTGTGGCTGACAGGAAGCATTTACTTATATTAGATGTATCACAAATTCTTGAATTAAAACGCCTGGTCTTAACAATATTTAAAGAACATACCGTACTCTCTTAAATAAGACTACTTTTAAATTAAGGCTTCACGTTTTTTGAGCTTTTATTATGCTTACCTTTAATGTAACATTCATTAAAACACGAGTATTATGCAAACAGCGATAAGAAAAGACATGATTTTAAATGTCGATGTTGTTGATTTATTAAATCAACAAATAATGTTAGAACAAAAAGCTTCTTCAAAATATTTGGCAATGGCTTCTTGGTGTGACCAAAAAGAGCTAAGAAATAGTGCATCATATTTCTACAACCAAGCTGAAGAAGAAAGAACTCACATGATGAAAATATTTAAATTCATTAATGATAATGGAGGTAGTGCTTTATCGCCAACAGTAAGTGAAATTACTCATGAATTTGAAAGTTTACGTGCCATATTTGAAGCTTCACTAAATGCTGAAATAGAAGTAACACAATCAATTCATCACATTTTCAAAACTGCACGTCAAGTTAACGACTTCACTTCAGAAATTTTCTTACAGTGGTTTGTTACAGAACAAGCTGAAGAAGAAGAGAAAGTTAGGGATATTTTAGATTTAATTGATTTAATGGGGGATATGCCATTAAAAATGATAGACGAAAGAATTCCAAAAGAATAGATAGCATTTATTATTTACCACAAAATAAAAATCCTCGTTAAAACGAGGATTTTTATTTTGTGGTAAATTCTTCTAATATCTATAATGTTCTGGTTTAAAAGGACCTTCAACTGTAACACCAATATAAGAAGCTTGGTCTTCACGTAACTCTGTTAACTCAACGCCTATTTTAGCTAAGTGTAATTTTGCTACTTTCTCATCTAAATGTTTAGGTAACATATACACTTCATTTTCATATGCATCTCGGTTAGTCCATAATTCAATTTGAGCTAATGTTTGGTTAGTAAATGAATTAGACATCACAAAACTAGGGTGACCAGTTGCACACCCCAAGTTTACTAAACGACCTTCAGCCAAAATAATAATGTCATTTCCGTTTACATTATACTTATCTACCTGAGGCTTAATAGTATTTTTAGTATGCCCATGATTTTCATTTAACCAAGCCATATCAATTTCATTATCAAAATGCCCGATATTACATACGATAGCTTTGTCTTTTAAAGCTTCAAAATGACGAGCTTGAACGATATCTTTATTACCTGTTGTAGTAATTACTATATCAGCATTACCTACGACAGTTTCTAATTTTTTTACTTCGAAACCATCCATTGCCGCTTGTAATGCACAAATAGGATCAATTTCAGTAACAGTTACAATACTTCCTGCCCCTTTAAATGAAGCTGCAGTACCTTTACCTACATCACCATATCCACAAACAACTACACGTTTACCTGCTAACATAATATCAGTAGCTCTACGAATTGCATCAACTGCAGATTCTTTACAACCATATTTGTTATCAAACTTTGATTTAGTAA
Organism: Tenacibaculum sp. nBUS_03; assembly: GCF_051201695.1. Taxonomy (GTDB): domain Bacteria; phylum Bacteroidota; class Bacteroidia; order Flavobacteriales; family Flavobacteriaceae; genus Polaribacter. The sequence continues at coordinate 2,993,536 of NZ_CP179214.1, read as the reverse complement.
CTGAATCGTTTACGTTAATTGCTGGCATAGGTAATGTTCCAGCTTTTACTCTGTCATATAAACGGTGAACACCTGTAGTAGTTTCTTCAGATAAACCATTAATCCCAGCTGCTAACTCTGGGTATTTATCAAGTACCATGTTGGTTAAATCACCTCCGTCATCTAAAATTAAATTTAATGGTTTTTTTTCTTCTCCAAAAAATAATGTTTGTTCAATACACCAATCAAACTCTTCTTCTGTCATATCTTTCCAAGCATACACAGGAGTTCCTGTAGCAGCTATTGCGGCAGCAGCCTGATCTTGAGTAGAAAAAATATTACATGAACTCCAAGTCACCTCAGCTCCTAAAGCCTGTAATGTTTCAATTAAAACCGCAGTTTGAATTGTCATATGTAAACAACCAGCAATTCTTGCTCCTTTTAAAGGTTGCTCATCTTTATACTCTTCACGTAAGCTCATTAAACCTGGCATTTCAGCTTCAGCCAATTCTATTTCTTTTCTTCCCCAATCAGCTAAAGAAATATCTTTAACTTTGTATGGTACGTATGCAGCGGTATTTGTGCTCATATTTTTGTATATTTATTATCAAATTTTCGAAGAACAAAGTTACAAAATAACTTTTTAAATTATGCCACTTTACAAAATAGTAACAATTAGTGATACCACTAAAGCACTGATATGGAAGATTGAAGAATCATTTAATGATTTGTTAAAAGAAATTCAGTTGACTAAAAACAATTCAAACAGGCTACATGGAATGAGATCTGAACTGCATCAAAGGGGTTTTTTAAGTGTTCGTCACTTACTAAAAGAGGTAGGGTATAAAGACAGTGATTTAATTTATGATGAATTTGGTAAGCCACATTTAAAAGACGGAAAATATATTTCGATAACACATTCATTCACTTTTTCTGGTATTATTATTTCTAACGAAAAACCCGTAGGTATTGATATTGAAAAAAGAAGAGACAAAATTGTAAAAATTGCTCATAAATTCACTCCTATTGAAGCATATAAATCAATTGCCAATCATGATGCATTAGTAAGTAAACTTACTATCGTTTGGGGAGCAAAAGAAAGCTTATATAAAATTTACGGAAAGAAAAAATTATTATTTTTGGAAAATATTTATATTGAAGACTTCCCTTTCAATAGTAATAAACAAACTACCGGTAAAATACTATATGAAGGAGAAACTTCACATTATCATATCCATTTCATGGAAATAGATGACTTTACCTGCGTTTACGCCTATTAGTTTATCTTACTAAAAAAAGTATTTTTAAATACTTCCAAGATAGATTAGTTTGTAACTTTACAACTTATAACATCCTAGTATATGAAAATATCCGTTGAATTGACTTTGACACCTCTTCAGAATGAATTTGAAGAAGCAATAATAAGCTTTATACAAAAACTAAGAGCCTCAAATTTAACTGTACTTGAAAACCCCTTAAGCACACAAGTATATGGTGATTATGATACCGTAATGCAGTTAATTACATTAGAACTAAAAAATACATTTGAATTAGTAGAACATGGCTTATTATTTATGAAAATTGTAAAATCTGATCGTAGCGATTATGAACCTAATTTTTGATTTCCTTTTTAGTCAGTATTCAAATTACTCCATTATAGACATTTCACTGGAAATCGTTGCTGTAATATTTGGATTTATTTCTGTTTTGTGTTCTAGAAGAAATAACATTTGGGTATTCCCAACAGGTATGATTAGTACTTCTATTTTTGTGTATCTTCTTTTGAAATGGGAACTCTTAGGAGACATGATGATCAATGCTTATTATTTCATCATGAGCATTTATGGTTGGTATATTTGGACACGTAAAACCGAGGATGGTAATTCAACTTCTATCTCTAAAACAACTTCACTCGAAAAACAAATTAGTGCTATAATTTTTATAATGACGCTTGGGTTTGTTTATCTAGTTTATATTGCTTTTGACAAATGGAACGACTGGACTGCTTTAGTTGATACATTTACGACGGCTATATTTTTTGTTGGAATGTGGCTAATGGCAAGAAGAAAAATAGAGAATTGGATTTATTGGATTATAGGAAATATAATTTCAGTTCCATTGTATTTCCATAAAGGGTTTACTTTCACAAGTTTACAGTATTTGATTTTCACTTTTTTAGCAATAACTGGTTATATAGCATGGAAAAAAAACTTAGGCAACAAAACATCAATCTGGTAAAGGTTGTTTTATTTGGACCAGAGAGCACAGGGAAAACTACACTTTCAGGTCAATTAGCACGTCATTACAATACCGTTTGGACTCCTGAATTTGCTCGTGAATACTTACAAGACAAATGGAATAATGAACGTAAAACTTGTGAAGAAAGCGATTTATTACCTATTGCAAAAGGGCAAATGCAACTTGAAAATGAACTAGGCAAAAAAGCTGACAAAGTATTGATTTGCGACACAGATTTGTTAGAAACAAAAGTATATTCTGAAGCGTATTATGGAGGATTCGTTGATCCAATATTAGACAAAGCCGCCTTGTCTAACACTTATGATATTTACTTTTTAACATACATTGATACCCCCTGGGAAGCTGATGATTTAAGAGATCGACCTGAACAACGATTGGAAATGTTTCAAGCTTTTGAAAATGCACTAAAAAAATACAATCGCCCTTATATTTTATTAAAAGGAGATAAAGAAACTCGTTTAAAAAAAGCAATAACTATTATTGATGAATTACTTTCTAAAAAAGAAAACTTATATTCTTTTTCTAATAGTTTAAATGACTTAGACGTGAATTTTATACCTAAAAATTTAGATTCAAACAATTTTTCTTTACAATAGTGAATATCGCAGAATTAACAAAAGAGCTTAATTTTAAAGCCATTAGAAGTTCTGGTGCAGGTGGACAACATGTAAATAAAGTTTCTTCAAAAATTGAACTATCATTTGATATAAAAAATTCCAA